>NZ_CP120360.1:609320-913980 GCF_029510815.1 Janibacter sp. DB-40 | reverse complement strand
GTCGCCGTCGAGATCAAGCGCCGCGGCGAGATCGACGGCGTCGAGCAGCTCACCCGCTACCTCGAGCTGATGAACCGCGACCCGCAGCTGCGACCGGTCACCGGGGTCTTCGCCGCGCAGGTGATCAAGCCCCAGGCGCGCACGCTCGCCGAGGACCGCGGCATCCGCTGCGTGACCCTCGACTACGACGAGCTCAAGGGCATCGACACGAGCATGCACCGCCTCTTCTGATCCCGCTTGGCTTCGAGGCTCGTCGCAGAGCTCCTCACACCTCAGCCAGCGGGCTCGGCGTGCGAAGGTCGCCGCCCGGCCCCGGCCACCGGTGGCTGAGGCGCGAAGGCCGCCTTCGGCCTGAGCCTCGAAGCCTTCCTGCGCACTAGGCTGGTCACAAGCAGCCGAGGGAGGAGGCAGGCATGGCAACCACACAGCCGAGCCACCTCCCTTCGCCCGCACCGGACCCCGACCCCGGCGACGTGGTGTCCTGGGTGGCCGACGAGCTCGGCATCGGCTGGGGACTGCTCTGGGGTCTGGTCGTGCCGCTGTTCGTCGTGGTAGCCGTCGGCCTGGTGCTGACCGTGCTGCTGTGGCGCCGCTACGGACGCTCCCCCTCGAGCAGCACCGGGGTCGATCTCTTCCCCGGCCAGGTCGTCACCCTGCGCACGGCGGAGGGCGCCCACGGGCAGGTCTTCGTCGAGGGCAGCTGGTGGTCGGTGCGCAGCGAGGTCCCCCTCCGCGCCGGCGAGGACGTGCGGATCACGGCCGTGGACCGCCTGGAGCTGCTCGTCGAACCCCTCGAGTCACCGCAAGGCAAGGAGGAGTCATGATCGACACCACCCTGATCGGTCTGGTCATCGCGGCACTGGCCGTGGGCTACGTCGTCACCCGTGCGGTGAGGATCATCCCCGAGTACGAGCGCGCGGTGGTCTTCCGCCTCGGGCGCATCCAGGACGCCAAGGGGCCGGGCGTGATCATCGTCGCGCCCATCGTGGACAAGGTGCGCAAGATCGACCTGCGCACGCACACCTACGACGTGCCCCCGCAGGACCTGATCACCAAGGACAACGTCACCGTCCAGGTCAACGCGGTGACCTACTACAACGTCGTGGACCCTGTCCGCGCGGTGCTCGCCATCGAGAACTACCAGGTCGGTACGCAGCAGGTGGCCCAGACGACGCTGCGCAGCATCATCGGCCAGACCAGCCTCGACGACCTGCTGACCAAGCGCGAGGAGATCAACGCCAAGCTCCAGCAGATCATCGACGAGGTGACCAACCCGTGGGGCATCAAGGTCACGATCGTCGAGGTCAAGGACGTGCTGCTCCCCGAGAGCATGCGCCGCGCCATGGCCCGCCAGGCGGAGTCCGAGCGCGACCGCCGCGCGAAGGTCATCCACGCCATCGGTGAGCAGGAGGCCGCCGAGAACCTCGCCAAGGCAGCGGAGGTCATGGAGGCGCACCCGGCCGCGATGCACCTGCGCACGCTCTCCTCGATGCTCGAGCTGGGCGCGGAGCAGAACTCGACGGTCGTCTTCCCGCTGCCGATGGAGCTGTTGCGCCTCTTCGACGCGGCGGCCGTGGGGATGGGCGCCCAGTCCAGCACGCCGAAGGGGGCCGCCCCGGCCACGAGCACCGCCTCACCGGCGGCGGGCACCGCCTCACCGGCAGCGGGTGGCGCCTCACCGGCGGGTGGTCCGACGGCATCTGGATCAGCAGCAGGAGTGCCGGCGGCAGGCGGCCCGCCGATGGCACACGGCGCGTGGTCCGACGACGGGCACGAGGTGCACGCCGAGGGCGACCACCCGCGTCCGGTCAGCCACGAGCGCGACGACTGGGAGTGAGCGCCTAGTAGGCCTCGCCCAGCTCGATCCGCCTGATGGCGGCTGCCGCGTCCGTGGTCTCGCCGCTCAGCACGAGCACCGTCTCGCCCCGGTGCAGGTCGGCGATCTCCGCGAGCAGGGCCGATGGGGGCTCGCCCAGCTCGAGGCCCGGCTCCTGCTCCAGCGGCACGTCCAGTGCCGCGGCCACCGCCGCACCCCGGGCATCGCCCGGAGGGGTGACGACGGCCAGCACCGACTCGCCGACGAGCCGCTCGACGAGGGCGGGCACGCCCCCTTCGCCCTCCGGGGTGGCGGTGAGCAGAAGCGTCGCCGGACAGTGCATGGTCACCCGGCCACTGTATGGGGGCGAGCCATCCCTTCGAGACGCTTGCTGCGCAAGCTCCTCAGGGAACGTGGAGAAGCGTGCTGCGCGAACTCACACCTCAACCACCGGGGGGTCAGGCCGTGGCGGTCTCGTGCGCGGGCAGGCCGCGCTGCTCGCGGATGATGTCGACGAAGCGGCCCATGATCTCGTTGAGGCCGAAGTCCTTCGGTGTGAAGACCGCGGCCACGCCCATCTCCTGCAGACGCTTGGCGTCGGACTCGGGGATGATGCCGCCGACGATGACCGGGATGTCGCCGGCGCCCTGCGCCCTCAGCCCCTCGAGGACGTCCGGGACGAGCTCCATGTGCGAGCCGGAGAGGATCGAGACACCGACGAGGTGCACGTCCTCGGCGACGGCCGCCGAGACGATCTGGTCGGGCGTGAGCCGGATGCCCTGGTAGATGACCTCGAAGCCGGCGTCACGCGCCCGCACCGCAATCTGCTCGGCGCCGTTGGAGTGACCGTCCAACCCGGGCTTGCCGACGAGGACGCGCAGCTTCTCGCCGAGCTCCTCCTCCGTGCGGGTGACACGATCGCGCACCGACTGCAGCTCCTCGGAGCCGCCGTCGGCCACACCGACCGAGCCGGATACACCGGTCGGGGCGCGGAACTCACCGAAGACCTCGCGCAGCGCCTGGGCCCACTCCCCGACCGTGACGCCGGCACGGGCGCACTCGAGGGAGGCCTCCATGAGGTTCTCGTCGGTCCCGGCGACCTCGCGCAGGCGCTCGAGGGAGGCTGCGGCCCGCGGACCGCGCTCCGGGTCGGCGTCGCGCTCGGAGCGCCAGGTGCGGATGGCCTCGACCGCGGCCTCCTCGACGCCCTCGTCGACCGTCTGGATCGCGGTGTCGAGGTCGGCGGTCAGCGGGTTGGGCTCGGTCGTCTCGAACTTGTTGACCCCGACGACGATGTCCTCGCCGGCCTCGATGCGCTGGCGCCGCAGCGCGTGGCTGGCGACGAGCGCGGACTTCATGTAGCCCGACTCGACGGCCGGGACGGCGCCGCCCATCTCCTGGATGCGGTCGATCTCGGCCTTGGCGCCCTCGACGATCTCGGCGACCTTCTTCTCCACGACCGGGGAGCCGGCGAAGAGGTCGTCGTACTCGAGCAGGTCGGACTCGAAGGCGAGGACCTGCTGCAGGCGCAGCGCCCACTGCTGGTCCCAGGGACGCGGCAGGCCGAGCGCCTCGTTCCACGCCGGGAGCTGCACCGCGCGGGCGCGGGCGTCCTTGCTCATGGTGACGGCGAGCATCTCGAGCACGATGCGCTGGATGTTGTTCTCCGGCTGCGCCTCGGTCAGACCCAGACTGTTGACCTGCACGCCGTAGCGGAATCGGCGCTGCTTGGCCTCGGTGACGCCGTAACGCTCCCGGGTGATCTCGTCCCACAGCTGGACGAAGGCGCGCATCTTGCACATCTCCTCGACGAAGCGCACGCCTGCGTTGACGAAGAAGGAGATGCGGGCGACGACCCTGCCGAACTCCTCCTCCGGCACCCGGCCGGAGTCGCGGACGGCGTCGAGGACGGCGATCGCCGTGGACATCGCGTAGGCGACCTCCTGCACGGGCGTCGCGCCGGCCTCCTGCAGGTGGTAGCTGCAGATGTTGATCGGGTTCCACTTGGGGATCTCGCCGACGGTGTAGGTGACCATGTCGGTGATCAGGCGCATCGAGGGCCCGGGCGGGAAGACGTGCGTCCCGCGGCTCAGGTACTCCTTGATGATGTCGTTCTGCGTCGTGCCGCCGAGCTTGGCGACGACCTCGGCCGGGTCCTGGCCGGCGGCCTCGGCCTGCTCCTCCGCGGCGACCTGGTACATCGCCAGCAGGTACATCGCGACGGCGTTGATCGTCATCGACGTGTTCATCTCGCCGAGCGGGATCTGGTCGAAGAGCTTGCGCATGTCGCCGATGTGGCTGATCGGCACGCCGACCTTGCCCACCTCGCCACGGCTGAGCACGTGGTCGGGGTCGTACCCGGTCTGCGTCGGTAGGTCGAAGGCGACCGAGAGGCCGGTCTGGCCCTTGGCCAGGTTGCGGCGGTACAGCTCGTTGGACGCCGCGGCGCTGGAGTGACCGGCGTAGGTGCGCATCACCCAGGGGCGGTCACGCTCGGGACGCGCCGCCTCGGCGGCAGGAGTGGGGGAATCGGTGCTCTCGGCCATGGTGGCAAGGTACCGTCGCGTGGCCCGGGGTCACAGGGTCATCCGCGGTGAAGGTCGCCACAGTCGAGGCGGTGGGTCGGTGCGATCGGACGCCGACTCGCCCATGATTCGTCCGCGCGTCCACCTCAACCCTGGGGCCAGGGCGGGCTCAGCCGGCCACGGAACGGCGGCGCGGCCGCTGCACCTGCTCCACGTCGTGGAGGAGGCGGACCAGGCCTGCCCGGCGCAGCAGCCGGGTGGTGCGCTCGTCGGCACCGGTGAAGCGCAGCCGCCGTCCCGCCCGTGCGGCGCGGGCGTGCGCCCCGAGCAGCGTGGCGAAGCCCGCCTGGTCAACGACCGTCGACTCCGAGATGTCCACGAGGACCTGGCCGCTGCCCTCGCGCAGCACACCCACGAGCTCCTGACGCAGGTCGGCACTGTGCCGGATGTCGAAGGGCACGCCCACCCGGACGCGGGTGGCCCCGTCGCCACCCACTGGCGTCAGCGCGGTCAGTGCGCTCATTCCGGTCACCTGCTTTCCCCTGCTGCCAACCGATGTCACCCAGTGTGACGCGCGCCTCCCCACGGGGGTTGCACCCTGCCGTCACGATGCGATTACACAACTCCCTGCGGATGGTCAGGTGGCGGCCACCGCACGGTCAGTGCGGGCACCTGCGACGATGGCGGCATGGTCAACCTGACGAAGATCTACACCCGCACCGGCGACGAGGGCACGACGGCACTCGGGGACTTCAGCCGCACGAGCAAGACGGACTCACGCCTGCAGGCCTACGCCGACTCGAACGAGGCCAACGCGGTCATCGGGGTGGCCATCGCGACCGGCGGGCTGCCCGAGGAGGTCGTCACGACCCTCACCCGGGTGCAGAACGACCTCTTCGACCTGGGCGCCGACCTGTCGACCCCGCTGCAGGAGGCGCCGAAGTACCCGCCGCTGCGCGTGAAGCAGGCGTGGGTCGACGAGCTCGAGGCCGACTGCGACCACTACCTCGAGCAGGTCGAGCCGCTGCGCTCCTTCATCCTCCCGGGCGGCACCGCGGCATCGGCCCACCTGCACCACGCGACGACCGTGGTCCGCCGGGCCGAGCGCTCGGCCTGGGCCGCCCGCGAGGAGTACGGCACGGAGACGGCCGGCGAGCGCGGGGTCGGCGGCGTGAGCCCGCTGACGACGACCTACCTGAACCGCTTGTCCGACCTGCTCTTCATCCTCGCCCGTATCGCCAACCTCCCGATCGGCGGCGACGTGCTGTGGCAGCCGGGCGGTGGCCGCGAGGAGGCCCCGCAGCGTCGCACGCGCGGGTGAGCCGCCCCCTTCGTCCTCAGGTGACGTTGACGTTGTGGCCCGGCGGGGCCGACTCGAGCCACGAGCGCACGGCCGGGTAGATCTTCGGCTCGACGGCCAGGTCCGCGAGGTGCTCGCGGCCCCGTGTCAGGGTCACCGCGACGGCGCTGTCCAGGCCCGGGAGCGAGACGGGTTCCGGCGCGGGGGTGGAGATCTCCATGCCCTCCCGCGCCCACGACATCGAGGGGGACGTCGTCAGGCCGGCCACGCTGAACCAGTCGAGGTCACGCACCCCCATACGCAACAACCCGAGTCGCCAACGAGACGACCCGGGCAGGCGGACGGCACAGGGACACATCGGTCCGTGGGCGGCCAACGCACGTCGGCGCAGCCACAGCACGACGAGCCACAGCGCGAGGAGCAGACACCCTGCAAGGAGGAGGACCTCCACGACCTGCAGGGTTGACATGGCTGGGTCAGGCCCTGGCCGGGACCTGGACGGTCTCCGCGACGATCGTCACGGTGTCGTGGTCGACGGAGAAGAAGCCGCCGTCGATGGAGGCGCTCTGGTCACCCTCGGGGGACGAGATCAGCACGTCACCCTCCACGAGGACACCGAGCATCGGGGTGTGACCCGGCATGACACCGATCTCTCCCTCGGTGGTGCGGGCCCGGACCATGCTGGCCTCTCCGGACCAGACCTTGCGGTCTGCGGCGACGAGTTCAACGTTCAGGGAGCTCACGAGGGGTCCTTCGATATCGGGGTGAGTGCCACTCCATGCTATCCCGCGTGGGGCGATGCGTCGGACACCAGGTCAGGCGACCACGAGTGCGAAGTAGTCCTGGCCCACTCCGAGGCTGACCATCCGCACGGCGGAGTAGGCCAGCCACACGGTGATCAGCCCGAGCAGCACCTTCGGGTCGACGAGCGAGAGGAGGCGCTCGGGTGGTCGCCGCCGGACGAGCGCGACACCGACATAGGCGACGATCCCCGCCGCGGCGGCCATGCCGATCGGGCCGAAGAGGTTGTACTCGAAGGCGGTGAGCACGTCACCGTGCGCGAGGTGCACCCACGACCGGGTCATGCCGCACCCCGGGCAGGGCAACCCGGTAAAGATCCGCAGCAGGCACGTCGGCTCGCCGGAGTCGACGGAGGCGACCGGCCACAGCCGGGCGACGCCCAGACCGACGAGGCTGACGGCGGCGATGACGAGCACGACGATCCGCTCGCTGCGGTTCGTGCCCTGCGCGAGCGGGAGCGGTCCCTGACCGGTCGCGGCCGTCATCGCCACGTCCGCCCGCGCACGTCTCCTGCTGTCCTCATGTCGGCCAGTGTAGGTCGCTCCCCCGACGGATGCGGCCGTCCCCCCTTCGTCGGGCGAAGGGGGGCGGCCGGGTGGTGCGTGGTGGATCAGGAGTTCTTCTGGATCTCCGCCCACTGGCGCTCGACGTCCTCGAGGCCACCGCACATGAAGAAGGCCTGCTCGCCGATGTGGTCGTACTCGCCGTCACAGATCTTGGTGAAGGCCTCGATGGTCTCGGACAGCGGAACCGTCGAGCCCTCGATGCCGGTGAACTGCTTGGCGACGTACGTGTTCTGCGAGAGGAACCGCTCGATGCGACGCGCGCGGCCGACGAGGATCTTGTCCTCCTCGGACAGCTCGTCGATACCGAGGATCGCGATGATGTCCTGCAGCTCCTTGTTGCGCTGGAGGATCGACTTCACGCGCACCGCGGTGCCGTAGTGCTCCTCGGTGATGTAACGACGGTCGAGGATCCGGCTGGTGGAGGTCAGCGGGTCCACGGCCGGGTAGATGCCCTGCGAGGCGATCTCACGGGAGAGCTCGGTCGTCGCGTCCAGGTGGGCGAAGGTGGTCGCCGGTGCCGGGTCGGTGTAGTCGTCGGCCGGCACGTAGATCGCCTGCATCGAGGTGATCGAGTGACCACGCGTGGAGGTGATGCGCTCCTGGAGCGTGCCCATCTCGTCGGCCAGGGTCGGCTGGTACCCCACGGCGGAGGGCATGCGGCCCAGCAGCGTGGAGACCTCGGAGCCGGCCTGCGTGAAGCGGAAGATGTTGTCGATGAACAGCAGCACGTCCTGCTTCTGCACGTCGCGGAAGTACTCCGCCATCGTCAGCGCGGACAGGGCGACGCGCAGACGCGTGCCCGGCGGCTCGTCCATCTGGCCGAAGACCAGTGCGGTCTGGCCGAGGACGCCGGCCTCCTCCATCTCGACCATGAGGTCGTTGCCCTCACGGGTGCGCTCGCCGACACCGGCGAAGACGGAGACACCACCGTGGTCGCGGGCGACTCGGGCGATCATCTCCTGGATGAGGACGGTCTTGCCGACGCCGGCACCACCGAAGAGGCCGATCTTGCCACCCTGGACGTACGGGGTGAGCAGGTCGATGACCTTGATGCCGGTCTCGAACATGGTGGTCTTCGACTCGAGCTGGTCGAAGGGCGGAGCCTGTCGGTGGATGCCCCAGCGCTCGGAGACCTCGAGGGTCTCGCCCTCCTTGAGGTTGAGGCAGGCGCCGGTGGTGTTGAAGACCTTGCCGAGGGTGACATCACCGACGGGGACGGTGATCGGGCCGCCGGTGTCCTGGACCTGCGCGCCGCGCACGAGGCCGTCGGTCGGCTGCAACGAGATCGCCCGGACCATGTTGTCGCCGATGTGCTGGGCGACCTCGAGGTTGACCCGGTGCGATACGCCGTCGATGGCGACCTCGGTGGTCAGCAGGTTGTACGGCTCGGGCATGGTGTCGACGCTGAACTCGACGTCGACGACCGGGCCGATGACGCGGGAGACGCGCCCGACCCCACCCGAGGTGGTGGTGTTCTCTTCGGTGACGGTGGCAGTCATGGGGTTTCTCTCTACCTTCTCACTTGGACTCGGCCAGGGCGCTGGCGCCGCCGACGATCTCGGAGATCTCCTGGGTGATCTCGGCCTGGCGGGCCTGGTTGGCCAGCCGGGTGTACTTCTTGATGAGCTCCTCGGCGTTGTCGGTCGCCGACTTCATGGCGCGCTGGCGCGCCGCGAGCTCGGAGGCGGCCGCGTGCAGGAGGGCGTTGAAGATGCGCGCGTTCACGTACCGCGGCAGCAGTGTGTCGAGCAGCTCCTCGGCGTTGGGCTCGAAGTCGTAGAGCGGGTAGATCTCGTCACCCTCCGGCTCCTCGACGCCCTCGACGACCTCGAGCGGCAGCAGGCGGACCGCTTCCGGCTCCTGGCCGACCATCGACACGAATCGGGTGGAGACGACGTGGACCTCGTCCACGCCACCGTCCTCCCGGTCGGCCTGGAAGTCCGCGACGAGCCGCTCGCCGATCTCGCGGGCGTTCTCGAACTTCGGCTTCTCGGTGAACCCGGTCCACTCGGCCGCGTACTCACGCTTGCGGAACGAGTAGAACGAGACCGCGCGCCGACCGACGAGGTAGGGCACGACCTCCTTGCCCTCGTCACGCAGGCGTGCGGCGATGCGCTCGCCCTCCTTGAGGACGTTGGCGTTGTACCCGCCCGCGAGGCCACGGTCGGCCGCGACGACGACGAGCGCTGCACGCGCGACGTCCTCGCGCTCCGTGGTCAGGGGGTGGTCCTCGTCGGAGTACGTGGCCACGGCCGACGCCGCGCGGGTCAGCGCACGCGCGTACGGCGTTGACTCACGCACGGCCTGCTGTGCCTTGACGACCCGCGACGCTGCCATGAGCTCCATGGCGCGCGTGATCTTCTTGGTCGCACTGACGGACCGGATGCGCTGCCGGTACTCCCGGATCTGCGCTCCCATGCGTTTCCGCCTCTCTGGTGGTTCGTGGTCGAGAAGTCGGCCGACGGCCGACCAGGGGTGCGAGGTGCCCCGGCCGGGCGCCCGAGGGCACCCGGCCGAAGACATCAGCGCTTCTGCTTGACGATCTGCTCCTGCGAGGAGTCGAGCGCGTCGTCGCCGTCCTCCTCGGTGCTGCCCATCGGCACCTCGTCCCCGTCGCCCGCGACGAAGGTCGGACGGAAGGCGTCGAAGGCCGAGGCCAGCGCCTGCTGGGTCGAGTCCTCCCAGTCGCCGCGCTCACGCAGCGCATCGAGCAGACCCTGCTCGTTGCGGTGCAGGTAGTCGATCCACTCGGACTCGAAGCGCGAGATGTCGCCGACCGCGACGTCGTCGAGACGACCGGTGGTACCGGCCCAGACCGAGACGACCTGGTCCTCGACCGGGAACGGGTTGGCCTGACGCTGCTTGAGCAGCTCGACGAGCCGGGCGCCTCGGGCCAGCTGCTGCTTCGAGGCCGGGTCGAGGTCGGACGCGAACATCGCGAAGGCCTCGAGGGAGCGGTACTGGGCCAGGTCGAGCTTGAGACGACCCGCGACCTTCTTCATCGGCTTGATCTGCGCGTCACCGCCGACTCGGGAGACCGAGACACCCACGTCGATGGCGGGGCGCACGTCCGAGTTGAACAGGTCGGCCTGCAGGTAGATCTGGCCGTCGGTGATGGAGATGACGTTGGTCGGGATGTACGCCGAGACGTCACCGGCCTTCGTCTCGATGATCGGCAGACCGGTCATCGAGCCGGCACCCATCCCGTCGGAGAGCTTGGCGCAGCGCTCCAGCAGACGCGAGTGCAGGTAGAAGACGTCACCCGGGTAGGCCTCACGGCCCGGCGGGCGGCGCAGCAGCAGCGACATCGAGCGGTAGGCCTCGGCCTGCTTGCTCAGGTCGTCGAAGACGATGAGGACGTGCTTGCCCTGGTACATCCAGTGCTGACCGATGGCCGACCCGGTGAAGGGGGCCAGGTACTTGAAGCCGGCCGCGTCGGACGCGGGGGCCGCGACGATGGTCGTGTACTCCATCGCGCCGGCCTCCTCGAGGGAGCCCTTGACCGAGGCGATCGTCGAGCCCTTCTGACCGATGGCGACGTAGATGCAGCGCACCTGCTGGTTCGGGTCGCCGGTCTCCCAGGCCTGCTTCTGGTTGATGATCGTGTCGACCGCGACCGTGGTCTTGCCGGTCTGGCGGTCACCGATGATCAGCTGACGCTGGCCACGGCCCACCGGGATCATGGCGTCGATGGCCTTGATGCCCGACTGCAGCGGCTCGTGGACCGACTTGCGGTCGACGACGCTCGGAGCCTGCAGCTCGAGCGCGCGACGCCCCTCGGAGACGACCTCGCCGAGGCCGTCGATCGGCTGGCCGAGCGGGTTGACGACGCGGCCGAGGAAGTTGTCACCGATCGGGACCGAGAGGACCTCGCCGGTGCGCTTGACCTCCTGGCCCTCCTCGAGCTTGGAGAAGTCGCCGAGGACGACGACACCGATCTCGTGGACGTCGAGGTTGAGTGCGAGGCCGAGCGTGCCGTCCTCGAACTCGAGCAGCTCGTTCGTCATGGCCGAGGGCAGGCCCTCGACGTGGGCGATGCCGTCACCGGTGTCGGTGACGCGGCCGACCTCTTCACGGGAGGCCGCGCCCGGGTTGTAGGACTGCACGTAGCCGTCCAGGGCGTCCCGGATCTCCTCCGGACGGATCGAAAGCTCCGTCATGTTGTCTTCTCCTCGTTGCCGGCCGTGGTGGGGGCCGAGTGGGTGGTCTGCATGGTGGTTGTGGACTCGGGCCTCAGCCGGCCAGGTGTCGCTTTGCCTCGTCGAGGCGGCGCAGGACGGTCCCGTCGACGACCTCGTCGCCGATCTGGACCCGGAGGCCGCCGATGACGTCCTCGTCGTGGACGACGTGCAGCTGGACCGCCTTGCCGTAGACCCGCTGCAGAGCGTCCGAGAGCCGGGTGCGCTGTGCGTCGGTGAGGTCGACCGCCGTCATGACGACCGCGGTGTACTGCTGACGACGCTCGGCCGCGACCTGGAGGTACTCCTCGATGGTCCGCGAGAAGCGCCGACCGCGCGGAGCCAGAACGGCCTGTCGTGCCAGACGCAGCGTCTCCGGACGGGTCTTGCCCTCCAGGAGCGAGCTGACGAGCTCGGCCTTGCCGGCCCGGTCACCCTGGCGGTTGGCGAGCGCGTCGCGCAGCTCGGGGTTGCCCGCGACGACCCGCTCGAAGCGGAAGAGCTCGTCCTCGACCTGATCGATCGCCCGGTTGTCCTCGGCACCCTTGAGCGCGGCCTCGACGGCGAAACGCTCGAGCGTGTCGGTGAGGTCCCGATCGGCCGACCACCGCTGGGCGGCCAGGCTCGCGACGGCACCGACGGTGCCCTCGGAGATCTTGCCGCCGAGCAGCCGGGTCACCAGACCCGACTTGTCGCTACCCTCGCGGGAGGGGTCGGCGACGCTGCGACGCAGGGTCGCGTTGTCGTCGAGCAGCCCGACCACGGCGAAGAGCTCGTCCGCCACGACGGCCGGGTCACCGGACGTCAGCGCCGACTCGAAGGCCGGACGACCCTCGAGGACGGCAGTGCGGGAGGAACCTCGCATCAGGCGTCACGACCCGTCGTGACGCGCTCCGGCTGGACCTTGCCCGTCTCGAGGTCGGTCAGGAAGCCGTCGATGAGGCTCTGGCGGCTCCCGGAGTCCTGCAGCTCGTGACCGACGATGCGGCCGGCCAGGTCGGTCGAGAGACGACCCACCTCACCGCGCAGGGAGATGGCCGCCTGCTGGCGCTCCGCCTCGATCTGCTTGTGCGCCGACTCGGTGATCCGGCTGGCCTCGGCCTGGGCCTGACCGCGCATCTCCGCGACGATGGCCGCGCCCTCGGCGCGTGCGTCCTCACGGATCTTGGCGGCCTCGGCACGGGCCTCGGCGAGCTGGGACTCGTAGTGGGCCTTGGCGGCCTCGGCCTCGGCCTGGGCGTTCTCCGCCAGGGCGATGCCGCCCTCGATCGCGTCGTGACGCTCGGCGTAGGCCTGCTCGAGGTTCGGGACGACCTTCTTCGCGACGACCCAGTAGAGGATCGCGAACATGATCAGCCCGAAGACGAGCTCTTCCCAGTGCGGAATCAGAGGCATGGTCTCCCCTTCCGCCATGGCGAGCCCCACGACCGACGAGGCGGTTGCGGTGATGTGCACGGGTACTCCTAGTAACTGGTGCCGGTTGGACTGATGCCGTTACCGGCGAATCAGAGGACGAAGGCGAGCACCAGACCGAAGATGGCGAGCGCCTCGGCAAGGGCGAAGCCGAGGATGGCGATCGGCTGCAGCAGGTTGCGCGACTCGGGCTGACGGGCAACACCGTTGATGTACGCGGCGAAGATCAGCCCGACGGCGATGGCCGGACCGATGGCGGAGAGGCCGTAACCGATGAGGTTGAGGGAGCCGTCCATGTGAGATTCCTCTTTCGTGTTTCTTCTGATCCACCGCGAGGGCATCTCGCGGGGAAGTCTGGTTGTACGTGCGGGCTATGAAGTTGTGGGTCTGCGGTGCGTGGGCCGCGGCTCAGTGCGCCCCGGCGGCGGCGTCGTCGGGGATGTGCTCCTCGGCGACGGCGCCGGCGATGTAGCTGGCCGCCAGGAGGGCGAAGACGAAGGCCTGGAGGAACTGGACCAGGATCTCGAAGAGGAGCATGACGCCGGCCATCGCGAAGGTCGGCAGCGACAGCAGGCGCAGGAGGACCCCGTCGCCGTGCAGCAGGAAGAAGAAGGCGCCGGTGACGAAGAGGTAGATGACCATGTGGCCGGCGAACATGTTGCCGAAGAGTCGCAGGGCCAGCGTCAGCGGCCGCGTGATCAGGTAGGTCACGAGCTCGAGGAGGAAGACGAAGGGCACGATCCACCCGGGCAGGCCCGGCGGGATCATGTGCTTGAAGTAGCCACCGAGGCCCATCTGCTGGATGCCGACCCAGTGGTAGACCACGTAGACCACGAGCGTCAGGGCGATCGGGAAGGCGACCTTGCCGCTCACGGGGTTCATCGTCAGGAAGAAGGACCCGGCGAGGTTGTAGAACAGCACCATCGTGAACAGCGTGAAGAGCAGCGGCACGAACCGGCGGAACTCCTTGGTGCCGATCATGTCGCGCGCGATGGAGTTGCGCGGGAAGTTGTAGAAGCCCTCGAAGAGCCACTGGCCCTTGCTCGGCAGGACCGCCGCACGCTTGCTCAGCGCGATCATGGCGAAGGAGAGCACCGCGGTGATGATCGCGGCCCAGGCCATCTGGTTGGTGACGGTCAGGCCACCCACCTCGAAGAGGGGTTGCCAGAAGATCTCCGGGGTGGGGGGCTGGTAGCTCTCCCCGCCTCCGGCGGCCGCCAGCGTGGGCGCGAGCGCAGTCAAGGTCACTGAATCTCCTCGTTGTGTGGCGCGGCAGCGCGCGTCGACCCATCAGGGTGGTCGGTCGTGGGTGCCTGGGACGTACCGTATCGGAGCCAGATGATGTAGAGCGACAGCCCCATCCCGAGGATGATGCCGACGGCCACGAAGACGGTGACACCCAGCCAGCGGTCCAGCAGCCAGCCCAGTCCCCCGAAGAGGACCGGTCCGGTGATCAGGTGTGCGAGAACGGTCGACCCCATGGCGTCCGCCGCGACGATCGGGTTGGGGCGGCTGGGGTCGACGGCGTAGCGGGAGGCGGCCGACGGGTCGGCGGGCTTCTTGGTCACCAGGCGCGGTGCGTCGGGGCGGCCGGTCGTGGCACTCATGCGCGACCCGCCTGCGGGTAGATCACGTGGCGCGAGCGGACGTAGCCGGTCACCTGTCCTGCCTGCAGCACCACGGTGGCGACGACCGCGGAGAAGGCGGTGATGTCCCCCTCGAGCCAGCTGGCGCCGTGCAGCGCCAGCAGGGCGCCGACGAGGAGGATGAGCTGGCCCAGGTAGACGACACCGGCGCCGGCCATCGAGACCGCCGGGTCACCGGCGACGATGACCGTGATGGCCAGCAGGCCGACGAGGATGACGACGAAGGCGAGCAGTGACCCGGCCAGCGCGCTCAGGGCGCCGTCGGCCCCCTTCGCCATGGCCCCCACGATCGTGAGGACGACGGTCCCGGCCACGCCGGAGACGAGGACGCCTCGGCGCATGCCCTGCACGGGTGTGCGGCGGGGAGGCGTCGTCATCGGCTCACTTCGGGACGGGAGTGGGGGCTCTGCGGGATCGCACCAAGGGTACTCGAGGGCGCTTGTGAAAGTTTACACAAGCGCCCCGGGGCCGCCCAATCGACCGGTCACCGGTCGACCCGCCGGCCCTCGTCGTCGAACTGCTTGGGCCGGTGACCGGGTCGGGAGAAGCGCGGCAACCAGGCCGTCAGACCGGCCGCGAGGAGGATCATCCCCGCTCCGCCGGCGGCGGCCGCACCCGGCGGCAGGAAGATGAAGCTGACGGCCCCCATCGCCAGGACGAGCGCCCACAGCCACAGCAGCAGCACCGCCCGCCGGTGCCCGTGGCCGATCTGCAGCATGCGGTGGTGCAGGTGCTGGCTGTCCGGGTGCCACGGCCGCTGGCCCCGGGCGGTGCGCCGGACCACGGCCCACAGGACGTCGATCAGCGGCAGCAGGATGATCGAGATGGGGATGAGCAGCGGCAGGATCGTCGACGCCACCCGGTTGGCGCTGACGTCGGCGGGCGCGATGTGGCCGACGTTGAGGATCGTCGCCGCCGCGAAGAGCAGCCCCAGCGTCAGCGCCCCGGAGTCCCCCATGAACAGTTTCGCCGGGTAGATGTTGTGCGGCAGGAAGCCCATGCAGCTGCCGGCCAGTGCCGCCGCGACGAAGGTCGCCGAGGAGAAGACGTTGGGCGGGCTGATGTTGGCGGTGATGCCGTAGCTGTAGAGGAAGAAGGCGACCGCCGCGATGGCGACGATCCCGGCGGCGAGCCCGTCGAGGCCGTCGATGAAGTTCACCGCGTTGATGCACAGCACCACGACGAAGATCGTCAGGATCACCAGCAGCGGTGCCGGCAGGACCGTGACCACCCCGAGCGGCAGCGAGAAGAACTGCACGCCCGCGAAGGCGATGATCGCGGCCGCGAGGAGCTGCCCACCGAGCTTGGTCAGCGCATCGAGCTCACGCACGTCGTCGATCGCCCCGAGGAGGCAGACGACGCCCGCCCCGACGAGGACACCGATGAGCTCGGCGGACTCGAAGACCTGGCTGAGGAAGGGCAGCCGCCACGCCACGAGCGTGGCGGCGGCGTAGCCCAGGAACATCGCCACACCGCCGAGGCGCGGGATCGGCACGACGTTGACGTCGCGCTCCCGCACCTCGGTGAAGGCACCGACGCGCACGGCCAGCGTGCGCATCAGCGGGACGAGGACGTAGGTCGTCGCCAGCGCGACGAGGAAGACGAAGACGTACTCCCTCACCTGCTGCCTCCGCCTGCGCCGGTGACCGGGCGGATCAGCGGGGGTAGGCCGGGAACTGCGTCACGAGGTCGGTGACGGTGCCCCGCACCTGACGGGAGACCTCGTGGTCGGGGTCGGCATCCCCCTTCGTCACGGCCGTGTGGATCAGCTCGGCGATGGTGACCATCTGGTCCGTGCCCATCCCCTGCGTGGTCACGCACGGCGTGCCGACGCGCACGCCGGAGGCGATCGAGGGCTTCTGCGGGTCGTTGGGGATGGCGTTCTTGTTCAGCGTGATGCCGGCCGCGTCGCACCGGGCCTCGGCGTCCTTGCCGGTCACCTCCACGCCCTGCAGGTCCAGCAGCGCGAGGTGGGTGTCCGTGCCGCCGGTCGTCGGGCGGATGCCGCGCTGGCCGAGCTCGTCGGCGAGGACCTTGGCGTTCTCGATGACGGACTTCGCGTACTCCTGGTAGGCGGGGGTGGCGCACTCCTTGAAGTTGACCGCCTTGGCCGCGATCGTGTGCATCTGCGGGCCGCCCTGCATCATCGGGAAGATCGCCTTGTCGAGCGCCTTGGCGTGCTCCTCCTTGCACACGAGCGCGCCGGAGCGCGGCCCGCGCAGCACCTTGTGCGTGGTGAAGGTGACGACGTCGGCGTACGGCACGGGGCTCGGGATGGCCTGGCCGGCGACGAGGCCGATGAAGTGCGCAGCGTCGACCCACATGATCGCCCCGACCTCGTCGCAGATCGCGCGGATGCGCTCGAAGTCGATCAGGCGCGGGATCGCGGAGCCGCCCGAGCAGATGACCTTGGGGCGGTGCTCCTTGGCCAGGCGCTCCATCTCGTCGTAGTCGACGTCCTCGGTCTCGGGGTGGACGCCGTAGTGGACCGCGTCGAACCACTTGCCGGAGAAGGAGACCTTGGTGCCGTGGGTCAGGTGCCCGCCGTGCGGCAGCGACATCGCCAGGATCTTCTCGCCCGGGGCGAGGAAGGCACCGTAGACGGCCTGGTTGGCGCTGGCGCCGGAGTGGGCCTGGACGTTGGCGTGGTCGGCGCCGAGCAGGCTCTTGCAGCGCTCGATCGCCAGCACCTCGGCCTTGTCGACCTCGGAGCAGCCCCCGTAGTAACGCCGGCCCGGGTAGCCCTCGGCGTACTTGTTGCTCAGCGTCGAGCCGAGGGAGGTGAGCACCTCCGGGGAGGAGATGTTCTCGCTGGCGATGAGCTGCAGGCCGCCACGGATCCGGTCGAGCTCGCTGGTGAGCACACCGGCGATCTCGGGGTCGAAGGCACGCAGCGCACCGAAGTCGGATCCGTAGAAGGTGTCATCGGTCATCGCTGGCCTCCGTGTCGGTGGACGTGTGGGTGGGGGTCTCGCTCCCGGCCGGCTCGGCCGGGTCTGCACGCTGGGGATTGTTCCACTCTTCGGCCGGGGGTGCGTCGGCGGACCCGGGCGGTGCCTCGTCAGGGGCGAAGGGGGCGACCGGCGCCGTGTCGAAGTCGGCACCGAGCACCTCCTCGAGGCGGGCGCGGTCGATCGAGCCCTGGCGCAGCACCTGCGGGTACTCCCCGGTGCAGTCGATGATCGTCGACGGCTCGACCGTGGCGCGTGGGCCGCCGTCGACGTAGACGGCGACGCTCGGGCCGAGCTGGACGGCGGCGTCGGTGACGGTGGTCGCGGCCGGCTCGCCGGTGCGGTTGGCGCTGGTGACCGCGAGCGGGCCGGTCTCGCGGAGCACGGCCAGCGCGACCTCGTCGTCGGGCATGCGCAGGGCGACCGTGCCGCCGGTCTCGCCGAGGTCCCAGTGGAGGGAGGGCTGGGCCCACAGCACGAGGGTCAGGGGGCCGGGCCACAGCGCGTCGACGAGGCGGCGGGCCTGCTCCGGGACGTCGCGCGCGAGGCCGTCGACGGTGCGGGTGTCGGGGACGAGGACCGGCGGGGGCATCTCCCGGCCCCTCCCCTTCGCGGCCAGGACGTCGGCGACGGCGGCGGGGTCGAAGGCGTCGGCCCCGATCCCGTACACGGTGTCGGTGGGGATGACCACGACCTCGCCACGGCGCACCGCGTCGACGCAGGCCTCGATGCTCGCGTCGCGGTCGGTGGTGGCATCGACGACGGGACTCATGCCCTCCACCTTATGACCCGCACTGGGACACGCCGGATTTGCCTCGTGTCCGTTGGCGCATGGCGGCTGCCGTCGTGGGTAGATTGACGCTCGTTAGGCAAGGTGCCGTGAACGAAGGAGGAACACATGCGTGGTTCGAGCCTCATCTGGACGATCGTGGGAGTTTTGCTGATCATCGCTTTGCTGATGTTCATCCTCTGACGTCCTCGACACCGACGAAGGGGGTCCGGCACCTGGGTGCCGGACCCCCTTCGTCGTGTCCGCGCTCGTCGGTGTCAGGGAGCGCGGCGGGCGACGGTCGCGCGGGGGCGGCCGGACAGGTCGGGGTGGTCGACGACGTCGACCCACTCCCCCGTGGCGGCGAGCGCGCGGGGCAGGGTCTGCCCCTGGGAGTCGGCGTGCTCCATCACGAGCAGACCACCGGGGCGCAGCAGGGCCGCGGCGGTGGCGGCCACCGCGAGCGGGATCGCCAGACCGTCCTCGCTCCCGCCGTACAGGGCGACCGCGGGGTCGTGCTCGGCGACCTCGGGCTCGAGCGGGACCATCCCGGCAGGGATGTAGGGCGGGTTGCTCACGACGAGGTCAACGCGGCCGACGAGCCCGGCCAGCTCCGGCACGCCGGCGGCCGGGGTGGTGGCGTCCGCGGCGACCAGGTCGACGGCCAGGCCGGTGACCTCGATGTTGCGTGCCGCCCACGCCAGGGCGAGCTCGCTCACCTCCACGGCGGTCACGTGCGCGCCGGGGACCTCGTCGGCGACGGCGAGCGCGAGCGCCCCCGAGCCGGTGCACAGATCCACGACGGTCGGCGTGCTGGTCCCGTCCGTACCGCCCGGCCCGACCAGCCCCTGGAGGGCGAGGTCGACGACGGCCTCGGTCTCGGGGCGGGGGACGAAGACCCCCGGCCCGACCTGCAGCTCCAGACGGCGGAAGGGGGCGGTACCGGTGAGGTGCTGCAGGGGCACCCGGGCGGCCCGCTCGGCCACGAGTGCGCGCAGGCGCCGCAGCTCGTCCGGCTCGACCCCGCCGCCGAGGACCATCCGGCGCTCGATCTCGGAGCGGTCGGCCCCGATGGCGTGGGCGGCCAGCAGCAGCGCGTCCGCCCGCGGCGAGGGCACGTCCGCCCCGGTGAGGACGGCGACCGCCTGGTCCACCTCCGTCCGGAGCGAGGTCACCCCTCGCCGCCGGAGAGCGCGCCCAGGCGCGCGGCCTCGTCGGCCTCGACCGCGGAGTCGATGACCGCGTCGAGGTCGCCGTCGAGCACGGAGTCGAGGTGGTGGGCCTTGTAGCCGGTGCGGTGGTCGCTGATCCGGTTCTCGGGGTAGTTGTAGGTGCGGATGCGCTCGGACCGGTCGACGGTGCGCACCTGCGAGGCGCGGGTCTCGGCGGCCTCGGCCGCGGCCTCGTCCACCGCCATCTGGTGCAGACGGGCGCGGAGCACGCGCAGCGCCGACTCCTTGTTCTGCAGCTGGGACTTCTCGTTCTGGCAGGAGACGACGGTCCCGGTCGGCAGGTGGGTGATCCGCACGGCGGAGTCGGTGGTGTTGACCGACTGCCCGCCCGGCCCGGAGGAGCGGTAGACGTCGATCTTCAGGTCGTTCGGTCCGATCTCGACCTCGGCTGTTTCCCCGATGTCCGGCATGACCCACACGCCCGCGGCGGAGGTGTGGATGCGGCCCTGGCTCTCGGTGACCGGCACGCGCTGGACGCGGTGGACGCCCCCTTCGTACTTCAGCCGCGCCCACGGCGCCTCGCCCGGCTCCGGGGTGCCCTTGGCGGAGACCGCCACGCGCACGTCCTTGTAGCCACCGAGGTCGGACTCGGTCGAGTCGAGGATCTGGGTGCCCCACCCGCGCTTCTCCGCGTGCCGCAGGTACATGCGCAGCAGGTCACCGGCGAAGAGGGCCGACTCCGCTCCCCCTTCGCCCGCCTTGATCTCGAGGATGACGTCGTTGTCGTCGTCGGGGTCGCGCGGGATGAGCAGGCGGCGCAGCCGGTCCTCGGCCTCGGTCGCGGCGCTCTCCAGGGCCGGGATCTCCTCGGCGAAGGCGGGGTCCTCCCCCGCGAGCTCGCGGGCGGCCTCGAGGTCGCCGACGATCTCCTCGTGGGCGCGGTGCGCGGTGACGATCGGGGTCAGCCGGGCGTAGCGCTGGTTGACCTCGCGCAGGCGGTCCGGGTCACCGATGACGGCGGGGTCGGCCAGGGCGGCCTCCAGCTCGGCGTGCTCGGTGAGCAGGGCCTCGACGGACTCGAGCACGTGGACCTCCGGTGTGACGCAGGAGCCTAAGCAGTTGCGAAGGGGGTGGGCCGGGTTCTCGCAGGAGCCTAAGCAGTTGCGAAGGGGGTGGGCCGGGTTCTCGCAAGAGCCTAAGCAGTTGCGAAGGGGGTGGGCCGGTGGAAACACAGATGCGCCGGCCAGCCCGAGCGGGCTGACCGGCGCATCGTGGGAGCTACTTGGAGGCCTTCTGGCCGTAACGCTTCTGGAAGCGGGCCACGCGGCCACCGGTGTCCATGATCTTCTGCTTGCCGGTGTAGAACGGGTGGCAGTTGCTGCACACCTCGGCGCGGATCTCGTGGTCGGCCTTGGTGCTGCGGGTGGTGAAGGTGGCGCCGCAGGTGCACGTGACGGTGGTCGCCTCGTACGCGGGGTGGATGTCCTTCTGCACGTGGTGCTCCTTGAGTCTGGATGTGTCCGGGTCGACGCTGTGCCCCTCGTTGGGACCGTCCAGCTGCGGCCTTGGTGCCGCTCGTCGTGAACCGGACCGACGTTGCATTGTGCCAGATTGCCGGCACACCGGACAAAACACCGGCGCGGGGGTGGATGTTCCTCCCGCACCCCGGGCGCCGCACCGGAGGCGCCCGGAAACGAGGCCGGGCGTGCGGCAGGATGGGGACATGGCTCGCTCCTCCCGCATCCCCCGACGCCCCGGACGGGACCGCCGAAGGGAGCCGGTCCCGGGCCCGGTGGAGGGCTCGGTGATCCGCCCGGCCGTCCAGGGTGACATCGCGACGATCATCGCCCTGCGCGCGTTGATGTTCGAGGCCATGGGGGTCTCCTCCGACGAGGTCCTCGACATCGGCTGGCAGCAGGACGCCTCCCGCTGGATCCAGCTGCGCCTGTCCGACCCGAGGGTGTGCATCGTCGTGGCCGAGGCCAACGGCACCGTCGTCTCGTGCGCGATGGGGCAGGTCGTCCCCCTGATGCCCTCCCCCTTCGGCTCGGACGACGGCGGCCGGATCTCCAACGTCGCGACCTTCCCCCGGCACCGGCGGCTCGGCTTCACCCGGGCGACGGTCGAGGCACTGCTCGAGTGGTTCACCGAGGAGACCGACGTCGGCGTGATCTCGCTCAACGCCACCGAGGAGGGCCGGGCGATGTACGAGCGCTTCGGCTTCACCGACGTCAGCTTTCCTGAGATGCGCCTGCACCTGGACCGGTCCGCGGACGACGAGGCGGACTGACTCCCCCTTCGCACGAGTCGTACCGGATCAGGTGGTCACCTCGTGCGGCATCGACGCGGTCTTCTCGCACCAGTCGACCACCTGATCACGGGCATCATCCCTCGCGCGGCGCGAGCGGGAGGGTCAGGGTGACCGTGGTGCCCTCCCCCTCGGTCGAGGCGAGGTCGACACGGCCGCAGTGCGCTGCGGCGATGGACTCGACGATGACCAGCCCGAGCCCCGTGCCGGGGACCTGCCCCTGCTGGGCGTTGCTCGCGCGGAAAAACCGCGTGAAGAGCCGCTCCTGGTCCGCGGCAGGGATCCCCATCCCCGTGTCCGCACAGACGATGCGCACCTCGTCACCGTGGACCCCGGTCGTCAGGCGCACGACTCCCCCGGCAGGGGTGAACTTCACCGCGTTGCTGACGAGGTTGCCGATCGCGCGCTCGATCTGCGCCGGGTCGACACGCGCCCGGACGGGGGCCTCGGGCTGCTCGAGGACGAGGTCGACCTCGGCGGCGGTGGCCACGGGAGCCAGCTGCTCGACCACTCGTGCCGTGCTGTGGGCGATGTCGTGGACCCGGCGCTGGGTGTTGGCCTCACCGCTGTCCAGCCGGTTGAGCAGGAGGAGGTCGTCGATGAGGCTGCGCAGCCGCTCCACGTTGCGGGCGATCACGTCCAGCGCCCGCGCCTGCGGCTCACTCAGCCGGCCGTAGTCACCGTCCTCGAGGAGCTCGAGGTACCCCGCGATCGAGGTCAGCGGGGTACGCAGCTCGTGGCTCGTCGTCGCCATGAAGGTCGACTTCTGCTGGTCGAGATCCTCCAGCGAGGCGACGTAGCGCTGCTCGACGAGGGTGTGCGCCGCGTACTCGGCGACCCGCTCCATGGCCTGGATCTCCGCCTCGTCCCACTCGTGCGGCTCGCTGGTGACCACGGACAAGGCCCCGACGGCCTCGTCCTGGAAGCACATCGGCAGCAGGACCCAGCCCTCCAGCGACCGGCGGCGGGCCACCTCCTGCAGCTCCTCCGGGAAGGTGGCCTCGATCTCGGCGCGGGTCCGCGCCCGCAGGATGGGCAGGTCGGAGAGCATCCGGGACAGCCCCGGGATGGCGAGCTCCTGCACGGCGCGCGGGAAGTCGGCACCGGAGGTGTCCCAGCTGCCCATGAGCGCGGCGACGTCCTCACCCACGAGCCGGTAGACCGATGTCGAGTCCGCCCCGATGCCGGCCCCGAGCTGCTCGCAGGCCAGGTCCCAGCCTCCCTCCCTCGAGCCCAGCACCGTCGGCAGGCGCCCGGTGATGCGGTAGAGGTCGAGTCGGTGCTCGCGCTCGCGCTGCATCCTCGCGTTGGCGCTGGCGAGGGAGTTGAAGGCGCTGGCCAGCTCGACGACCTCGTCTGCGCCGCGGGTCGTGTCCGCGCGCTCGTCCACGGCGCCCCGCTGGTGCCGGGCGACGACCTGCTGCAGGGCCTGGAGGGGGCGCGCCAGACGAGCGAGTGCGCGGCGGCTCTGCTGGACGGTGACCGCCAGGGCGATCAGCGTGGCCAGCCCCATGACCACCACCGCGCCGTTCATGGCCGTGCTGTAGCGGTCGCGGCGGTCCTGGCGGGCCTCGGCGATGTCCTGCACGAGGGAGTCGTGCGCGTCGGTCAGCTGGTCGAAGGCGCTGGCGTTGGGGCCCAGCGCCTGCGTCCGCGCGTCGGCGCCGGTCGCGATGTCCTCGTCGGCCACCTCGAACCAGCGGCTCCCGGCCTCCACGAAGGTCTTGGTCAGCTCCTCCTCGACACCCGCCCTGGCGGACGCCTCGAGCAGCTCGCGCTGTCCCTGCGTGAAGGTCGCCTTGGCCTCCCGGTACCGCTCGAGGAACTGCGGCTCCTCGGTCAGCAGGTAGGCGCGGTAGTTGGCGTGGGCCTCGGTGGCCTCGATCCGCATCCGCGCGCTGCGGTCGACGAGCGGGCTGATCGTGCTCGTGGACTGGCTCACCTCGTGCTGGATGACCAGGATCGAGGCGACCGAGAGCAGCGAGATCAGCAGGATGACCAGGGACACCAGGGAGACGAGGCGCTCGAGGACACGGGCGACGGTGTTGCGTGGGCTCATCCGTCCGACCGGTCCGCGGTGTCGAATCCGGTGCGGGTCATCGTGCCCCACTCCTGCTTGCGGCCGGCCAGGCTCTGCGCCCATCCCTCGAGGCGCCAGATCGCGGTCGCCTGTCGGTAGCCGAGGTTCTCCACGACGGCGGAGGCGGCGGTGCTCACCAGGTCACGCCACCGCGGGTACTTGTGGAAGCTGAGCTCCTCGACGGTCATGGCCGCCAGGGTCACGAGCATGGCGTAGCCGTAGGCCACGGCCATGAAGAGCAGGAAGTACCCCATGTCCACGACCCCGAGGAGCCAGCCCACGACGACGAGGACCAGCCCGAACAGCTCCAGGGCGGGGGCGATGAGCTCGAAGAGCCAGTAGTAGGGCACCGCGATGAGGCCGACGCGCCCGTAGCGCGGGTTGAGCAGCATCGAACGGTAGGCCCACAGCGTCTCCCACAGACCACGGTGCCAGCGCCGCCGCTGCTTGCGCAGCACCGCCGTCGTCTCGGGGACCTCGGTCCAGCAGATCGGCTCGGTGATGAACTGGACGCGGTAGTCACGGCCGGTGCGGCGCATGTGCCGGTGCACCCGCATGACCAGCTCGAAGTCCTCGCCGATGCTCCCCGGATCGAGCCCACCGACCTCGACGAGCACGTCCCGGCGGAAGACCCCGAAGGCGCCACTGATGAGGATGAGTGACTTCAGGCGCGACCAGCCGCAGCGACCGAGGTGGAAGGCACGCAGGTACTCCACGACCTGGATGCGCGCCAGCCAGCTCGTCGACATCCGCACCTCGGTGACGCGGCCACCACGGACGCTGCACCCGTTGACGGCGCGGATCACCCCTCCGCCGGCGACCATGCGCACGGGGTCCTCTGCGAAGGGTCGCGCCACCGCCAGGAGGGCGTCCGGATCGAGGACGGAGTCGGAGTCGACGAAGACCACGAGGTCCTGGGTGGCGAAGTTGACCCCGACGTTGAGGGAGTCGGAGCGGCCGGAGTTCGGCTTGCGCACCACGGTCAGTCGCGTCCGGCCGTTGCGCGGTACGTGCACGGAGGTCGCGACCTCGCGCACCGCCACGTCCGTGGGCATCCGTCGGGGCACCTCGACGAGGTCGAAGGCAGCACGCAGAACCTCGAAGCCACCGTCGCTGCTGCCGTCGTCGACGACGATCACCTCGTGCCGCGGGTAGTGCAGGGCGAGCATCGACTGCGTGGCGACCTTGATCCCCACCTCCTCGTTGTACATCGAGGTGACGACGCTGACCCCCGGCACCAGTCCGGAGCCGAGGAGCTCCTCGCGCCCGGCGAAGGGCAGCTGCCGGGTGGAGCGACGAAACTCCAGGGCCGCGGCGACGACGAGCACGAGGTAGGAGGTGTTGATCAGCAGGAAGTAGATCAGCACGGGCAGCGCGACGGCGCCGAAGATCGCCTCGACGACAGGGGTGGCGGGCTCGAGGACCTCCTCCATCACGCGCCCCTGGCCATCGGGTGACGAAGGGAGTGCATGGCCAGTCCGTGGGCGGAGGCTGCCGCTGCCGGCCCCTCGGCCGCGTCCGCCTCACGCAGCACCTCGACCCCGCCCTCCCCCAGGCCGATGAGCGCGTCCGCGGCGAGCTCGCCCACTCGCAGGTCCTCGTCGGCCAGCAGGACGGTCAGCGCCACGGCCGCTCCGCGGTCGCCGATGGCCCCGAGCGCCCGGGCGGCGGCCAGCCGCACCGACCTGGGGAGGGTGGGTGCGGTCATGTCGGCAAGGGCGGTCACGTCGGCGGGGTCACCCAGCTCGCCGAGGGAGTCGGCGATGGCCGCGAGGACCGCCGGGTCCCGCTCCTGGTCCACGAGCGAGCGCAGGCGCTCACGCTGGGACAGGTGCTGGGCCCGTCCGATGGTCATCGCCGCAGCCGTGCGGGTCGAGGCGTCCGGGCTGTCCAGGGCCGCGCCGACGACCGCTGCGGAGTCGGGCCCCAGGGCGCCGAGCGCCTCGACGACCACCCAGACCGGCAGCTCCCCTCGTCCTCGGCGTCCGGGGGCCACCGCGGCCAGGAGCGCGGCTGCGCAGCCGCTGTCACCCAGCATCCCGAGCGCGCGGGCCGCCGTCACCGACACCCCGCGGTCGCGGTCCCGCAGCAGCGGGACGATCT
Source organism: Janibacter sp. DB-40 (assembly GCF_029510815.1). Lineage (NCBI taxonomy): Bacteria > Bacillati > Actinomycetota > Actinomycetes > Micrococcales > Intrasporangiaceae > Janibacter > Janibacter sp. DB-40. Next base: position 888,352 of record NZ_CP120360.1, on the reverse strand, counting down.
CGCTCGTCGCCTCCCGGACACCCATGACGCCCAGGACCCAGGCCGAGCGGGCCCGACGCGTGCCCGACCAGGCGGACAGCCCCGCACGCGCCCGCCGGACCAGACCGTGGGCCACGAGGATGTCGACGATCTGCTGCGCGGGCGCACCGCGGACCTTGCTCAGGTAGCCGACGAGGAGGGGCTCGACGAGCTCCACGCTGTGTCCGTGGAGTGCGCGCAGTCTCGCGTCGGCGGCCCCGTCCTCGTCGTCACCGGCAGCGATGGCGACGATGTCGCGACGCACGGGTGCCAGCTCGCGCGTGATCACCCGACGTCGGCGGCTGCGCACCAGACGAGCCATGACGATGGTGGCGAGCAGCACGACGAAGGTCGCGAGCACCACCCACAGGCTCAGCCGCAGCACCCACGGCTGGACGACGACCTCGTCCACCGGTCAGCCTCGCCCCATCAGCAGGGCGACCCGGTGCACCAGCTCACGCGGGCTGAAGGGCTTGGTGAGGTAGTCGTCCGCACCGGTGCTGAACCCGGCGTCGACGTCGACGTCGCGGGCGCGGGCAGTCAGGAGGATGACCTTGGTGGCGGCGAGGGTCTCGTCCGCCCGGATCTCGCGGAGCACGTCGAGGCCGGACAACCCGGGCATCATCACGTCGAGCACCGCCAGCTGCGGGCGCTGCTCACGCACCTGGCGCAGCGCGTCATCGCCGTCCGCGACCGAGAGGACCGAGTACCCGGCGTTCTCCAGCTTGAAAGCGACCAGGTCCTTGATGTCGGCATCGTCGTCCGCCACGAGGACCACCCCCTGCGCCATACGTCCTCCGATGTCGACCACTGCGCGTGCGTGGGCAGGATAGCCGCGAACGGCGAACCGCGACGACCGGACGTCTTGCAGGTCAACGGGGTCGGCGGCCGTACGGACAGCAGGTGGCCGCCACCCGGCGGGGTGGCGGCCACGTGCGCGAAGGGGGCGGGTCGCCTACGCGGCGTCGTCCTCGTCGCCGAGCTTGCCCGAGCTGGTCTGCGCGACCTGGGTGAGGAACTCGTAGTTCGTCTTGGTCTTGCGCAGCCGGTCCAGGAGCAGCTCGACGCCCTGCTGGGTGTCGAGGGCCGCGAGGACGCGACGCAGCTTCCACATGATCTTCAGCTCCTCCGGTGCGAGGAGGATCTCCTCGCGCCGGGTGCCGGAGGCGTTGACGTCGACCGCGGGGAAGATGCGGCGGTTGGCCAGGCCACGGTCGAGCTTGAGCTCCATGTTGCCGGTGCCCTTGAACTCCTCGAAGATCACCTCGTCCATGCGCGAGCCGGTCTCGACCAGCGCGGTGGCGAGGATCGTCAGCGAGCCGCCGTTCTCGATGTTGCGGGCCGCGCCGAAGAACTTCTTCGGCGGATACAGCGCCGCGGAGTCGACACCACCGGAGAGGATGCGCCCGCTCGCCGGGGCGGCGAGGTTGTAGGCGCGACCGAGCTTGGTGATCGAGTCGAGGAGGACGACGACGTCGTGCCCCATCTCGACCAGACGCTTGGCGCGCTCGATGGCCAGCTCGGCGACCGTGGTGTGGTCGTCGGCGGGCCGGTCGAAGGTCGAGGAGATGACCTCGCCCTTGACCGCGCGCTGCATGTCGGTGACCTCCTCGGGACGCTCGTCGACGAGGACGACCATGAGGTGGCACTCGGGGTTGTTCGTCGTGATCGCGTTGGCCACGGACTGCATGACCATCGTCTTGCCGGCCTTCGCCGGGGCGACGATGAGGCCGCGCTGGCCCTTGCCGATGGGAGCGACGAGGTCGATCATCCGGGTGGTCAGGACGTTGGAGTCGGTCTCCAGGCGCAGGCGCTCCTGCGGGTAGAGCGGCGTCAGGCTGCCGAAGGCGGCGCGACGCTTCGCGTCGTCGACGGTGAGCCCGTTGATCGTCTCGAGCTTGACCAGCGGGTTGTACTTGCCGCGGTTGCCCTTGCCGCCGACCGTGATCTGCGGCTCCTCGCCCTCGCGGGTGGCCTTGACCTGGCCGGTGACCGCGTCACCCTTGCGCAGGCCGTTGCGCTTGACCATGCCCAGCGGGACGTAGACGTCGTTCGGCCCGGGCAGGTACCCGGAGGTGCGCACGAAGGCGTAGTTGTCCAGGACGTCGAGGATGCCCGCGACGGGCACGAGCACGTCGTCGTCGTGGATCTGCAGGTCCATCTCGTCGGGCTGACCGCCGCCACGACGCTTGTTGCGGTTGCGGTTCCGGTTGCGCCGGCGACCGCCGCGGTCGTCGTCCTGGTTGTTGCGGTTGCCGCCCTGGTTGCGGTTGCGGCCGCCGTCGCCCTGGCCACCGCCCTGGTCGTTGCCGCGGTTGCGGTTGTCGCCGCCGTCGTTGCGACCGCCGTCGCGGTTGCCGCCGTCGTTGCGGCCGCCCTCGCGATTGCCGCCGTCGTTGCCGCGGTTGCGGTTGTCGCCCTCGTCGTTGCGGCCACCGTCGCGGTTGCCGTCGTTCTGGTCGTTGCCACGGTTGCGGTTGCGACCGCCCTCGCGGTTGCCACCGTCGCTCTGGTCGTTGCCACGGTTCCGGTTGCGACCACCGTCGCGGTTGCCGTCGTCCTGGCCACCGCCCTGGTCGTTGCCACGACCACGACCGCCACGGTCCTGGTCACGGTCGCCGCGCTCGGAGCGCGAGTCCTGGTCGGCGCGCGAGTCCTGGCTGCCGGAGCGGTCCTTCTTCGCGGACTGGTCGCCGGCTGCAGGCTGCTGCTGCGCCTGCGGCTGCTCGGAACGCTCGGGAGCCTGCTGCGGGGCAGCCTCGGCGGGAGCCGTGTCGGCCGGGGCCGCGTCGGCCTTCTTCTCCGGCGTCCGGGCCGGCGCCGTGGCCGGTGCGGACGAGCCGGACTGCTGCTCGCGGATGGCGGCGATCAGGTCGCTCTTGCGCATCTTGGCGGTGCCGGAGATGCCCATGCTCGACGCGAGCTGCTGCAGCTGGGCGAGGCGCATCGCGCTCAGTGCCCCGGAGCGACGCGGCTTCTCGGCCGTCTCCGCTGCGGTGTTCTCGTCGGTGGTGGTTTCGGTCACGAAGGACCCTTTCCCTCGTCGTGCCCGCCCATGGCAGGCCTGATGAATCCCGTCAAGGGCGGGATATCTGATGAGAACCCCACGACCGTGCGTCACACCCATCGGCGCAGACGCTCACGTAGGGGAAGTGCTCCTGTCCGCACATGCCCTCGACTGGTTCGCCGACGCATGGGGTTCGGTGGAGCAGTTCCAATGTATCACTGCCTCCCTGCCAGACCTACGCACCCGCCCCCTCTCCCTTCGCAAGAGCCTAAGCAGTTGCGACGAGCCACCCCCTCCCTTCGCAAGAGCCTAAGCAGTTGCGAAGAGCCACCCCCTCCCTTCGCAAGAGCCTAAGCAGTTGCGACGAGCCACCCCTCTCCCTTCGCAGGAGCCTAAGCAGTTGTGACGAGCCGCCCCCTCCCCTTCGCAGGAGCCTAAGCAGTTGCGACGAGCCTGACGCGCCTCAGCCGACGAGGTGGACGCCGCGGTCCGGGACGCCCGGGGTGAGCACCCGCCAGCTCGTCTCGCGCGCGGCGGCGATGGCGCCGACCTCGTCGACGTGGTCCCTCGTCGTCAGCGTGAGCACGGACGGACCCGCACCGGAGATCGTGGCGGCGAGGCCCTCGGCGCGCAGGGCGTCGACGAGCGCCATGCTCGTGGCGTAGCTCGGTCGGCGCGACTCCTGGTGGAGCAGGTCGGTCGTGCCGGCGGTGAGCAGCCCGGGGTCCGTGGTCAGGGCGTGCACGAGCAGGCCGACGCGCGCGGAGTTGGCGGCAGCGGTGGCCAGCGGCACGACGTCGGGCAGGACCGAGCGGGCCGTGTGCGTGCTCAGCTGCTGGTCCGGCACGAGCACGACGGGGACGATCCGCGGGTCGAGGCGAAGGGGGACGGTCCGGGTCGTCGGGAGCGGCTCACCGGCGTCGGTGGTCGAGAGCGTCGCACCGCCGAAGACGCTGGCGGAGGCGTTGTCGGGATGGCCCTCGAGCGCGCAGGCGATGGTGTTGATGGTGTCGAGGTCGAGCTGCCCGTCGCCACCGGAGCCCAGGGACGAGAGCGCCTGTGCCGCAGCCACGCCCATGACGATGGCGGTCGCCGAGGAGCCGAGACCGCGACCGTGCGGGACCGCGTTGCGGGAGCTCAGGTGCACCCCCGCGGGCGGCTCCACCCCGAGGTGCTCCCAGGCGGTGACCATCGTGCGGTGGACGAGGTGGCTCGCATCACGCGGCACCGCGTCGGCGCCGGCCCCCGTGACCTCGATGATCGGACCCGGACCGTCGATGACGGTGACCGTCGCCTCGTCCCACACGCCGAGTGCCAGACCGACGCAGTCGAAGCCGGGCCCGAGGTTGGCACTGGACGCAGGCACCCGCAGGGTCACGCCGGTGCCGACGGGGATGGCCACGGTTCAGCCCTGCAGACCGAGCTCGCTGGCGACCGCGTAGGCGTCTGCGGACACCCGCACCGGGGTGACGTCGGAGCCGTCAGCGTTCTTCAGGGCCCACTGCGGGTCCTTCAGGCCGTGGCCGGTCACGGTGCACACGATCGTCGCGTCCGCCGGCACCTGACCGGCGGCACTCGCCTTGAGGAGGCCGGCGACCGACGCCGCGGAGGCCGGCTCGACGAAGATCCCCTCCCGCGCGGAGAGGATGCGGTGCGCATGGAGGATCTCCTCGTCGGTCACCGAGGTGATCGAGCCACCGGACTCGTCGCGTGCCTGCTCGGCCTGGGTCCACGAGGCGGGGTTGCCGATGCGGATCGCGGTGGCGATGGTGTCGGGCTCGTCGACCGGGTGCCCCAGCACGATCGGCGCGGACCCGGCGGCCTGGAAGCCCCACATCTGCGGGGTCCGGGTGGCGACGGCGTCCAGCGTGCCCCCGAGGCCCTCGGTCGCGCTCGCGTACTCGCGGTACCCGCGCCAGTAGGCGGTGATGTTGCCGGCGTTGCCGACGGGCAGGCAGTGGATGTCCGGGGCGTCCCCGAGCGCGTCGACGACCTCGAAGGACGCGGTCTTCTGCCCCTCGATGCGCGCCGGGTTGACCGAGTTGACCAGCTCGACCGGGTAGCTCTCGGCGAGCTTGCGGGCGACCTCGAGGCAGTGGTCGAAGTTGCCGTCGACCTGCAGCAGCGTGGCGCCGTGCGCGATCGCCTGGGAGAGCTTGCCCATCGCGATATTGCCCTCGGGCACGAGGACCGCGCAGGTCATCCCGGCCTTGGTGGCGTACGCCGCCGCCGACGCGGAGGTGTTGCCGGTGGAGGCGCAGATAACGGCCTCGGCCCCCTTCGCCGCCGCCATCGAGATGGCTGCGGTCATCCCGCGGTCCTTGAAGGAGCCGGTCGGGTTGAGGCCCTCGTACTTGACGTGCACCTGCGCGCCGACCAGCTCGGAGAGGTGCTCGGCCGGGATGAGGGGGGTCCCCCCTTCGCGCAGGGTGACGACCGGCGCACCCGCCAGCATCGGCAACCGGTCGGCGTACTCGGTGATGACGCCGCGCCACTGGTGGGCCATGGTCAGTTCCCTTCCACGCGCATGACGGAGGTGACCTCGTTGACCGCGTCGAGCTGGGCCAGCCCGTCGACCGTCGCGGAGAGCGCGGCATCGGTGGCCGCGTGGGTGACGATGATCAGCATGGCGCGCGGGTCGCCCTCCTCGTCGGTGACGACCTGCTGGCGCACCGTCTCGATCGAGACGTCGTGCTCGGCGAACTTCGTCGCGACGGCCGCGAGCACACCGGAGCGGTCATCGACGTCGAGGCTGACGTGGTAGCGGGTGATCGCCTCGCCCATCGACAGCACCGGCAGGTTGGCGTAGCTGCTCGCCCCGGGCCCGCGGCCACCGGTGACCCGGGTGCGGGCGACGGCGACGATGTCCCCGAGGACGGCGCTGGCGGTCGGGTCTCCCCCGGCGCCCTGGCCGTAGAACATCAGGTCGCCGGCGGCCTCGGCCTCGACGAAGACGGCGTTGTAGGCCTCGCGCACCGACGCCAGCGGGTGGGTCAGCGGGATCATCGCCGGGTGCACGCGGGCGGAGATGCCCGTGCCGCGGGGGGTCTCGACCTTCTCGCAGATCGCGAGCAGCTTGACGGTGCAGCCCATGTCCTGCGCGGCCTGGATGTCACGGGCGCCGACGCCGGTGATGCCCTCGCGGTGCACGTCCTCGGTGCTCACGCGCGAGTGGAAGGCGAGGGAGGACAGGATCGCGGCCTTGGCCGCGGCGTCGAAGCCCTCGACGTCGGCTGTCGGGTCGGCCTCGGCGTACCCGAGGGCCTGGGCGCGCTCGACGGTCTCGAAGAGCCCGGCCCCGGTGGTGTCCATCGCGTCGAGGACGAAGTTGGTCGTGCCGTTGACGATGCCGATGACGCGGTTGATCGAGTCACCCGCGAGCGAGTCGCGGATCGGGCGCAGGATCGGGATCGCGCCGGCGACCGAGGCCTCGTAGTACAGGTCGACGCCGTTGTCGGTGGCGGCCGTGTGCAGGCTCGCGCCGTCCTCGGCCAGGAGCGCCTTGTTGGCGGTGACGACCGAGGCGCCGTGCTCCATCGCGCTCAGGATCAGTCCGCGGGCCGGCTCGATGCCGCCGATGAGCTCGACGACGATGTCCGCGCGGGTGACCAGCTCCGCCGCGTCGGTGGTGAAGAGGCTCGCGTCGACGCCCAGGTCGGAGCGGTCCCGCCCGGCCCGGCGCACGGCGATGCCCACGATCTCCAGGCGGCGCCCGATGCGCTGCTCGAGGTCGTCGGCCTGCTCGAGCAGCATCCGGGCGACGGAGCCGCCGACGGTGCCTCCGCCGAGGAGGGCGACGCGAAGGGGGTGGGACGAGGCGGTCTGGTCCGGCCTCGGTACCGCGGTGGTCATCGGACCTCCTGGGACGGGATGGGGGTGTCGTCGACGTCGAGCGCGAGCAGGTCATCGATCGTCTCGCGACGCACGATGGTTCGCGCGGCACCGTCGCGGACGGCGATGACCGGGGGCCGCGGGGTGTGGTTGTACTGGTTGGACAACGATCGGCAGTACGCCCCGGTGCCCGGCACCGCGATGAGGTCACCGGCGGTGATGTCCTCGGGCAGGTACTCGTCCATGACGACGATGTCGCCGCTCTCGCAGTGGCGCCCGACGACACGCACCAGGCGCTGCTGCGCCTCGGAGGTGCGCGAGGCGAGGGCGCAGGAGTAGTCCGCGCCATAGAGGGCGGTGCGCACGTTGTCGCTCATGCCGCCGTCGACGCTGACGTAGGTGCGGGTCAGCTCGGAGGTGACCTCGACGTCCTTGATCGTGCCGATCTCGTAGAGCGTGAAGGCACTCGGGCCGGCGATCGCGCGGCCCGGCTCGATGGACACGCGCGGCGCGGGCGCCTCGGGGTGCTCCTCGTGGAAGGCCTTCAGCTCGCGCTCGACGAGGCCGCCCATCTGCTCGCCGAGCTGCCGCGGCGTGAGCGGGTCGTGCTCGGAGGTGTAGGCGATGCCGTACCCGCCGCCGAGGTCCATCTCCGCCATGTATACGCCGTGCGCGTCGGCGATCTCGGTGTGCAGCTCGATGAGCCGGCGGGCGGCGATCTCGAAGCCGGAGGTGTCGAAGATCTGGCTGCCGATGTGGCTGTGCAGACCGAGCAGGTGCAGCGACTCCCCCTTCGCCACGATCCGGTCGACCGCCTCCCGGGCGAACCCTCCTGCGAGGGAGAAACCGAACTTCTGGTCCTCGTGCGCGGTGGCGATGAACTCGTGGGTGTGCGCCTCGACGCCGACGGTCACGCGGACCATCACCGGCGCGACGACGCCCAGCTCGCCCGCGATCTCGGCGACGCGGTCGATCTCGGCGAAGGAGTCGACGACGATGCGGCCGACACCCCACTCGAGCGCCTGGCGCAGCTCGGCGCGCGACTTGTTGTTGCCGTGCAGGGCGATGCGCTCCGGCGGGAAGCCGACCCGCTGCGCGACGGCCATCTCACCACCGGAGCAGGTGTCGAGGAAGAGACCCTCCTCCATGATCCAGCGGGCGACGGCCGTGCACAGGAAGGCCTTGCCCGCGTAGTAGACGTCGGCGCCGCCGAGCGACTCGAAGCCGGCGGAGAAGTCGTCGCGGAAGGCACGCGCCCGGGCGCGGAAGTCGTCCTCGTCCAGCACGTAGGCGGCGGTGCCGAAGTCACGGGCGATGTCGGTGACCGGCACCCCGGCCACGGTCAGCGCGCCGCTGTCGTCGCGGGCGGTGTTGCGCGCCCACAGCTGCGGCATCAGCGCGGACAGGTCCTCCGGCTCGGGCAGCCAGTTGGGCGTGATGCCGTAACCGTCGGCGTGCAGGGTCCCGGCCTCGTGGGCCCTCATGTTCGTCGCCATGACCGCCTCACATCCGCTCGGGCGCCGAGACGCCGAGCAGGTCGAGCCCGTTGGACAGCACCTGGCGGGTGGCGTCGTTGAGCCACAGGCGCGTGCGGTGGGTGTCGGTGATCTCCTCGTCGCGGTGCGGGCGCACGCGACAGGTGTCGTACCACTTGTGGAAGTGGGTGGCCAGGCCCTCGAGGTAGCGGGCGACGCGGTGCGGCTCGCGCAGCTGGGCGGCGTGAGCGACGACCCGCGGGAAGTCACCGAGCGCGGCCAGCAGCGTCGCCTCGGTCGGGTGCGACAGCAGGCCCGGGTCGAAGCCCGCGTCGCGGTCGATGCCGTCCTCGGCAGCAAGGCGAGCGACGTTGAAGGTGCGCGCGTGGGCGTACTGGACGTAGAAGACGGGGTTGTCGTTGGTCTGCTTGCGCAGCTCCTCGCCGTCGAGGTTCAGCGGCGAGTCCGCGGGGTAGCGCCCGAGCGAGTAGCGCACGGCGTCGGTGCCGATCCAGGAGATGAGGTCCCGCAGCTCGATGATGTTGCCGGCGCGCTTGGACAACTTGGCGCCGCCGAGGTTGACCAGCTGGCCGATGCGGATCTCGATGTTGCGGTCGGGGTCGTCCCCGGCGCAGGCGGCGATGGCCTTCAGGCGGCTGACGTAGCCGTGGTGGTCGGCGCCCAGGAGGTAGATCTTCTCCGGGAAGCCGCGGTCCTTCTTGCTCAGGTAGTACGCGGCGTCGGCGGCGAAGTAGGTCGGCACGCCGTCGGAGCGGACCATGACGCGGTCCTTGTCGTCGCCGAAGTCGGTCGTGCGCAGCCACACCGCGCCGTCACGGTCGTCGACGTGCCCCTGCTCGCGCAGCCGCTCGATCGCGGCGTCGACCGCGCCGCCCTCGTGGAGGCTCTTCTCGGAGAACCACACGTCGAACTCGACGCCGAAGTCCACCAGCGTGGCGCGGATGTCCCCGAGCTGGGTCTCGTACCCGATCTGGCGGGCCACGGCGAGCGCCTCGTCGTGCGGCAGGTCGAGCAGGTCGGGACGGAGGCGAAGGGCGGTGGCCGCCAGGTCGTCGACGTACGGCCCGGGGTAGCCGCCCTCGGGGGTGGGCTCCCCCTTCGCCCGGGCGAGGACCGAGGCGCCGAAGGTGTCCATCTGCGCGCCCGCGTCGTTGATGTAGTACTCGGCGGTGACGTCGGCACCGGAGGCGACGAGCAGCCGGCGCATCGAGTCGCCGAGCGCGGCCCAGCGCGTGTGGCCGATGTGGAGGGGGCCGGTCGGGTTGGCGGAGATGAACTCGACGTTGACCGTGTGCCCGACCATCGCCTCGTTGTGGCCGTAGACGGCGCCGGCCTCGACGATGGAGCGCGCGAGCTCAGCGGCCGAGGCGGTCTCGAGGGTGATGTTGAGGAAGCCGGGCCCGGCGATGTCGACCGCGGAGATGCCCTCGGCCTCGCGCAGGCGGTCGGCCACGAGGGTGGCCACGTCCCGCGGCTTCATCCCGGCGGGCTTGGCGAGCTGCAGGGCGATGTTGGTCGTCCAGTCCCCGTGCTTCTTCTGCTTGGGTCGCTCCACGCGGATCTCGGTCGGTACCTCGACGGACAGGTCGCCCGCTTCGACGGTGGCGGAGAGGGCGGCGCGGATCGCTGCAGAGAGCTCTTCGGGGGTCACGATCGCTCAGTCTAGGTCCGGGGGCGCAGGCCCTGTCGCGGCGGATCGATTCTCGGGACGGCGCGCGCTGGTGTTAATCTCATGCGGCATCACCCACTGCCTCCGTAGCTCAGGGGATAGAGCACTGGTTTCCGGTACCAGGGGCCGCAGGTTCGAATCCTGCCGGGGGCGCCACGTGGGTCACACGTTTATCGGGTGACCCGATGAACCCCGGGTTCGCACGAGTTTCTTACTCGTGCGAACCCGGGGTTTCTCTTGCACAGGTCCGCGAGGGACCACGGGATGCGGTTCGCGCGGGGGCGCGCCCCCTTCGCGCCCCGCAGGGACTCACAGGGCCCGCGGCACCCGGATGAGGTCACCCACGCTGATCTGGTTGGGGTTGGTGATGCCGGGATTGGCGTGCACCAGCCGGTGGTAGAGGCTGCCGTTGCCGTAGTGCGTCTGCGCGATGCCCCACAGCGTCTCGCCCGAGCTGACGACGTGCTCGAGGTAGGTGCGGTACCCCGGCACGAGCAGCCGACCGAGGATGACCGGCACCACCCGCGTGCCGAGCTCGGCCCCGTCCCGCGCGGAGACGTGGAAGACCTCGACGAACGCGGTGTGCAGGGTGAAGGCCGCGGCGGACACGTCGACCGAGACCTGGAACTGGCCGTGGCCCCCGATCCCGTCGCCGGCCATGAAGTGCCCCGTGACCTCGTCGTGCCCCTCGGTGACGCGGTAGTTGAAGTTCGCCTCGAAGGCTCCCCCGGCGGTGCCGGCGATCATCACGGTGTCACCGACGATGTCGTGCGGCTGCGGTTGCTGGATCTCGATGCTCATGGTTCCCCCCGTAGTGACTGATTCCCCCCACAAAAAAGGTACCGCGGTCGGCCCCTGCCGGACAGGGGTCGACCGCGGTTCCTGCGGGCGCGGGTCAGAGGTCTCGGTGCACCTCTGCGCCGCGGACGTCCTCGCGCGCGACGTTGCCGCGCTTGCCCAGGTTGATGATCGCGAGCAGGAGCCCACCCCAGATGGTCAGCATCATGATGATCATCATGATGATTGCCGTCGTGGTCATGCCTTCTCACCTCCATCGACGAGCTCAGCAGCTTCCTCGGGTGCATTCTCGAGGTCGACGTCCCCACGCCACGGGACCAGCGACAGGACGATCGCGATGATCGGCAGGGCAATGGCCATGCCCCAGCCGAAGACGTTGAGCAGCTCGGCCGGGTAGCCCCCGTACGGCTCGGCGATCTTCGACTGCAGCTCCTGGACGAGCATGACGACCAGCAGCACCGGGACGACGACCGCGATGAGCACCGGCCACCAGCCCTTGAGCTTGATCGAGCCGATGCGGTCCATGTGCTCGCGCAGCACCGGCAGCTTCCGGAAGACGAAGGCGATGGCGAGCATCATCACGGCGGCGACGACCACGATGCCGAAGGAGTTGACGAAGGCGTCCATGGTGTCGAGCAGGTAGAGCCCCCCGGTGGTCGAGAACATCACGGTGCTCAGGACCGCCATCGGGACCCCGACGACGAAGGTCGCCGCCCTGCGGGAGATCCCGATCTTGTCGCGGACCGCGCCGATGACGACCTCGACGATGGAGATCATCGAGGTCAGCCCGGCGAGGACGAGCGAGCCGTAGAACAGCACGCCGAGCAGCGCGCCGGCCGGGGCCTCGTTGATGATCGCGGGGAAGGCGACGAACGCCAGCCCGATCCCGCTGGAGACGACCTCGCTGACCGAGCTCCCGGCGGCCTGCGCCATGAAGCCCAACGCCGCGAAGACACCGATGCCGGCCAGCAGCTCGAAGCCGGAGTTGGAGAAGGCCACGACCGCACCGGAGCCGGTCATGTCGGTCCTGCGGCTGACGTAGCTGGCGTAGGTGATCATGATGCCGAAGCCGACGGACAGGCTGAAGAAGATCTGTCCGACCGCCGAGATCCACACGCCGGTGTCCCCCAGCGCCGCCCAGTCGGGCGTGAAGAACGCGTTGAGGCCCTGGCCGGCACCGTCGAGCGTCAGCGCGAAGACCACGAGGGCGAGGAAGGCCACGACGAGGATCGGGATGAAGACCAGCGCGAGCCGTCCGATACCGGTCTGCACCCCCAGCGCGAGCACCCCGATGATGATGGCCCACATGATGATCATCGTCAGCAGGATGCCGGGGACGAAGTCCAGCGTCGGGCCGGGCGTCTCGGCGGCCTGCAGGTAGGTGCCGAAGAGGTAGCCCTCCGGGTCGTCTCCCCATCCCTTGTCGAAGGAGAGGATCGTGTACTTCACCGCCCACGCGAGGATGGCCGCGTAGTAGATCGCGATGACGATGCAGATGAGCGTCTGCCACCACCCGAGCCACTCGGCGCCGCGGTGCAGCCGCCGCAACGACAGCGGAGCGGACCCGCGGAACTTGTGCCCGATCGAGTAGTCGAGGTACAGCATCGGGATCCCCGCGAGGAGCAGCGCGACGAGGTACGGGATGACGAAGGCGCCACCACCACCCTCGTACGCCACGTACGGGAATCGCCAGATGTTGCCCAGACCGACGGCGGAGCCGATCGCGGCGAAGATGAAGACCCGGCGCGTCGAGAAACCTTCTCGTCGCGCGACCGGAGCCTTGGTGGTCGACATGTCGTGTTCCTCCTCCTGTGTTTCAACTACCCCCAGCATGCTCCTCGCGAAGGGCTGGGGGAATGGTGGCACGCGCGTGTCGTCCCCATACGCGCGGTCACCCGCCGCAGGCGCGCAACGGTCGCCCGGGCAGGCCGGCCCGCTCGGAGATCGTGCGGATGCCGCCGGGGTCCAGCGCGCAGCCGAGCTCGTCGGCCACTCGACGCACCAGGACCAGTCGCCGCGGGCGCCGGAAGTAGTCGTCCTTGGTGAAGTCGACGTACGTCCATCCGGCCGCCTCCACCAGCCTCCGTCGGACGATGTCGTCGTCCCCACGCTCGTAGTCACCGAAGTGGTCCGCGCCCTGGTACTCCCCCACGACCTTCGCCTCGCGCCACACGAGGTCCCCCGTCGCCAGCCAGCCGCCATCGGGATCGCTGATGTCGACATTCAGCTCCGGCTCGGGCAGCCCGGCGCGCACGAAGAGCACGCGTGAGCGCGTCTCCATCGGCGAGCGCGACCCGACCCGGATCCACTCCAGCGCCTCGCGGGCCCGGCGCACCCCCGGGACGCGACGGCCCAGCAGCGCGCGCAGCGGATCGGTCCCACCCAGGCGCCTGGCCACTGCGTCACCAATGACGACGAGGTCCTCCAGGCTGACGAAGGGAGCCAGGTCCAGCCAGGTGTCGGCCAGACCGGTCACCGGGATGCCGCGGAGTGTCGTCACCTCACGCCGGTCGAGTCCGCGGTGGGCGACCACCCCTCGCCTCCGGATCCGTGCACACGGACCCATGACGTGCACGGCGTCGTGCTCGCACTCCCGTGGAAGCGGCAGGTTGAGCGCCTCGGCCGCGGAGCAGTGCGACAGGGCGAGGTCCCCGGGGCACACCAAACGCAGCGCCCCGAACCGCTCGACGACGGTGTCCGGGGCGTCGTGGCAGCGCACCCCTCGGTACGGGTTGGCCAGGGTTCGCAGGCTCCCGCCCGGGACCGCGTCCCGCGCATCGCGCACCCGGAAGCTGCCCTCGTGGAAGGGCTCCGGGAAGTTCAGGGGTCGTGCCACGCCCATCAGCGTGCCCGGGGAGCCTCTCCGCGCCGCGAAGTTCTCCACACCCCGGCTCAGGTGGTCACTTCGTGCGACAAGACCCGCCTCATCACGCACCAACTGACCACCTGTTGGGAAGGAGGAGCGGCACCCGGGCCCAAGCGTCCCGGCCAACACATCAGGTGGTCACTTCGTGCGACAAGACCCGCTCCATGACGCACCAAGCGACCACCTGATGACGAGGAGTCTCCAGATTCTCGGGTGACCCGATAATCGTGGGACGTGCGAGAGAGACACACCCGGACGAAGGGGGTCAGCCGCGCTGGGTCGAGTCGGTCACCTCACCGACGAGCTCCTCGATGACGTCCTCGAGGAAGACCACACCGCTGACGCGGCCGTCGTCGCCGACGACGCGGGCGACGTGGGTGCCGGTGCGCTGCATGGTCCGCAGCACGTCCTCGACCTCGTCGTCCGGGCGGACGGTGGCCATCCGGCGCATGCGCTTGGGCGGGACGGCCTGGCTGCGCTCCTCCTCGTCGGCGTAGAGCACGTCCTTCAGGTGGAGGTAGCCACTGAGGTCTCCCCCGTCACCGGCGACCGGGTAGCGGGAGAAGCCGTGCTTGGCCACGAGCCGCTCGATGTCGTCGGGTGTGGCGCCGGGCGCGACGGTGACCAGCTCCCCGGGAGTGATGGCCACGTCGACGGCGTCCTTGTCGGAGAACTCCAGCGCCGCACCGACGAGGCCGTACTTGTCCGCCTCGACGAGCCCCTCCTTGTGGGACTCGGCGACGATGTGCTGGACCTCCTCGGCGGTGAAGGCAGCGCCCACCTCGTCCTTGGGGTCGATGCCCATCGCCCGGACGAAGGCCTTCGACACCCAGTCCATCCCGAGGATGACCGGCTTGGCGACCTTCATCACCCACATCAGCGGCGGCACGAGCCACATCGCGGAGCGCTCCGGCCCGGCGATGGCGAGGTTCTTGGGGACCATCTCGCCGACGACGACGTGCAGGTAGACCACGATGAGGATGGCCAGCACGAGCGAGGTGGCGTCGGTGAAGGCGTCCGGCACACCCGCGCTGACCATCACCGGGTGCAGCGCGTGGTGCAGCGCCGCCTCGGAGATCGCACCCAGGAGCACCGAGCAGATCGTGATCCCCAGCTGGCAGGTCGCGAGCAGGACCCCGGTGTGCTGCATGGCCTCGACGGCCACGGCGGCCCGCTTGTTGCCCTCGTCGGCCAGGGGCTCGAGCTGGCTGCGGCGGGCGGCCATCGCGGCGAACTCCGCGCCGACGAAGAAGGCATTGGCCAGCAGCAGCGCGACGGTGATGAGAACCGGGGTCACTCCGACACACCGTCCTGGGCATCGACCTGCCGGCCGAACCGCAGCCGGTCCACCCGGTGGTTGTCCATGTCGACCACGGTCACCTCCCAGCCGTCGATCCGCACGACGTCACCGACCTCGGGGACGCGTCCGAGCTCGGCCATGACCCAGCCGCCGACGGTCTCGTACGCAGCACCGTCGGGCACCGGCGCACCGATCCGGTCGTGGACCTCGTCGGGACGCCAGAGTCCCGGGACGGTCCAGTTGCCGTCGCCGAGCGAGCGGCCCGTGGTCTGCACGCGGTCGTGCTCGTCGTGGACCTCCCCGACGATCTCCTCGACGAGGTCCTCCAGCGTCACCAGCCCGGCGGTCCCCCCGTACTCGTCGACGACCACCCCCATCTGCAGGCCGGCCTCGCGCAGCTGCAGCAGCAGCGGGTCCAGGCGCAGCGTCTCGGGGACGAGCACGGCGTCGATCATCAGCGCGGAGACCGGGACGGAGTCGCGTCGGTCGTGCGGGACGGCGATGCCCTTCTTGACGTGGACGACGCCGTCGATGTCGTCCCAGTCGTCGCCGGCGGTGACCGGGAATCGGGAGTGCCCGGTGCGGCGCGCGAGCGCGACGAGCTCCTCGGCGGTAGCGGTGCGGTCGATGGAGCTGGCCCGGTTGCGCGGCGTCATCACGTCGGCGGCCGTCTGCTCCCCGAAGCCCAGCGAGCGCGCGACGAGCCGGCCGGTGCCCGAGTCCAGCGTCCCCGCCTCGACGGAGGTGCGCACGAGGGAGGCCAGCTCGGCGGGACTGCGCGCGGCGGACAGCTCCTCCTGCGGCTCGACACCCATGCGGTGGAGCACCCAGTTGGCCGAGCCGTTGAGCACGACGATCGCGGGCTTGAAGATCGCGCCGACGACGCGCATCGGCACGGCGACGACCTTGGCGGTGCCGAGGGGTGCGGAGACGGCGAGGGTCTTGGGGACCATCTCGCCGAGGATCATCGAGAAGACGGTGGCGATCACCAGGGCGACACCGCCGGCGCTGCGCGACGCGGCCGCCTCGGACATGCCCAGCGCCTCCAGCCCGGGCGAGATGAGCGACCCGATCGCCGGGTTGGCGATGTACCCCAGGGCCAGCGTGGTGACGGTGATCCCCACCTGGCAGGCGGACAGCAGCGTCGACAGGCGGCGAAGGGAGCCGAGCACCGGCCGCGCCCGCGCGTCACCGGCGTCGACGGCCCGCTGGACGGCCGGACGGTCCAGAGCGACGAGGGAGAACTCGGCGGCCACGAAGAGCGCTGTGCCCAGGGTCAGGACGAGGGCGAGGACGAGGAGACCGATGGTCATGATGTCGGGATTCTACGGTCACCGCGCTCGGTGACGGGACGACGGCGACCTTCCGGGCGGACGGGGCAGGACGACCCGGGCCCACCCCCTTCGGGATGTCGCTTGGGGACACACCTGCTCCAGTGGTTGCATGGGTGCCGGACACCACACTGCGACAGGGGACTTACGCACATGACTGTGACCGGCGCGCGCGTCGAGGTACGCAACCTCACCAAGAGATTCGGCGGCTTCACCGCCGTGGACGACCTGAGCTTCACCGTCGAGCCGGGGCGGATCACCGGCTTCCTCGGGCCCAACGGCGCCGGCAAGACGACCAGCCTGCGGATGCTGCTCGGCCTGATCCACCCCACCTCGGGCTCGGCCACGATCGACGGACAGGAGTACATCGGACTGGACCGGCCGATGACCCACGTCGGCTCCGCGCTCGAGGCGACCAACTTCCACCCCGGCCGCACCGGCCGCGACCACCTGCGCGTGCTCGCCGCGCCCGCCGGCGTCCCCGACTCCCGGGTCGACGAGCTCCTCGAGCTCACCGGCATCCCCGCGGCCGCCCGCAAGCGCGCCGGCGGCTACAGCATGGGCATGCGCCAGCGCCTCGGCCTGGCGGCCGCCCTGCTCGGTGATCCCCGCCTGCTCGTCCTCGACGAGCCGGCCAACGGCCTCGACCCCGAGGGCATCCGGTGGCTGCGCGGCTTCCTGCGCCACCTCGCGCAGGAGGGGCGCACGATCCTCATCTCCAGCCACCTGCTGCAGGAGGTGGAGCAGACCGTCGACGAGGTCATCATCATCAGCAACGGCCGCCTCGTGCGGGAGGGGACGGTCGGGGACCTGCGCGGCGCGGCCAGCTCGCTCGTGCGCACGACCGACGCCGAGACCCTCGTCGGTGCGCTGCGCGTCGCCGACGTCACCGCGACCCTCGGCCCTGACGGCGAGGTCCTCGCCGACACCGACGACCTGCGCCTCATCGGCGACGTGGCGCTGCGCGCCGGGGTGCCGGTCCACGAGCTGCGGCCACAGGCGGCCGACCTCGAGCAGCTCTTCTTCTCCCTCACCGAGGGCACCAACCGCAACCTCGGCTCGTCGGTGGAGGCCTCCGGCGAGCACGCCGAGCCGATGACACCGGTCGCGGCCGCCGGTCAGGAAGGGGACCGCTGATGCCGGGCGCGATCCGAGCCGAGTTCCGCAAGTACTTCACCACCCGCATGTGGTGGGGCATGGCCATCGCCGTCTTCGTCGTCAGCGCGGGCTTCGCGGCGCTCTTCGGCTTCCTGATGACGATGGACCAGACCGGCACCCCGCCCGAGCAGCAGTTCGGCGGCAGCCCAGAGGAGGTCGCCAAGTCGGTCTACACCGCCGGGCTGGGGGTGGCCTACCTGCTCACGCTGGCCGTCGGGGTCATGCAGATCGGTAGCGAGTACCGGCACAAGACGATCACCTCCACCTTCCTCGCGGTGCCGAAGCGCTCCGTTGTCATGGGCGCGAAGGTCCTCTCCCTGCTGGTCATCGGCGCCATGTACGGCGTGGTCTCGCTCGCCGGCTCGGTCGGCGTGGGCGCCGCCGTGCTCAGTGCCCGCGGCGCCGAGATCTTCCCCTCCGCGGGGGTGGGCCGCACGCTGGCGCTGAGCCTGCTCGTGCTGGGCCTGTGGGCGCTCATCGGCCTGGGCGCCGGCATCCTCATCCCCAACCAGGTCGCGGCACTGCTCATCTCCGTCGGCGTGGCGTGGATCGTCGAGCCGCTGGTCGGCTTCGCCTTCACCTTCTGGGACTGGGGGCAGGACGTGGCCCAGTACCTGCCGTCGGCGGCGACCCAGGCGATGGTCGGCGGTGTCACCGGTGGCCCCACCGCCGGGGCCGCGCAGCTCGAGTGGTGGGCCGGTGCGCTCGTGCTCGCCGGGTACGCCGTGGTGCTCGCCGGCATCGGGTCGTGGCGCACGGTGCGTGCCGACATCAGCTGACCGCTCGTCGCCGCCACGGGCCGTCGGTCGATCGGATCGCGACACATCGTGGCCGCCCGACCGCGCATGGCGTTGCTCACGTTAGGCTTGTCCACAGGAGGGGTCCGCGGTGACTTCGGGCCCCGGTTCGCAACTGTGATGAAAGAGGCGTATGCGCCGTGCCTGACCCCCAGGATGGCTCCGTTTCCCTGACCGACTTCGGCCCCAACGAGTGGCTGGTCGACGAGCTGTACGAGCAGTTCAAGCAGGACCGCAACAACGTCGACGAGGCGTGGTGGGAGTTCTTCGAGAACTACGAGCCCGGCGAGGGTGGTAGCGGCAACGGGACGACGGCGAAGGGGGCGGCCCCCTCCTCCGAGTCCGAGCCGGCGAAGGACGAGCCCAAGAAGGCCGAGTCGAAGAAGGCGGAGCCGAAGAAGGCCGAGGAGAAGAAGGCCGAGCCCAAGAAGGCCGAGCCGAAGAAGGCCGAGCCGAAGAAGGCCGAGGAGAAGAAGGCCGAGCCTAAGAAGAGCGAGCCGAAGAAGACTGAGGCCAAGCAAACCGAGGCCAAGAAGGCCGAAGCCGAGGTCAAGACGGCTGAGAAGCCCTCCCCGACCAAGGACATCTCCTCGGACGACAAGGCGGAGGTCCCGGAGGAGGAGCGCTCCCCCCTTCGCGGTGTCGCAGCACGCGTGGTGACCAACATGGAGGAGTCCATCGAGGTCCCCGTCGCCACGAGCGTGCGCGCCGTCCCGGCGAAGCTGCTCATCGACAACCGCATCGTCATCAACAACCACCTCAAGCGCAGCCGCGGTGGCAAGGTCTCCTTCACCCACATCATCGGCTACGCGATGGTCAAGGCGCTCACGCGCATCCCCTCGATGAACGTGCACTACGACACGGACGAGAAGGGCAAGCCGGTCGTCGTCGAGCCGGGCCACATCGGCCTGGGCATCGCCATCGACCTGGAGAAGAGCGACGGCGGCCGCCAGCTGATGGTCCCCTCCATCAAGCCCGCGGACCGGATGAACTTCACCGACTTCTGGCGCGCCTACGAGGAGGTCGTCAAGAAGGCCCGGGGCAACAAGCTCACCCTCGACGACTTCTCCGGCACGACCATCTCGCTGACCAACCCCGGCGGCATCGGCACCGTGCACTCCATCCCGCGGCTGATGAAGGGCCAGAGCGCCATCATCGGCGTCGGCGCCCTCGACTACCCGGCCGAGTGGCAGGGCGCGAGCGCCGAGACGATCAACCGCAACGCGGTCTCCAAGCTCCTCACGCTCACCTCCACCTACGACCACCGCGTCATCCAGGGCGCGCAGTCGGGCGAGTTCCTGCGCCTGATGCACGAGTACCTGCTCGGCGGGGACGGCTTCTACGACGAGATCTTCGCGAGCCTGCGCATCCCGTACCAGCCCGTGCGCTGGGCGCCGGACATCTCCGCGACGCACGACGACGACATCAACAAGGTCGCCCGTGTGCAGGAGCTGATCCACTCCTACCGGGTCCGCGGCCACCTCATGGCCGACATCGACCCGCTGGAGTACAAGCAGCGTCACCACGACGACCTCGACATCACCAGCCACGGCCTGACGCTGTGGGACCTCGAGCGCCACTTCGCCACCGGCGGCTTCGGCGGCGAGCCCTTCCTCAAGCTGCGCAAGATCCTGGGCATCCTGCGTGACTCGTACTGCCGCACCACCGGCATCGAGTACATGCACATCCAAGACCCCGCCCAGCGTGCCTGGATGCAGGAGCGCGTCGAGGTCGGCTACAAGAAGACCACGAGCGACGAGCAGCTGCGCATCCTGCGCCGCCTCAACGCCGCGGAGGCCTTCGAGACCTTCCTGCAGACGAAGTTCGTCGGGCAGAAGCGCTTCTCCCTCGAGGGTGGCGAGTCGGTCATCGCGGTCCTCGACCGGATCATGTCCCGCTCCGCCGCGGAGGGCATGGACGAGGTCTGCATCGGCATGCCCCACCGTGGCCGGCTGAACGTCCTGGCCAACCTCGCCGGCAAGTCCTACGGGCAGATCTTCCGCGAGTTCGAGGGCAAGCTGGACCCGAAGTCCGTGCAGGGCTCCGGCGACGTGAAGTACCACCTGGGCACCGAGGGCGAGTTCACCGGTGACGACGGCTCCACGACCAAGGTCTACCTCGCCGCCAACCCGAGCCACCTCGAGGCGGTCAACCCGGTGCTCGAGGGCATCACGCGCGCCAAGCAGGACCGGCTCAACCACGCCGGCGAGGACTTCCCGGTGCTGCCGATCCTGATGCACGGTGACGCGGCCTTCGCCGGTCAGGGTGTCGTCGCGGAGACGCTGCAGCAGAGCCAGCTGCGCGGCTACCGCACCGGCGGCACCATCCACGTGATCGTCAACAACCAGGTCGGCTTCACCACCGCCCCCTCGGCCAGCCGCTCGTCGTGGTACTCCACCGACGTCGCGCGGATGATCCAGGCGCCGATCTTCCACGTCAACGGCGACGACCCGGCGGCCTGCGTGCGGGTCGCCGAGCTCGCCTTCGAGTTCCGGCAGAAGTTCCACAAGGACGTCGTCATCGACGTCGTGTGCTACCGCCGCCGCGGCCACAACGAGGGCGACGACCCGTCGATGACCCAGCCGCTGATGTACAAGCTCATCGAGAACAAGCGCTCGGTGCGCAAGCTGTACACCGAGGCACTGATCGGGCGCAACGACATCACGCCGGAGGAGGCCGACGACGCGCTGCGCGACTACCAGGCCCAGCTCGAGCGGGTCTTCGCGGAGACCAAGGAGGCGTTGAAGAACACCCCCGACTCCCCCGACGAGCCCGGTGGCTCGGACAACGCCGGCCTGGAGCGCCCGGCCTCGCAGACGACCGACGACACGAAGCGCTCCGCGACGGAGACCGGTGTCGAGATCGCGGACCTGAAGCACATCGGTGGCCTGTTCGCCTCGCCGCCGGAGGACTTCACGATCCACAACAAGCTGCAGAAGTCCATGGAGAAGCGGGCCGCCTCGGTCACCGAGGGCGGCATCGACTGGGGCACCGGCGAGATGCTCGCCCTGGGCTCCCTGCTCATGGACGGCACCCCGGTGCGCCTGACCGGTCAGGACACGCGCCGCGGCACCTTCGTGCAGCGGCACGCGGTCCTCATCGACAAGGTGACCGCCGAGGAGTGGACGCCGCTGAACTACATCGGCGGCGGCCAGGCCCGCTTCTGGGTCTACGACTCGCTGCTGTCGGAGTTCGCCGCGCTGGGCTTCGAGTACGGCTATTCCGTCGAGCGCCCGGACGCGCTCGTGCTGTGGGAGGCGCAGTTCGGTGACTTCGTCAACGGCGCCGCGGTGGTCATCGACGAGTTCATCTCCTCCTCGGAGCAGAAGTGGGGCCAGAACTCCTCGGTCGTCCTCCTGCTGCCGCACGGCTACGAGGGCCAGGGGCCGGACCACTCCTCCGCACGCATCGAGCGCTTCCTGCAGATGTGCGCCGAGGAGAACATGACGGTCGCCTTCCCGTCGACGCCGGCGAGCTACTTCCACCTGCTGCGTCGTCAGGCCTACCACCGCCCGCGTCGCCCGCTGGTCGTCTTCACCCCGAAGTCGATGCTGCGGCTGCGGGCGGCGGCGAGCAGCCCGGAGGAGTTCACCAGCGGCGGCTTCCGCCCGGTGCTGCCGGACGCGGAGGGCGCCCCCACCGGCGACGACGTCACTCGCGTGCTCATCGCCTCCGGCAAGGTCATCTACGACCTCGAGGAGGAGCGCGCCGAGCGCAAGGACGAGCAGACGGCGATCGTGCGCCTCGAGCGCTTCTACCCGCTGCCGGGTGAGGAGCTCGCCCGTGAGCTGGCGAAGTACCCGAACGCCGAGCTCGTCGTCGTGCAGGAGGAGCCGGAGAACATGGGCGGGTGGCCCTTCCTCGCGCTCAACCTGCCCGGTGACCTCGCCGAGCACGGCGAGGAGCGTCCCCTGCGGGTCGTCGCCCGCACGGCGAGCGCCTCCCCGGCGGCCGGTACGGCCAAGAAGCACAAGGTCGAGCAGGAAGAGATCCTGCGCGAGGCCTTCGACCGCTGACGTGTACTTCACCGACCGCGGTATCGAGGAGCTCGCGGATCGTCGTGGTGAGGAGCTGGTCACTCTCGAGTGGGTGAGTGACCAGCTCCGCCACTTCGTCGATCTCAACCCCGAGTTCGAGACTCCCGTCGACCGACTTGCCGCCTGGCTGGCACGCCTCGACGACGACGGGCTCGACGACGAGTAACGTGCGCGGTAGTCCCTGACCGCACCACCACCCCCAGGAGTACCCCCGACGTGAGCGGCACCCCGATGACGGACGCAGCCGGCAACGAGTTCACCCCCAGCGCGAGCTTCTCCTCCGACGAGGGGCGACGGGATGTCTCGTTGGTCTTCATCGGCGACTCCTTCGTCGCCGGGGTCGGTGACGAGAAGGCCCTCGGCTGGACGGGGCGGGTCCTCGCCCGCACCACCCTGACCGATGCCGTGCTGGCCCACTACAACCTCGGCCTGCGCGGCGAGACCTCCGGCGGGCTCTCCCAGCGCTGGCAGTCCGAGGGTACCCTGCGCTTCCGCGACGCCACCGAGCGTCGCCTCGTCGTGCAGGTCGGCCACGCCGATGTCACCGCGGGCACCTCGATCGCCCGCCACCGGCTCAACCTGGCCAACGTGCTGGACGAGGCCGCCAGTCAGGGCGTCGGGACCTTCGTCGTCGGCCCCCCGCCCACGGCCGATCCGGTGACGAACGACGCCCTGAGCCAGCTCGTCGACGCCCAGCGCGACGTCTGCGACCGCCGTGGCGTGATGTTCGTCGACACCTTCACCCCCTCGTCGGCCACGACCAGTGGGAGGCGGACCTCGCCGCCTCCGCCGACGGCGTCCACCCCGGCCAGGCGGGCTACGGCCTCATCGCGTGGCTGGTGCTCCACCACGGCTGGGGTGACTGGCTCTCCTGACCCCAAGTCGGGTCCCCCTTGACGCTGGGGGCCTAATCACTGGGTCCCCCGTTTGACGCTGGGGCCCCCTTTGACGCTGGTTCAATGTATTCGCGCGTCCCCTGAAACGCGCTGATACAGCGACCCACTGGCAGAGCAGCCCCACCGCCGCTGGGTAGATGTATTCGCGCGCCTCCGGATGCGCCCGAATACATCGACCGGGCAAGGCGGGAGATGCCAGACGCGCCTCCCACGTCCACCCCCGCACCCACTCCCCGCGCCAGTCCCCCACGCCAGTCCCCCACGCCAGTCCCCCGCGCCGACCCCGGGCCGGCCCAGGTCAGCGGCGCCGACGGGCGTAGTTGTCCTGGGCCCAATCGGAGCGAAGGGCGGCGGCCACCTGATCCATGACGGTCTCCTCGTCGAGGCGGAGACCGACGACATTGATCCGCAGCACCCGGTCGCCGTCGATGACGACCTGGTTCTCACGCAGGTTGTCGTCGACCTGCGCCAACCCCCACAGGTGGCCCGCCCCGTCGATCTCGACGACGAGTCCGTACTCCTCGAAGTAGACATCGAGGTACACCCGCCCGCGCGGCCCCCTTCGCATGACCTGCCGGCTCGGGACGGGCAGCCCCCGCCTCCGGCACGCCGCGGCGAAGTCGATCTCGCCCAGCGACTGTGCACCGTCGACGATGTCCATCACGAGCTGGCGGATCAGGGCCCGTCGTGTCCGCCCCCTCACCACCTCGAGCGCGGCCGCGAGTCGCTCCCCGGTCACGAGGCGTTGCTGCACCGGCATGGCCAGGATCGTGGCCGCCTGCCGGTCGCTGACCGCCCAGTGCGCGGCGCGGATGGCAGCCACCGCCGGTGTCGTCCTCGGCATACCCACTCGGACCGCTTCGTCCTCGACCCGACGGATCACCTTGTGCACCTTCACCCCGTCGATCGGGGCGACCACGTGATTGTGGACGGCCGACACGTGCACGACGTCCTCGGTCCACCCCTTCAGCCCCGCAGCCTGGAGCGCCGATGCCCCGTCGACGAGCGCGATCCGCTCGCCCGTCTCCCACACCGCGCGCCAGCACTGCCCGGTGGGCTCCAACGGTGCGTCGCGCATGCCGAATGTCTGGTTCCCCAGCCTGACCCACCGTCCCGCCGTGACCTGGGCGTCGGCCTGGTGCCGCGTGACCCCGAGCTCACGCAGACGTCGCCGACTCAGCACGAAGCCCGTCTCCTCGGACGCAGCGAGCACCCGGCGGTGGCGCTGGATGGCGGTCTCGCGAGGTGGCATGGCAACACCGTGGTGGCGGTCTCCTCGCGGCGGACCCGACCACGTGCAGCTGGGGACAAGCAGCCCGCCTGGCCTCCCGCTGTGGACAACCCCCCTCCTGGGTCGATGTATCCCCGCGCCTCCCGCCGCGCATCAATACATCGACCCGGCGGAAGGGAGGCACGCCAGCGGGAAGGGTGCTCCAACACAGGGGGCGAACCCCTCGGATGCGGGCGGCGGTTCTCCCCACTGCCCTCGGATGCGGGCGGCGGTGCTCCCCACTGCCCTCGGATGCGGGCCGCGGGCTTCCCCGCTGCTACGGTGCCGCGCATGACAATCACCGACGAGAGCCACGTCACACCACGATCGACCTGGCGCAGCCGGTGGTTGGCCCTCGGCCCCGGTCTGCTCGCCGCCTCGGCCGCGATCGGCGCCTCGCACCTGATCTCCTCCACCCAGGCAGGCGCGCTCTTCGGCTGGCAGCTCGTCGGACTGATCCTGCTGGCCAACCTGCTGAAGTACCCCTTCTTCCGGTTCGGGCCCCAGTACACCGCCGAGACCGGACACAGCCTCGTCGAGGGCTACGCCCGCCGCGGCCGGGTCTACCTGTGGGTCTTCTTCGTCCTCGCCGCCCTGTCGTCGGTCGTCTCGACGGCGGGCGTCGCGCTGCTGTGCACGGTGATCCTGGCCTACCTCGTGCCGGCGTCGTGGGGCATCGGCATCCCGGTCCTCGCCGGCGCCCTGATGCTCATCACCTGGCTGCTGCTCGTCGGCGGCCACTACAAGGCGCTCGACGGGGTCACCAAGGTCATCATGGCGGTCCTCGCCGTCTCCACGGTCGTGGCCGTGGTGATGGCCGCGAGCCAGGGCGCGGTGCGCCAGCCGGACTTCGTCGACCCCTCGCCGTGGACCCTCGCGACCCTTCCCTTCCTCGTCGCGCTCGTGGGCTGGATGCCGGCACCGATCGAGATCAGCGCCCTCAACTCGCTGTGGGTCAAGGCCAAGGCCGAGGACCGCACGGTGCACCCGCGGGACGTCCTCTTCGACTTCAACACCGGCTACGTCGTCTCGACGATCCTCGCGGTCTTCTTCGTCGGTCTCGGTGTCTTCGTCCAGTACGGCAGCGGCAAGGAGCTCGAGCTGGCCGGCGGCGCCTACATCCCGCAGCTGATGTCGATGTACGGGGACGCGATCGGCACGTGGGCGACGCCGATCATGGCCGTCATCGCCTTCGCCGTCATGTTCGGCACGGTGATCTCCGTCGTCGACGGCTACGGCCGCGCCTGCGCGGAGTCGCTGCGGCTGCTGCGCGGCCAGCCGCAGATGACCCGCCGCCACAAGGACCTGTGGATCACCGGCATCGCCGGCATCGGTCTGGCGATCGTGGTCTGGATGAGCGCTGAGCTGGGCACGATGCTGCGCTTCGCGATGATCAGCGCCTTCCTCACCGCGCCGGTCTTCGCCTGGCTGAACTTCTCGATCATCCGCAGCGAGCGCCGGCTCTCCGTCGGTATCCGCGTGCTCGCCTACGCCGGTCTGGTCTTCCTCATCGGCTTCGGCGGGCTCTTCCTCGTCTCGCAGCTGGGCCTGATCTGAGGCCTCCCCCACCCGCGCACGCCGGGCGAAGGGGGATGGGGCGCCGTACTCATGGGCAAGCCGCCTGCGAGGGGCCATGCTTTGTCCATGGACACCACATCCCACGCGAGCGCGCCGCGTGAGGTCAGCCGCCAGCGGCTCGACTGGTTGCGTGCAGAGGTCGCCGACTGGCAGGCCTCGGGGGTCATCGACGCCACCCAGGCGCAGACGATCACCGGTCGGTACGACGTCCGCGGGGGTTCCTCCGCATCGTCCGTGCTCGGGCGCCTCATGCTCCTGCTCGGTGGCGCCTTCGTCGGCGTCGGTCTGATCTGGCTCGTCGCCGCCAACCTCGACGAGCTGAGCCCGATGACGCGCTTCGTCGCCGTCGTGGCACTGTGGCTGGCCTTCCTCATCGGCGGTGAGGTCCTCGCCGCGCGCAGTGCGTCCGCCCCCCTCGTGGGAGCGATCCGGCTGCTCGCCGCACTCGGCATCGGTGCGGTGATCATGCAGGCCGCGCAGTCGCTGCAGGTGCCCGCCTACGAGCCCACGCTCGTGGGCCTGTGGTCGCTGGGCGCCCTGCTGCACGCCCACCTGACGAAGTCGACGATGCCCTTCCTCGTCGGCCTCGGCACCGGCGTCCAGTGGTGGATCTGGCAGCCCCTGTGGACCGAGGGCAGCGCGATGGGCGCGGTCATCTCCCTCGGTGCCGGCGCCGTGGTCGCCGCGTCGCTCGCGGTGCTCAGCGACGGCTGGGTCCGTTCCTTCGCGTGGGGTTGGCGACTCGTCGCCGCGGCCCTCGCCCTGGCCGCCCTCTTCGTCGCGGCGATCCCCGGGATCTACGACGGTCTCGACTGGTCGCTGTGGTTGATCGTCGAGCTCATCGCGGCCGTGCTCCTCGGGGTCGTAGCCGTCGCCCTGGCGGTGCGCCGGCCCGACCACGCCTGGATCGAGCCGGTGGGGGCGTTCGTCGTCCTCGCCGCGGCCGTGCTGCTCGCCCTGTGGGACACCGGCACCGACATCAGCGACGTCGGCCCCAGCCAGTGGGCACACGCCGTGCTCAGTGTCGTGGCCTACGTCGCTCTGGCGGTCGCCCTCCTCGCCTTGGACGTGCTGCGCGAGCACCGCGCCCTCAGCTGGGTCGCGATGGCGGCCCTCGTGGCCTTCACGACCTTCCAGAGCTTCGCGGTCTTCGCGCCGATCGTCACAGGGGCCCTGCTCTTCGTGGTCCTGGGCGTCGTCTTCCTCGGGACGGGGTTGCTCTTCGACCGCGCCCGACGACGGGTGGCCAAGACGCTCGACCCCGTCACCGGACCGGGCTCTGACGAGGGGGTGCAGCGATGAAGCGCATCGCCACCGTCGCCACCATCGCGATCGTCCAACTGGTCCTCGTGGGGGTCGCCGTCGCTCCCCAGCTCTCGGCGCGGCTCATCGGCGACAGCCACGTCCTACGGGTCGCGCCCATCGACCCGATCGACCCCTTCCGCGGGGCCTACGTCAGCCTGGGCTACCCCGACCTGCAGCCGGCGCCGGACCCGGCCTCCGGCGAGATGCCACCCGGCTCCTGGAGCCTCGACGACGGCGAGTCAGGGGCCGTCTACATCACGCTGCGCCGCGAGGGGGAGGTCTGGGTCGCGGACGAGTGGCTCCGCGAGCGCCCGTCGGGCACCCCGTACCTGGCCTGCGACGACCACTCGTGGAACGTCCGGTGCGGCATCGACAGCTGGTTCCTGCCCCAGGAGGAGGCGCTGGCCATGGAGGCCGACCTCGCCGACGGCGCCTACGCCGAGGTCCGCGTCGACCGGTGGGGCCACGCCGCCCTCGTCGACGTGCGGGAGTCGCCCTGAGGTGTGGGTGGTGTCCCTTCGAGGCTCGCTCGCTGCGCCACCCCGTGCACTTGGTTGAATGTATTCCCGCGCCTCCGTGGCCGCGGGAATACATCGACCCGGCGAAGGGGGCGGGGCGAGGGGGGGCCGCCCGGCGCCTACTGCCCCGTGCGGGCGTACTTCGCCTCGGTGGCGTCCTTCATCGGCCGCCACCACTGCTCGTTGGCCTCGTACCACTGGATCGTCGCGGCGAGCCCGGACTCGAAGTCCCGGTACCGCGGCTGCCACCCCAGCTCCTCCCGCAGCCGTGACCAGTCGATCGCGTACCGCCGGTCGTGGCCGGCTCGGTCGGGCACGTGCTCGAAGTCCTCCGGTGAGCGCCCCATCAGCGACAGCACCGAGCGCACGACCGTCACGTTGTCGACCTCGCCGTCGGCCCCGATGAGGTAGGTCTCCCCCACCTCACCCCGGTCGACGATCGCCCACACCGCGTCGTTGTGGTCGTCGACGTGGATCCAGTCGCGCACGTTGAGCCCGTCGCCGTACAGGCGCGGGCGGCGTCCGTCGAGCACCTCGGTGACCTGGCGGGGGATGAACTTCTCCACGTGCTGGCGCGGTCCGTAGTTGTTGGAGCAGTTGGAGATCGTCGCCTCGATGCCGAAGGACCGCACCCACGCCCGCACCAGCAGGTCCGAGGCCCCCTTCGTCGAGGAGTACGGGCTGGAGGGGTTGTACGGCGTGGCCTCGGTGAACCGCTCCGGCGAGTCCAGCGCCAGATCGCCGTAGACCTCGTCGGTGGAGATGTGGTGGTAACGCACCCCGTGCCGGCGCACCGCCTCGAGCAGCTCATAGGTCCCCACGACATTGGTCTGCACGAAGGCCCCCGGTGAGGCGAGCGAGTTGTCGTTGTGCGACTCAGCCGCGAAGTGCACCACTAGGTCCGAGTCCGCCACGAGCGAGTCCACGAGGGCCCCGTCCGCGACATTGCCCTCGACGAAGCGCACGTCCTCCCGCACGCCATCCAGCGACGACAGCGACCCCGCGTAGGTCAGCGCGTCGAGCACCGTCACCCCGACGTCCCCACGCGTCGCCAGCGTCCGGTGCACGAAGTTGCTCCCGATGAACCCGGCTCCCCCGGTGACGAGCACCCGCATGGCGTTCAGGCTAGTCGGCGGTCAGCGGGTGCGGTAGTGCGCGAGGATCGCCTCGTGCAGGGCCTCGATCGCCTTCGCATCCGCCCCGCCGGGCCGGTCGCCGACCAGCACCCCGGCAGCGGCCGCGCCGTCGTCGCTCCCCACGGAGGACCAGGTCGGCCGCTCGCCACCCGACGCGCCGGTCAGGTCCGTCACCACGCCGTAGGAGCCGAGCGCCACCATGAGCGCGGCGATGATCGCGGTGATGGGCGTGACCGGGGTCAGCTGGAGGTTCGCCCCCTGCGTCGACCGCGCCATGTCCACCCTCTCGCGCCTTCCGACCGCCCCGGTTGGGCGGCCCGTGAGTGCACCCCCGCCCTTCCCCAGCGGGGGTGCACTCCTACTCTGGAGTACATTGAATGGTAAATCAAGGGTAAGAGAACAGTAAGTTTTCTGAATCTGCTCCTCAGACCCTTTGATCGGTGGCTGACGTAGCAGAACCCCCGGGCTCGAGCCGCGACTCCACGTATCGGCGCAGCGCCTCGAGCTGGTCGACGGACTCGAAGCCCGTCTGCCGCAACCGGTCCAGCGACAACGTCGAGTGCCGCGGCCGCGGGGCCGGGGCGCCGTAGTCCTGCGTGCTGATCCCCGTCACGTCGGACCGCGAGCGCCCGCGCAGCGCGAAGATCTCCCGGGCGATCCCCGCCCAGGTCAGCGACTCCCCGGACTGGGTGACGTTGTACGTGCCGAAGGGAGCGGACCCCTGCACCAGGTGCAGCGTCGCCGCGGCGATCTCCGAGGCGAGGGAGATCCGCCCGTGCTGGTCGTCGACGACGGCGGGGGTGCCCCCTTCGTCCGCGAGGCGGGCCATGGTGCGCACGAAGTTGGCCCCGTCCCCGACCACCCACGCCGTGCGCAGCAGGTAGTGGCGCGGGGCGAGCATGACGGCGAGGTCCCCGGCGGCCTTGCTCTGCCCGTAGACCGACAGCGGCGCGAGGGCTTCGTCCTCTTCGTGGACCTCGGTCTGCCCGTCGAAGACGTAGTCGGTGGAGTAGTGCACGAGGGTGAAGCGCTCGTGCGCGGCGCGGCGGGCGAGCTGGGTGGGCAGCTCGGCGTTGAGCCGCCAGGCCAGCCGCCGGCCGTCGTTGGTCTCGGCGGCGTCGACGGCGGTCATCGCGGCGGCGTTGATGACCAGGTCGTGCTCGCCGAGGGCGAGTGCGGCCACGGCCGCGCGGTCGGTCAGGTCCAGCTCCGCGCGCGTGGGCGCGAGCGCATCGGGCAGCAGCGAGCGCAGGGCGGAGCCGATCTGCCCGCTGCCCCCGAGGATCAACGGCCGACGCCGGGCGAAGGGGGTGACCCCCTCCAGAGTCGGGTTGGCCAGGTCCTTGGCCGAGATCTCGGCCTGCGACAACGGGATCGGCCAGTCGATGGCAGCGATGGGGTCGTCGAGGGCGAGCGCCGGGTAGGTCAGGTCGGGGCGCCAGTGCTCGTTGACGAGGTAGGAGTAGACGGCTCCGTCGGTGAGCGCCTGGTAGGAGTTGCCGACGCCGCGGGGGACGAAGACCGCGGTGCCCGGCTCGATCTCGACGGTGAAGGTCGCGCCGAAGGTCTCCCCCTCGCGCAGGTCGACCCACGCGCCGAAGACCGCCCCGTGCACGACGGTGACGAACTTGTCCCACGGCTCGGCGTGGATCCCGCGCGTGGACCCGCGGACGGCGTTGTGGGAGACGTTGTGCTGGACCGGGCCGAAGTCGGGCAGCCCGAGCGCGGTCATTGTCGAACGCTGCCAGACCTCCTGGAACCAGCCGCGCGCGTCCCGGTGGACCGGCGAGCGCAGCACCAGCAGCCCGGGGATCGGCGTGTCAGTCAGCTCCATGACCGGAGCGTAGCGGTGACCTCGGACGGCGTTCGCTCATCAGCGACCGCGGCCGGCTCAGGACAGGGCGAGGAAGTCCCTCAACCAACCGTCCACCTCGCGCATCGTCGCGAGGTCAACGCTGCCGATCGTGCCGACCAACCGGTCGCGCGCCACAGTGCGCGGCTGCTCGGTCATCACGAACGTCGACTGCGACAGCTCGAGTCGCGGACCGCGCAAGAGGACGTGGTTCGGCCATCCTCGGTCGGTGGTCGTCGCGGGCAGGATGATCGCCAGCGTGTCCGCTTGGTCGAGATACAGGTCGCTCGCGACCACGAGCGCTGGCCGGCGCCCGGACTGCTCTCGTCCGCGCACGGGGTCGAGCTCTGCCCAGACGACGGCCCCGCGACGGAGATCACTCACCCGGTCGGCCGTCGTCAAGCGTCACGTCCCACGAGTGGAACTCGTCCCAGTACGACTCATCCGCACCGCGGAGGGCCCGCCCGAAGGACTCCATCCGCTGACGTCGCTCATGCGCGTCCAGCAGACGCTCGATCAGACCGGCGGCCGTGACACCCCGCTCCTGGGCGTCCCGGTTGATCCGGTCGCGCAGCTCCTCGCTCACCTTGATCGTCGTTGCCATGACAAGAGTATACCGAGTTGGCTACCACGCGCGATCAGTGCGCCCCGTTCACCGGGCCCAGGTCGCGGCGATCGCCCTCGGCAGCGTTTCGCAAGGCCCTGCGGAGAGCGCCTGCCCCGCGCGACACTCTCTGGCGCCACAGTCGATGGCCCCGGTCGGTCGTCGAGGGCGAACGCGGGGGACGTGTCCTGCACCCACCCGAAGTCGGGCGGCCCGAGGGTGACCAGCTTCTCCCGCTGCCAGGCCCTGGTGAACCACCCCCGCGCGTCGCGGTGCACGGGCGAGCGCACGACCAGCAGCCCGGGGATCGATGTCTGCTCGATGGTCGCATCCAGTCGCCGAGCGTAGCGGCATGGTGGTCGCTCGCGTGCGCTCTACCGCCACGCGGTTGCGCGCGGTAGACTAAACGAAGCAAACGCAAATGCTTGCGCGTTGAGCAGTTAAGGGAGTGTGTCTCATGTCCACCACGGAAACCCTCGCATCGTCGACCCACAGCGCGAACGACACGCAGTTGTTGGGACGCGTCTACGACATGCTCACTGCCGATGAGGCGCTCGACCCGGTGCCGCGCTACTACCTCGTCGGCTCGATGAAGGACCACCCTGTTGAGCTACCCGAGGAGGTCTACCAAGTACTGCGGCGCGTCGTGGACGCGATGCAGAAGGGCCTGTCGGTGACGATCTCTCCAACCTCGCAGACACTGACCACCCAGCAGGCGGCCGATCTACTGGGCGTCAGCCGTCCCACGCTGATCAAGGCGCTCGACGGCGGCAGACTGCCATATACGCGCTCAGGCTCACATCGACGGATCGCTCTCACCGATGTCCTGGACTACCGCGAGAAGAGACGACTGGAGCAGTACGCGGCGATCGACGCGCTCTCGGTCGACATCGACGAGACGACCGACATCGATCAGACACTGGCTGACCTCAAGGAGGCTCGGAAGGCCGTGGCGGCGAAACGTCGGGGTCGCTGAACGTCTTTGCATAAGGTGGCCGCGTGTTTGCAGCCGTTCTCGACACCAGTGTGCTCTGGCCCAGCTTGCAGCGGGATTTCCTGCTTTCGCTGGCCGCCGAGGGTAGCTACAGCCCAAAGTGGAGTTCGGCGATCCTCGACGAACTGGTCTATCACGAAGCGAAAAAGTTGATCGGGCGAGGAACACCCGACGAAGAAGCCGAGACAAGCGCGAAGAGGCTGATCCACCAGATGTCGAGTGCGTTCGATGACGCGCTCGTCACCGGGTGGGAATCTTTGGAGGGCACGTACGGCCTGCCAGACCCTGATGACGAGCACGTTGTTGCCGCGGCAGTCATGGGTGGTGCAGAGACGATCGTCACGGAGAATCTGAAGCACTTCCCCGTGTCAAACCTCCCCGCGTCCATTCGTGCGACTCCAGCGAGACAGTTCGTCTACGACACAGTCCAGCAGCACCTGACGCAGGCTTCCCGAGCTGTGCTCGCGATATGCGAACGCAGCGGACGACACGGTCCGGACCTCACAGCGGCCGATGTGCTGACGGTCCTCGATGAGCGCTACCAGATGACAGAGACGGTAGAACTTCTTTCCGTCGCGCCTGGCCTACGCGACGCTCTTCGGGTGACATAACCCAACACGAGTATCCCGCCTCGACTACCGCCCCGTCAGGCCAGCGCCTCCTCCACCGTCTCCGCCCACAGCTGCGAGCCGGCGCTCGAGGGGTGCATCTCGTCCAGCCGCAGGTTCTCCGGCGCCTGGTCGGACTCGGCGAAGGCGGCGGCCACGTCGATCGTCGGCAGCCCGGACTCCTCCGCCCACCCGGCGATGGCCTCGCGCACAGAGGCGTTGGCGTCGTCGGCCTGCGGGTTCTGCAGGACGACGACGATCGGGGTCTCCGGCGCCTGCTCGGTGATGGCAGCGCGCAGCTCCTCCATGGACTGCGTCGCCTCGTCCGCGGAGGAGTAGTGGTGGCCGTAGCTCAGCAGCACCAGGTCGGGGTCGGTCGAGGGCCACATCGCGTCCCAGTGCTCGACCGGGTAGTCGGCGGTGGCCTCGGTCATCGCCCCGGACCACAGGCGGGTGCCCTCGCTCGCCCCGCTGTAACCGTTCTCCGTCTGGGTCATCCACATCGCGCCGGGAAGGCCCTGCGACTCCGCCAGCAGGAAGGCCCACTCGTCCCAGCTGTCACCGGTCTCGTCGCCGAGCACGAGCACCCGGGAACCGTCGGCGGCGAAGGCCTCGCGCGCCTGGTCCAGGGTCCCTTCCCCCTCGGCCGCGCCGTCGTCGCCATCGGAGCTGCTCGACTCCGAGCTCGGTGAGCTGCTCGACTCGCCGGGGGACGAGGAACCCGCGCTGCTGCCGGACGTGGATGCCTGGGCCGAGGAGGCCTGCCGGTGGTCGAAGAAGACGAAGGCCCACAGCCCTGCGACGAGCACCATGAGCACGAGGGCCACGACGAGCGCCAGGGCGGACGAGCGGCGATCCGAAGAGCGAGCCATGGCGGTCTCCTACTGCGGGGCGCTACCTTGCAGGGATGCGCGGGATCATCCTCGCCGGGGGGACCGGGACCAGACTGCACCCGATCACGCTCGGCGTCTCCAAGCAGCTGGTGCCGGTCTACGACAAGCCGATGATCTACTACCCGCTGAGCACGCTGATGCTCGCGGGGATCACGGACGTCCTCGTCATCACGACGCCGCACGAGGCGCCCGACTTCGAGCGGCTGCTCGGTGACGGCCACCAGTTCGGCGTCTCGATCACGTATGCGCAGCAGCCCTCCCCGGACGGTCTGGCACAGGCCTTCCTCATCGGGGAGGAGCACATCGCCGGTGGGCCGGCCGCGCTCGTGCTCGGCGACAACATCTTCTACGGGCCGGGGCTGGGCACGCAGCTGCGGCACTTCACGCACGTCGACGGCGCGGCGATCTTCGGCTACCAGGTCGCCGACCCGCGCGCCTACGGCGTCGTGGACTTCGACAGCGAAGGGAGGGCCACCTCCCTGGAGGAGAAGCCAGAGAACCCGCGCAGCCGCTACGCGGTGCCCGGCCTGTACTTCTACGACGACACGGTCGTCGAGCGCGCCCGAGCGCTGCGGCCCTCGGCGCGGGGCGAGCTGGAGATCACCGACCTCAACCGCATCTACCTCGACGAGGGCCGGCTGCACGTCGAGGTCCTGCAGCGCGGTACCGCGTGGCTGGACACCGGCACCTTCGACTCGCTCAACGACGCGAGTACCTACGTGCGCACTCTGGAGGCCCGGCAGGGGCTGAAGGTCGGCTGCCCGGAGGAGGTCGCCTGGCGGATGGGCTTCATCGACGACGATGGCTTGCGCCGACGCGCCGAGCCACTCGTCAAGAGCGGCTACGGCCGGTACCTGTTGGACCTGCTCAGCTGAACTGCCGCTCGAACGCCACGATCCGCTCCACCGCTGCGTCGACCTCCGCCGCCATCCGGTCGAAGGCCTCCTGCGGCCGCCGGTAGGGGTCGGCGATGTCATCGGCCCCCTCATCCACCCGGCTCAGCCCACGCTCGCGCGCCAGGTGCGAAGGGAGCGCAGCCCACCGCTCCTCGGGCGTGGACAAGCCGGCGAGACGCTGGGTCCACGGCTCGCGGGCATCGGCCGAGTCGAGCAGTCGGGCGAACTCCTTCATGGTGAAGGCGCGCTTGAGGTGCCGAGGCGAGTACGACAGCACGAGCTTGCGGTGGCCGACCTCGAGCGGGAGAACGACGTCGACGTCGTCGAGCATCCGCTCGGTGATCTGGCGGGCCGCGAAGTCGTCGTGCGCGATGCCTCTGCCCTGCAGGATGTGGGCGCTCCCGGGCTCGACGGTGTAGTCGACCATCGCGTGCGTACCAGCACTCGTCACCTCGAAGGCACCGGGCCGGACTTCGTCGAGTGCGTGCTGCAGCGCGAACTGGGCATACGGAGAGCGACAGATGTTGCCAGTACAGACGGTCAGGATGCGCACGCTCATGGGGCCCATCCTGTCGCACCGACCCTCGCCCGGTAGATTGATCCCTGACGCGCGTGGGAACTTGAGCTGTCAACCTCACCCGCCAAAGTCGCGTCACTTCTGCCACTCTGTAGTCCATTGGTCTCAGACGTCTCATAGCCACCGTCGAGGGGAGCTTCCGTGCCGCCTGCTGCGCCCGCACGCGTTCGCCGCATGCGCCGTCATCGGCTGGTGGCCGTGGTGGCCGACACCATCATCTGGTCGGCCGCCATTGCCGTGGCGACCGTCCTCCGCTACGAGCTCGACCCTTCACGCATCGATGTGGCCAACATCGTCATCGTGGCGACAGCGGCGTCGGGCGTCCACCTCGTTCTCGGCATGCTCCTCGGCCCCTATCTCGTCGGCCACCAGTCCGGCTCCTTCGACGAGGTGTATGCGCTGACGAAGCTTGCCTTCGTGGTGGGGGGACTCCTGTTCCTCGTGAACTTCTTCTACGACCCGTTCCTCCTGCCACGGTCCGTACCACTCACCGCAACGGCCATGGCGTTGATAGGGATGTTCGGCGCACGGTTCGTCATCCGATCCCTCGATGTCACGGGGACCGATCCCGACGCCCGACGGGTGATCGTCTTCGGCGCGGGTGAGGGCGGCCGACAGCTCATCCGGTCGATGGTGCGGGACCCCCAGGAGGGCCTGTCCCCCGTGGCCATCCTGGACGACGATCCGCGCAAGCGTCGGCTGCGCATCGATGGAGTGCGTGTCCGGGGTCGACGGTCCGACCTCCTCGCCGTGGCGGAACGCGAGGATGCCACGACCTTGGCCGTCGCGGTGCCGAGCGGCTCGGCAGAGCTCCTCGTCGACCTGCGGGACCGGGCAGCCCAGGCGGGTCTGGAGCTGCTGGTTCTGCCTTCGACGTCGGAGATCTTCGGTCTGCTCGATGCCCGGAGTCTCCGGTCGATTGACCTGCGTGATCTCCTAGGACGCCAGGCCGTCGACCTCGATTCTGGGGCGATCGCGCGGACGGTCATGGGCCGACGCGTCCTCGTCACCGGTGCGGGCGGCTCGATCGGCTCCGAGCTGTGCCGACAGATCGCCCGCTACGCACCGGGCAGCCTCGTGCTCCTCGACCGGGACGAGACCGCCCTGCAGAGCACGCAGATGAGTCTCACCGGCCGTGGGCTCTTCGAGGGCGACGAGGCGGTCCTGGCCGACATCCGCGACTCCGACCGCCTGATGGACGTCTTTGCCGGTTACCGACCTGAGGTGGTCTTCCACGCCGCTGCGCTCAAGCACCTGGCCATCCTCGAGCAGTCGCCGGGCGAGGCCTGGAAGACGAACGTCCTCGGGACCCTCAACGTGCTGGAGGCTGCCCGCAGCCACGGCGTCTCGACCTTCGTCAACATCTCGACCGACAAGGCTGCCGACCCACACAGCGTCCTTGGCTACAGCAAACGGCTGACAGAGCGCCTAACAGCCGGCTTCGCTCGACGGCACGGCGGCACCTACGTCAGCGTCCGCTTCGGCAATGTCCTCGGCTCCCGTGGATCCGTCGTCGGTGTCTTCGCGGCGCAGATCGAGCAGGGCGGTCCCGTCACAGTCACGCACCCAGAGGTTGAGCGGTACTTCATGCTCGTGGAGGAAGCCTGCCAGCTCGTGCTGCAGGCTGCTGCAGTCGGTCAACACAGGGATGTCATGGTCCTCGACATGGGTCAGCCCGCCAAGATCGCGGAGATGGCCCGGACCCTGGTGTCGCTCGCCGGTCGTTCGGATATCGACATCATCTACACCGGCCTGCGCCAGGGTGAGAAGCTCAGCGAGGATCTCTACTCGGTCGGTGAGACCATCCACCAGTCCGGGCACCCCCGCGTCACGCACGTGCCCGTCCCCGCCATGCGGCCCAGCGACATCGCTCGGCTGCGCTCGGCGACCCCACAGGAGGCCCTGGCTCTGATGCGCGATCCGGCCGCAGTCATTGGCAACGTCGCCGACCACGAGGTCCGAAGCGATGGCGTCGCGAGCACTGTCGACCTGAACTCACGACGGTGAGTTCTTGCGCCGGAGGTCGAGGAGGCTGGCTGTCGATCGCCACGACGACCGCCCTCGTGACTGCCTTGGCGGCGCCCGTCGTCCGGAAGGGCCTCAGGGCTGCGCACGTGCTCGACATTCCCAACGATCGTTCGTCGCACACGCAGCCAGTGCCGCGAGGTGGCGGGATGGCGTGTGCCGCCGGCGTCAGTGCGGGCGCTCTCGCGCTGGCACGACACGGGCGCGGGCTCACGCGTGGGCAAGCAACCGGCACAGCTCTGCTCACCGTCACTGGATTCATCGACGACGTCCAAGGGTTGCCTCCAGCCATCAGGCTGGTCTCTCAGGGCACCGCCGGGCTCATCTCCGCGCCATGCGGCCAGCGTCTTAGGGGCGCAGCCGTCCTCCCCATCGCAGTGAACATCGTCAACTTCATGGATGGGATCAACGGCATATCGGGGCTGACGGCCGTCTCCTGGGGGGTCACGGCCGCTGG
This sequence comes from Janibacter sp. DB-40, assembly GCF_029510815.1. Classification (NCBI taxonomy): domain Bacteria; kingdom Bacillati; phylum Actinomycetota; class Actinomycetes; order Micrococcales; family Intrasporangiaceae; genus Janibacter; species Janibacter sp. DB-40. The sequence continues at coordinate 850,435 of NZ_CP120360.1, read as the reverse complement.
AGCCCGGCATGCCCATCCGATCGCGGCCCTGGTTGCCGGTGTGGGAGCGGGCTTCCTGCCCTGGAATGTCCCTCGACCACGGCTTTTCCTCGGGGATTCGGGCAGCTACCTCATCGGCTCACTCATCGGTAACGCAGCCCTTCACACGACCACGACCAAGGAGACGACAGCACTGGTCGTACCGCTCCTGCCCTATCTCGCCGACGCGCTGGTGACCATTGGGCGCCGTCTCGCCAGAGGTGAGGCTGTACTGCGGCCACATCGTCAGCATGCATACCAGCGTTTGGTGCACGACCATGCCTGGTCCCATGGGCAGGTCGCCGTCACACATGGTGTTCTCGTCGCCGGGCTGGGCCTGCTGGCCAACCGGTCAAGCACACACGTCAGCGTCATCGTCGGGGCTACAGCCGCAACGGCGTGGGCATTCGCACCTGAGGCGCTCACGAGGCTGCAGAGAGACTCTCGGGACTCATAGGTCGGCGTCGGCCGGTGCGCTCGGGGAATCCGTCGACGTCGGTGTGGGCGAGTCACTCGTCGAGACGGACGGTGGGTCTGGATCTGGTGTCAGAGGACTCGACGTACTTTGAGTGGTCGTGCGGTAGGAGGTGGTCGGCGGGGAGTACGTCGTCGGGGGCACATAGGTCGTCGGTGGGACGTATGGCGCCGGTCCGGCGCTCTCGGGTGGGGAGTAGGTCGGGTCCGACGTCGTCCTGGGTTCCGGTATCGCGGGCTCTGTGGACGCTGCAGTGGGCGCTGTCGTCACCTCCTGCGGCGAGGTCGTCGCAGGAGGCGACGAGGATTCAGATGGTTTCCTGAGGAGGGCATCCGCGACGGTCCGCGCCCACAGATCTGCTCCCGCTTCCGCGATGCCTGTCGGCAGCCAGTCCGCGCGCAGATCGGGTCGCGGAGATTCCCTGAAGGCGCCATCGACATCGATGACCGGCACGCCCGCATTGCGGCCCCACTCCCGTTGGGCCCTGCGAACGGGCCCATTGGTGTCTGCCGCTGGTCGTGGCGTGAGGATCAGCCCAACGGCGGCGTCCGGGGCACGTCGATCCACGGCGGAGACGAGGGTGTCGAGTTCGTCCTTTACGTTTCCACCCCCCTCCGGTTTCATACTGATCAGCACCACGTCGGCACCCTTGGGGACGAGGAACTCCACCCGTTCAGCCGCGTAGGTCAGATCGGCATCCGCCACGGAGCCGTTGCGTAAGGTGAGTTCCTCCCCCTCCCCGATGACCAGCTCCTCGGCGTATCGGGTGGGGTCCTCGGGCTCGAGAGCTGCATAGCGAACCTTGCGTGAACGATCGGCCAGGACCGGGGCCAGCTGGTCGACCCAGCCTCCGGCGCCGACTCCCGCCTCCGCCCCGAGCACCACCACGACGGGCTCCGAGCGGCTGGCGATGACCTGGGCCGGGCTCTCGGGCTCGCGCGTGGTCGAGCTGGACGATGACGTATGGGTCGATGAGGACTGCGTCGACGTCGTCGACGAGGAAGGCAACGCAGGAAGGCCTTCGAGACCCACGACGACGGCTATGACGATCGCGAGGTTGAGCAGCAGGACCACGACCCCGATCAGGGCTCCGGACAAGCGCGCACGTCTCACACGACTCAGTATCGCTCAGTCGAGCCTCCCCTCGGCAATCGTGCCGCTTGCACCCTGTGTGTCAGGGGGCACCCCTGAAATGTCAGTGAATCCCCATGGGCGCCGTGGGGCCACGCGCAGGTGCTCGACCCCGGCCGGTGGCCGGTAGCCTGTCGGAGCCTGACCCCTCGTACTGGAGCCCACGACGATGATGCCCCGCCACCACGAGGCCACTGACCCCACGGGGCGCAGGCATCCCCGACAGGACATCACGAGGATGCCGGTATGGCGCCTCCTCATCCTCACGGTGGTGGTCGGGGTGTACCTGCTGACGCTGATCTGGGCGAACGTCGATTCGGGTCAGGAAGGGACCGGCAGCCCGGGTCCGCAGTCGGGCTGGTCGACCCCACTCGATGCCGAGGCCAGGACCGCGACCACGGTTGCGTTCGTCGTGGACGGCCGTCCGAAGCTGGCCGCGATAGTGTCAGGCCGTCCAGCGCAGCTCCAGGTCCTCGACGTCGGGAGCGACCAGGTGGAGCACGCAGTGGACTTGCCGACGATCACGAGCGGTCGGGCAATCACCGTCGGCCCGGACGGCAGCATCTACGCCGGCGGTGACTCCGACCTGATCTATCGCTACACCCCGGGCGCCGACGAGGCTGACGAGCTCGGTCCGGTGACTCCGAGCACCACGAGCGTCTTCGACCTCACGACCGCACCCGACGGCTCGATCTGGGGCGGGGGCTACCCTCGCGGGGAGATCTGGCAGATCGTGCCGGCCACGGGGACGATCGATTCCCTCGGTCAGGTGAGGGCGGGCGCCGACTACGCCCGCAGCCTCACTGTCGGCAACACCTATGCCTATGTCGCGGTCGGTTCGACGCGACCAGAGATCATCCGGGTTGTCCGCGACTCTCCGGAGCAGCGTTCGCGCATTCCCCTTCCGGTGCCACTCACGAGCGGCATCATCAGTGACATTCGTCTCCTCGGTCGCTTCCTCGCGGTCAGACTGCCGTCCGGTACGACGACCACCGGTGCGCACCGGCCCGCAGAGCGGCGTCTGTACGACCTGAAGGCTCGTACGTGGGACGTCCCCGCCAACGTCACAGGTCAGTCGCCTTCGCCGATCGACAGCCAAGGCGAGTTTCACTACGTGGCTGACGGGAAGTTGTGGGGTGTGGACGCGACCACGGGCGTCAAGCGCTCGTTGGCCCCGGCTGGTGCCGCGGCAGGCCGGGACCGGCACGTCCTGTGGGGGACGCTCCAGGGAAGATCGACCGAGTGGATGCTCACCTACGATCCCCAGGTCGGCGAGGTCGTCGCCTTCGACCTCACGACGTATGAGTACCACGCCTATCCCGCGCACTTCCGTCCACTCCCCCTCACCATCAAGTCGCTGACGAAGGGAGGTGAGGGTCAGGTCTTTGTCGGCGGGTACGGGGGACCCAGCTTGGCGATCGTCAACCTCCGGTCGGGAGCGACGACACATCTGCCGCGGCGGCCGGTGCCGAAGGGCGGCGCGACCATCGGTGAGATCGAGGGCTCGATCGCGTCCGGCCACTACCAGTACTTGGGCACCTATACCCAAGGCAAGATCTTCCGGTACGACCGGCGGCGTCCGTGGGTGGACGGTTCCAACCCCACGCTCCTCGCCAACCTTGGCACCTCCGACGCCCAGGACCGACCCAGGGCGTGGGCCGCTTCCGACAGCCACGTCTTCTTCGGCACCATCCCTCGGTACGGTCAACTCGGCGGCGGCCTCGGGATTATCGACCCGGCAGCGACGTCGCTGCGCTTCGTGCGCAACGTTGTCCCCGATCAGTCGGTGGTGAGCTTGGCCGCGGTCGGCGACATCGTCTACGGGGGCACCTCTCGTTGGGGCGGTCTCGGCGCAGCCCCGACAACCACCGAGGCGAAGGTCTTCGCCTACGACGCGAGTACCGGGACCAAGCTGTGGGAGGTCGCGCCGGTGCCCGGGGCCCAGGCCTATGGGTCAATCACCATCGGCCCGGGCGGCACTCTGTGGGCCTCTCGGGGCGGGACGGTCATCGAGCTCGACCCGCGAACCGGCGCCACGCTGCGCCAAGTCATCGTGGCCGACACCAGTTCTGCTCGCGACCGCCCCACGTACAACGTGTCGGGACTCGTACGTCACGAAGACTCCCTCTACCTGCAGACCGGTCAGCAGATCTACGAGGTGGACCCCGACTCGCTCCGGACGCGCACCCTCGTGGCTGACGGCGTGACTCTGCCCCAGTTCGTCGTGGTCGACGACTCGATCGTCTATGCCGCGGGCGTAGAGCTCAAGAAGGTCGCCCTCGATGTCGAGCCGACCTCGGGCGGTATGGGGTGACCACAGACCGGCTGTGACCGAAGAAGGCCACCCCTTAGGCTGACCCCCATGGTCCCGAGTGCAACGGTCGTCGTCCACGGACCGCTGGTCGAGAGGGCTCTCCCAGGGCTCGTGTCGCTGTCACCGCGTCTACACGTCAGATGGGGCACCGACAGCGCCAAGCACGCGGTACGCCCGGAGGGAACCGTCAGCCTCGACGGCGCGGCGATCGTGCAGGCACAGCTCGTCACCACCGGATCCGCTGCGGCTGACCTGTGGGGTGGACGAGAGCTCGGCGGTTTCGCCCAGTGGTGGGGGCGGATGGCTACTCAGTCCGCGTGTCTGTATATCTGGGACCGGGCGCGACAGCAGTTCGCCATCCTCCCCGACCCTCTGGGCGGCGCGACCCTCTTCCGTCACGAGCACGGCGACATCTCGGTCATCTCCACCGACTACCGGGAACTCATCGCCACCGCCGCGCACTTGGGCTTCCCGTTGGAGAAGGACCCCGAGTACCAGGTCGAGCGCATGCTCTTCGGTGCCGGAGGCCTGCGTCCCACGAGCTACCTCGGCGGACAGCGGATCCCTTCCTTCACCGGGGTGATGCTCGATGACCGCATTCTCTGGACGGTGCCGTACGAGTCGCGAGCCGCGCTCACCGAGCAGCGCTCGTACATCAACTCGGTCAACCTCCTGCGCCGGGACACTCTGGACGCTGTGAGCGCACTCGCCGAGGCGCCCGCCCAGGCCCGAGTGGCACACCTCACCGGGGGCTTCGACTCTCGTATGGTTCTGGGTGCGATCCTTGCCGCCGGGTGCCGGGACGGCTTCGAGTTCTTCTGCAGCGGACCCGAGTCCTCAATCGACCGCCAGGTCGCCGACGGCCTCGCGAGGACCTTCGACCTCACCCGCACGACCTCCTCCGGCCTGAGACCGGTCGTCGTCGGAACGGCTCCGGAGCAGGACCTCGCGCAGCTGCGCTATACGGCTGGTCTATCCACCGTCGGCCCCACCGGACTCGAGGAGAAGGTGGACGTCCTGTCCGCCGGCGGGGGCTACGGCGAGCTCATGCGCAGCTTCTACACGACGTCTCTGCTCCCGACCGATTCTGCTCGATGGGCGGATGGCCGAACGCTGCTGCAGGCCATGGTCGGCCGACAGGTCGACGTCGAGGACCTGATCTCGAGAGAGATCCTGGAGTCCTTGGGCAGGCAGCTCACCGAGACGCTCCACGAGATCCGGGCGAGCGGTGTCCCTGCCGATCTCGCCCCGAACGTCTACTACAGCGATGTCCGCAACCGTTACCACATGGGGGGGACCACTCTCCTGTGGAGTCGCGTGGGAACTCGCGTCAATCCGCTGTACTCGGTTCATTCCCTGGCGGCCGCACGAGAGTTGACCGCGATCGCGCGCGAGGCGAATGTGCTGGGTTATGACCTCCTCGAGTCCTTCGGTCACCGCTTGTCCCAATATCCTTTCGACAGCAGCCGCTCGACGCCCGAGTACCGCCGTCAGCGCCGGCCCCGGCCAACGCGGGCCTTCACCGATGGCGAGGTCCGCTACGGGACGAAGGTCACGTCTGTGCCTCCTCCCGGGAGGACGGATGGTGCAGTCCCCAGCAAGCCGGACACTCCCCAGCGACGGGAAGAGGTACTCGCCCGAGCCAAGGCACTCAGCCTGATCTTCTGGCAGTCCAACCACCTGGAGGAGACTCAAGCAGCGCTCGCCGCAAGCCTCGAGGCAGGCCGCTCCGATTCCCTGGCGCATGCCTTCAACATCGACTACGTGCGCGAGCTCGCCCGGACCACGCGGTGGAACCGGACTCGGGTGCGTCACCTATACGCGATCACGAGCATCGTGCAATGGCTCGCCGACGAGCCACCGCGACCAGCGATCGTCCCATGTACGGCGGCAGGCAGCCGGTGATGGGCACCGACAAGGTGCCACGGGGCGTGCGGGGCGTGCCCGACGGCAGCAACTACGAGCGGTTTGGGTCGGTCACGCTGTGGCAGTCGCTCTCAGACCTGCTGCAAGTCGACCAGATCACCGAGGGCATGCACGTCGTCTGGTTCGAGTCGGGTGCCCACGCCGACTTCTATGTCGGCGGCGACCTGTCGATGCTGCCGGTCACACGCTGCCTTCCGGTCTTCCTCTCGGGGGCGGTAACCGCACGCAAGGGTCGACCAGGACCGTTCCTCTCGGGGATGAGCCTGGGGCCCACCCTCGACACGCCATACATCGCGCTCGGTGATCCCACCCTCGACCTCTCCCCCGACCTGCTCCTGGGCTGGTACGCAGGCCGCGCCGGCCAAGGGCTCCAGACCGACCTAGCTGCCCTCTTGGACGGCATTGCGGCTCGGGTTGCGCGCGAGCCGCTCCTGATCGGCGGCTCCGGCGGAGGCTTCGCCGCGATGGTCCTCTCCGAGCTCATGCAGGGGCCGGCGTCCGCCCTCGTGTGGAACCCACAGACCGATATCCTCGATTACCTCCCTTCCATCGCGCAGTATCTGGCGGTGTCGCTCAGCATCTCGATCGACGAGGCCGCAGGGATGCCGCGGGCGGAAGCGGCTGCTGCGCTGCGAGCCGGGGGTATCGTCCATCAACTTCCTGCGCAGGACACGCACCACTTGCGCGCCCGCCGGCTGCTCTACCTACAGAATGACGCTGACTGGCACGTCAAGTCCCATCTGAGCCCGCTGCTCGACCGTCTCGACCTGACCCAGCTGCATCCTGGCCGGTGGGCCTCCTCAGATGGCGAACGCCGCCACGTCGTGCGCGTGGACCATCTTGCGGAAGGGCACAACCCACCCTCCCGGCCCGTCCTCCTCGAGTCGATCCGCGGCATGCTCGAGGCGTCCGCACCTGCTGACACCATCGGCGACCGACTGTACGACCGGGGTCTGCTGCCGAGCACGCCATCCCACCGCCTGCCATCCGACCTGCGCAACAAGGCCGAGCACATCCGGCGCCGCACGACCGTCGTCGCAGCGGTTCGCGCCACCGGAGAGGTGCGTCCATACCTCACGTGGAACGACGGCGGAACGCGTCATCTCCTCGGGGTCAGCCTGGACCTCTCCGACCCACGATCGAGTGAAACCCTCACCACCCGGAGCGGGCGTCACTACCTGGACCCCGCCCGCGCGCTGCCGAGTACGCTGCCGGTGCGGATCAGTGACGGACTGGGCCACGACATCTTCACCGGTGACGCACCGATCGAGCTGACACCGCGCAAGCTGTCTTTCTTCATCCTCGGTCGCAACGCGTCACGCGACGCCTTCAGCTTCCTCGACCCTACGCAGGTCACGCTCACCGACCACGTCTCGGGACGGAGCCTCGCCGACGCACTGCGCGACCCCTCCGGCCTACCAGCGTCCATGCGCACTGCCGCAACGCAGAGCGATGTCGTCCTGTGGGACCTTGGCGATGAGAACCTCGACGACGACGGGCAATTCGCCGCCTTCCACGCCGCGCTCCCGCGCTGGCGCGACCTGCTGACGGAGACCGGGCTGCTGAACCGCCTCGTGCTCGTAGCGTCGTCGTGCGTTACCCAGGCGGTCGAGGGACGATCACCGGCCTCGAGCGCGAGCGTGAAGGCCGCAGAGGCCGGCGCCGCCATCCAGAGATACGTTGCGGCGGTACAAGGCTTGCTCGACGTCCCGGTCCTCTCTGGTTGTCCCGCGAGCACCGACGCGAACACGAAGCACTCCTGGGGAGCGGCATCCTGCCACCGTGACGATCTGTCGTGCTCCGAGCTGGCCCGCCAGATCGTCGATCAGGTCAACACCCAGCGCTCACCGTTCGACCCCGTGCGCGACCCCGACACTCTCGTGCGGGTGCCAACGGCTCAGGAGCGATCCCCGCGCCAGGAGATGGTCACACAACCAGCGAAGGTCCAGATATCGGAGTCGTTGCCTTACCGGATCACCGTCGAGGTGCGAGGGGGCGGTATCGCCTCGATGGCCTTCCACCTCTACGAGGGCGCGCGTCGGCTCGATACCACACCCCAAGGCCTCACGCGAAAGCACACGTTCACCGTTCGTCAACGGGGGACCTTCCGGTGTCGTGCAATCATCCAACCCACCCATGGACCCCGGTATGGCGTGAGCAGCGACCCGCTCGTCATCACGGGAGAGGTGGACTAGTTTGCGCGTGTCCCGAAGCGTTTGGCCCGTGAGCCAAGGAGGAAGGAAATCGATGCGCGTCTCGACAGCCCGCACGGCCATCTGGCACCTGCGCAAGGGTGGCGTGCGGCAGCTGCGGACGTGGCGACGCCGTCGACGGATGAGCGTGGTCGTGGCCGAGGCGACCGGTGAGGAACTGCCGGAGTGGCCACTCCAGGACCGGCCGGTGCGCCGTCCGGACCTGCGCGTGGCGGTCGTCCTCGACGACTTCAGCCGGCTGGCCCTCGCGCCCGAGTGGACCCAGGTCGAGGTGACCCCGGCGGCGTGGGAGTCGCAGGTCGCCGAGGGGATCGACCTGCTCTTCGTCGAGTCGGCGTGGCACGGCAACGGTGGCACGTGGCGATACCAGCTCACCGGCCCCTCGGCCCCCTCCCCCGCGCTGGTGGCTCTCGTGGAGCACTGCCGGGCGGCCCGGGTGCCCACCGTCTTCTGGTGCAAGGAGGACCCGGTCCACTTCGACGACTTCGTCGACACCGCCGCCCTCTTCGGCCATGTGCTGACCACCGACGTCGAGATGGTGCCGCGGTACCGGGAGCGGCTCGGTCACGACCGCGTGGGCGTCATGGCCTTCGCCGCGCAGGAGCGGATCCACAACCCGATCCGACCGCAGCAGGGTCACGCCGAGCGCGACATCGCCTTCGCGGGCATGTACTTCGCCCACAAGTACCCCGAGCGCCGCGAGCAGATGGACCTGCTGCTCGGCGCGGCGGACCGGGTCTCGCCGCGGATGGAGCACGGACTCGAGATCTTCTCCCGCTTCGCGGGGGGTGATGCGAACTACCAGTTCCCCGAGCCGCTCGACGCGCGCGTCGTCGGGTCGCTGAGTTACCTGCAGACGCTCACGGCGTACCGCTGCTTCAAGGTCTTCCTCAACGTCAACTCGGTCGTCGGCAGCCCGAGCATGTGCGCCCGGCGCGTCTTCGAGATCTCTGCCTGCGGCACGCCGGTCGTCTCCACGCCGAGCCCTGCGCTCGACGCCTTCTTCCCCGACGACGAGGTCGTGCGGGTGGACGACCCGCAGCAGGCCGAGTGGATGCTGCGGGCGCTCGTGCGCAGCCCTCTGCTGCGCGACCGCATGGTGCACGCCGCTCAGCGCCGCATCTGGCGAGAGCACACGTATGCCGCCCGCATCGACGCCGTCCTCGAGGCGGTGGGGCTCGAGCAGCACGTCCGTCGGCCCCGCACCGTCTCGGCCCTCGTGTCGACCAACCGACCGCACCAGCTCGAGCACGTCATCTGGCAGGTGGCGCGGCAGCGGGACGTCACGGTGCAGCTCGCGCTGCTCATGCACGGCTTCGACGAGGAGGCCAGAGTGCGAGAGCTCGCCGCCGAGCACGGCATCGAGGACCTCGTCGTGCTCCACGCCGACCAGGACGTCCTGCTCGGCACCTGCCTCAACCGGCTCGTCGATGCGGCGAGCGGCGACGTGATGGCGAAGATGGACGACGACGACCTCTATGGCGACCACTATCTCTTCGACAGCCTGCAGGCTCTCGAGTACTCGGGTGCGGATGTCGTCGGCAAGCAGGCGCACCAGATGTACCTCGAGAGCCAGTCGGCGCACCTCGTGCGATTCCCCGAGCGCGAGCACCGGTTCACCGACTTCGTCGCCGGGCCGACGATGGTCATGCCTCGCTCGGTCGCCGTGGAGCATCGCTTCCCCGACGCCCAAGTTGGTGAGGACACCGGGCTGCTGCGGCGCGTCGTCGAGGCCGGTGGTCGGATCTACTCCGCCGACCGCTTCGGGTTCGTCCAGGTGCGGCGGGGCGCTGGACAGCACACCTGGGATGCGAGTGATGCGGAGATGCTGGCGAACGCGGACGTCATCGGCGTCGCGTCCGCCACCACAGACCGTTGACCTGATCTTGCCGAGTCAGATCCAGCCGGAACGATCTGGAGCACCCGGGGCGACCTCGAAGTGGGCGAACTCGGTGATTCGCTGCATGGTGTCTGCCCTGTTCAAGGGAAAGTGGCCCCCGCGAATCAAGCTCCAGTAGGAATACATCTCGACCCGTGCGCGGTGATACGCCCATGAGTGATCGTGTGCCAGCTGGACAACCTTCTCGACGAAGTACCCGTAGTGATCGACCACGTGTGTTCGGTCCCGGACGTTCTGCAGGTACAGATGATCGGGGATGCATCGCTGCCGCGCGAAGCGCTCTGTCACGTCCACTCGATACAGGAGGTCGCTCGGGGTGGCATCAATACCCGCGACTCCAAAGGCTACCTGCGCAGCACGGTCCGCCTCGGCACGCAGGTGATACTTCCGCATGTCAATCTGCGGGATGTCCACCACCGCCAAGGACCCCGGGAGGCAGGAGGCCATGTGGAACGAGGCGAATCCGCCCGCTGACCCTCCGTAGAAGACCACCTGACGCCGGTCGAGCCCGAGTTCTCGACGAACGGTGTCAACAATGCCTGCCATCTCGGCCGCTGTGTCTCGCCCACGGGTCCCAAACCACCAACCCGCATTGAGTTCTTCATCGAGGTACAGGTTCGGGTCATTGAGAACCAGGGCGGAAGAGTGCGCAATGTCCTCAGCCCACGACCATCTCTGGAAAACCGGCAGCGAGCCAACTCGGCTTCGGACCAAGGCGCTCTGGCCGATGACGATCAGCAAGCGACTGTCCGACCGCAAGGAACTGAAGAATTCGTAACGAATTCCTTCGTCCTCAATCGACACCACTCCTCGCCAATCGATAGATGGAGTGAAGTCACCCAAGGACCCATAGGACCTTACAGCACGGGGAAACTCACCGCGCAGAGGATTCAGCGGACTACCCTCCGGCTGCAGGCGCACGAATCTGGCCAGGTGGGCTCCGCATTTTGCGTCAAACTCGTCGTCTCCGTCGACTGCAGCGCCGATCACCACGATGTGTTCATGGGGAGACCTTCGGTAGTGACGCGATATAAGGACGATGAACACGTTGTCGGGAAGATTTTCCGAAAGGCGGTCCAGATCAACAACGTCCTGTTCAGACCGCTCTGTAGCAAAGAGCACCACGTTATCCTCGTCCGAGTCTCGCCAATACTCGTCGAACGCCAGAAAATTGACCCACAAGTTGGGTCCCCGCTGAAACCCACGCGAGACGTCAAATCGATGCAATTGCATCGACTCGATGTATTTGTCCAAAGCTGTCCCGGGGCGGTCCAAACTGGCCAGCCAGCGAACATGGCGATCAGAGAACATCATCCCTGCAGCTCAGGGCACGCGTCGACAAGCGCATTGGAGATGCCAGTCAGAACGTCTCGGTCGAAATGACGCGGGTCCGAAATCGTGCGCCCTCCCAGGACGTCATCGATCTCGACCACCTGCACGTGCGCGTTCTCTCGAGCGATCTCACGCCAGACACCATTGCGCTCAGCGTACCCTCGGCGAGTGAGCCCTTCCTCAGGCTTCTCGACATCGAACTTCTCGGTCGGCAGCAGAACGGTGAGCGAGCTGCCGTTCTCTCGGCACGCATCGACAAGCGCATCCGCGGCCTCCTGATAGGCCGTCACGGTTGGCTCCACAGCACCCGGCCAGTAGTTCGCGTTGTAGTCGACGAATGCCCCGTAGACCATCAACGGTCGCCATTCGCCGGGGAAATAGCCGTCGCTCTTGAACCTCTGCAGCGAAAAGACCCTGGGCCAGTTGTCGAAGTCCACCGCCGTAGGCGACTTGAGGTAGTGGGCGATTGAGCCAGACTGACAGTTGGCCATGACTCGCAGACCCGCGTCGGCGGGCACCTCCGCGACCATGGCGGCCACACGCTCGCGCGCTTCCACCGAGTTGGGGTCCACCACGGAGATCCAGTCCGGGACGACCGGCGAAACGGGGAGATCAGAGTCGTCGAGAAGCGTCGTCTTCTGCATGATTGACGCCAGCGCACTCTCGATGCCCATGTTCATCGTTCGGCACGAGAACGTGAAGTGGTCCAAGCGTCGCCGAAAAGCGACCGACGCGAATCCAACGAGTCCGTAGTTTCCGTAGTCGTCCCACACGAACGCAGAGAAGGTGAAGTTCTTGGTGGATTCCACGATGGTCTCAGCCATGGACCCCACCTCAACGCGCGTCTTGAGAAAGTTGAGCTGGTTCGTGCGGTTGATCAGCTCCTCGATGCGCTGGGCATGGGCAAGGTTGTCCGTGCGCTCGAGGACGGCCATCTTGATGTTGCACGTCCGAAGGAAGTCTTCGTTTGAACCTGCGACGTCCGCGCGATCTGATCGCTTCTTCTCCATGATGCGATACTGCGCGAGCCGTGACTTCCCACCCGAAGTCTCGTCGATGGAGCGAGCGAGGAACGTGTCAAGCGCGTCGCCCCGGCTGTCGATGGTGACTATTCCTTCACACGCGTGCTGAACCTCGCGCAGGTTGACCTCGTTATCGTCCGCGAAGACGACGTCCGGGAAACGGAGGTTCATGTCCTCCACGATGCGCCGGACCATCGGACCCTTGGGCGAGAACTCGATCTCGTTGAACACGAACTGATCGCGCATCCCCAGCCGATCAAGTTGCTCCATGGCCGCCGCGTGATCGTTCTTCGAGCAGATCGCATGCACAACGCCTTGCTCGTTGAGCTGACGGATCGCTTGCGCTCGAGATTCAAAGAGCGCGATGTCGTCTCCCTCGGCGAGCGTGCCCCGCCACAGAGTGTCGTCCAGATCCCACACAATCAGCTTGACCACTAGTTTCCTCCCACGATTTCCCTCAATCGCCAGCTCACCCGCGTGGCAGTCAGGGATGTTAGCGCGTATCAAGGCCACCTGTGCGCATCCGCGCGGCCCGCCAACCGTCTGAGCCAAGGAGGCAGCACGATCGCCCTCCTCGAAGCTGCACGCGGTGGCCCGATGCTGGCGCCACCGACTGTGCTCTGACGGGCCAGTGGGCCGACGCAACTCAGACCCACCCGAGGCATTAGCGTGTGCAGCGCGCCCCGGTCCACTCGCGCCGGGACAGGATGCAACGACAGGTTCGCCACACCTCAGGAGTACGGATTGCGCAACCTCAGATGGATGGCTCTCGCCGGAGTCCTCGCCGGCGTCATCGCCGTCGGCGTAACCGCGGCCACGGCGGGCGCCGAGTGGGCAGTGGTGGTCGCCACCTTGGTCATCTTGGTAGCGCTGACAGGAACGGCCTGGGTCATCGTGCAGACGCTGATCAAAATCAACACCACGACTCGTAGCCTGCACGCGCGACTCGCCAAGGTCGAATCCCTCGACCAGGTGCGAGGGCAAGTCCACGACATCGGCACCAGCGTGGAGGCGCTGCGGCGTACGTACCTTCGCAACGCCGACTCCACGCGTGCGGCACTGGGAACCTTCCAGACCCGTGTGGACGCGGCAGCCACCCAGCAGGAGCAGGACTTCGCGGAGATGCGCAAGAGCGTCACGCTGTCGATGGGTGTCCTCGGCCGACAGCAGAACGGCCTAGCGCAGCGGATGCAGGCACTCGAGGCCGCGGTCGCGTCTTCGTCGCAAGGGCACGAGGCACGTTCGGCCGCAGTGACCCAGGACCTGAAGGCCCTGGCCGCCGGCAACACGGACCTCAGCCTTCGTGCAAACGCTCTTCTGGGTCTGCTGAACGTCAGAACTGCTGAGCTGGACGCAGGAGAGGACAAGTGACGAACGCAGGGCTCGAGAACGTCGACCTCGAGTGGGAAGGCCAGCGCCTCTCGCTGACGGGGCACCCGGGCGAGTACATCTTCGAGCAAGTACGTGCTTCCGGCACCTTCTACGAAGGAGACCTCCTGCAGGCCCTGGCGGGCGTTGCGCTCACGGGATCGGGCTGGATCGTTGATGGCGGTGCCAACATCGGCAACCACAGCCTCTTCTTCGCAACTGCCCTTGACCGTCAGGTTCTGGCCATCGAACCAGACCCGGAGAACCACTCAATCCTGCAAGAGAACGTGGCTCGAAACCACCTCCAGGAACGAGTGTCGATCAGGGACGTCGCCCTCTGGGACAGCGTGACGACCCTGCGCCTCGCGAATGAACACCCTGACAACAGCGGACAAGTTCATGTCGTCGAGTCGGGCGGCACAGAGGTCGAGGCGTCGACGCTGGACTCACTCTGCGAGGGGATCGACGTCGCGTTGCTCAAGCTCGACATCGAAGGGAGCGAAGTGCGCGCGCTCAACGGCGCGAGGTCGCTGCTCACTCGCTCGCACCCCATCCTGTGTATTGAGGCTCATGGCCCGACCTCCGTCCGTAAGCTCGAAGCGGTCTTGGCCCCTCTTGGGTATGAGGTGCTCCTCATCGGGGGGCGCTCGGACAATTTCGTCTACGTCCACCCCGACAGCCCGACGGTCTCCTCCGCCGACCAGTTGAGGCACCGACTGGCCGTGGAACGCGACCGCCGTCGCGAAAGGCAACACAGCAGCACCGATCAGCGCTTGACCCGTTCGCTTGCCGAAATCACGACCCATGTGGCCGAGGGGCAGTTGGCCGCAACGCGGCCAGAACTGGGGGATCTACGCGAGCAACTCGCTGCGGCCCATTCCGCAGCGACCACCGTCCGTGAGATGCACGATCAGCGCACCCGAGCGCTGGACGACCTGTTGGAGGAGAATCGGAGGTCGCACGGAGAGCTCAACGCCGCCCTGACCGAGCACCGACTCAGACTGCAGGAAAAGGTCAGGGAGGTGGAGGAGCTCCGAGCGACGGTTTCGTCCCTGCAGGAAGACCTCGCCCAGTCGCGAGACGACCGAGGGGCACTCGAGGAGCAATTCCGCGCCGCGACGGATCAACACGCGCGTTCAGCTGCTGACCTGTCCACTGTGGAAGACCACCTCCGGCAGTCGCTCGACCGTGAGGCCAAGCATCGCCGAGACCTTGATCTGCTGGGCATGAGCTACCAATTGGTGTCCAGTCGCCTCGAGTCCATCAGCCCTGGCTCGTGGGACCACGCGGTGGGCGTTGACACCGCCTTCGGACTCCTGTCGGGCGATCAGCCGCCGACGATCCTCCACCGAGAGGCTCCGTCGTCTGACATCCGGCCCCTGCTCAACCATCACGTGCGCAAGGACCACGTGCGGATCGGTATCGCCACCATGCCGGGCCGAGAAGATGGACTGGCCATGGTCTTGCGAAGTCTTGCTCCGCAAGCGGACGACATCCACGTCTACCTCAACCAGATGGATTCCGTCCCCTCGTCATTGCCCGCATACGACAACGTGCACTTCCACACTGGCCCCGACCATGGTGACAGAGGCAAATTCCTGTTCATCGATGGCTATGAGGGGTACTACCTCACCTGCGACGACGACATCGCGTACCCCGACTTCTACGTCGATCACCTTCTCGACGGAATCGAAAGGTTTGACCGGAAGGCCATCGTGGGATGGCACGGTTCCATCTTCCTCGACGGGTTCACCGACTACTACGACGCCAAGTCCCGTCGTGTCTTGGCGTACTACTCCACACGGGAGGCCGACACCGGCGTCCACCTGCTCGGCACGGGCGCGGCCGGATTCCACACGCACACGATCCCCGTCGCCTCCGACGATTTCAAGATCCCGAACATGGCCGATGTGTGGCTTGCGCTCAAGGCCCAGGAATTTCGCACGCCGATGGTCGTCCTCGCCCACGAGCGGGGTTGGGCTGACCCGATCGACCGTCATGCACCGTCCATCTCCAATGCTTCGATCAAGAAGGATGGGGGAAAGCGTCTGGATGTCCGTGAGACCGTGACTAAGACGGTCGCTGATCACCATCCGTGGATCATCAACGAGACCGCGCCCACCTGGTCGCGTGATCGGTTCGACATCGCCATCGTTGGTCGCACTGATCGTGACCGGTGGCGAAAGGGCGGGATCCTCAAGTCAACCCATCTCATGGCTGACGCCCTGCGCCGTTTCGGCGTGAACTGCGTCCTAGCAGATATCGAGACGGGCGACCCGTTCACCCTTGAGGGAGCCGATCCAGAGATCGTCATCATCTACGCGGGTGACCCCGACCGTCCCGATTACGCCCGAGCACGTGAGATAGCCGAGAAGCACATGTCTGAAGGGCGCGTCGTCGTCATCAACATGTCCCTTCAGGCCGTACCGGCACGCACGGCCAGCATCGTCCACTCCATGCAGGAATTGGACCGAGCTCATCCGGGGAAGGTTCGACTCATGACCTTCAGCCTCGGCGCCAAACACATGCCTGGAATGGAACCCATCCGCGATCTCATCCTCGAGATCCCAAAGACGCTCGCCCCGGTGTCTCCTCCCTACGCCGAGTTCGGGAGTACGGCAGGCGTTTTCGTGGGGGACATCGCCAAGCTCAGTGACCCTGCGCTCGTGGGCGGCCCCGGCCGAGACTGGGTCGCGGCCATCAGGGAGGCACTCCCAGGAGTCCCGATCTACGGAGTCCAGCAGTACCGGCCCCGATTCGAGCCGGATTTCGAGCTCGATGAGGTGTGGCCGTTCCTCAAGGACGACTTTTCCGAAAGGCTGTCGAAGGTTCGGCTGATGGTCGCCCCCACCAAGTTCGCAACCTTTGAAATGGTTCCCATGGAGGTCGCGGGCTTGGGAGTTCCGGTGATCTATCGGGACATGCCTCAGTCACTCTCGGAGACCCTCGGGTTGGCTGGCGTAGAGGTGGACTCCCCCGCGGGACTGTCAAGACTCCTGCCGTCCCTGTACCACGACCCGATCCTCTGGCGTACCTTCAGCCATGCGGGAAGGGCGCGTGCGGAGAGCCAGGAAGTCCACCACGCCTCTGGTCAGATCTACCTCCAGTTGGCCTCCCTCCGCCACGAAACCGGAAGGTTGCCATGAACGCGCCGAAGTACAAGGAACCCCTGATCACGCCCGGCTCCGGACAGGGTTGGGCGGTGTTCGCAGAGCCTGAAGCACGGCTGTTCAATGCCCAGCTTTTCGGCACAGTGTTCTTCGGCTTCGCCAGTTACATCAACTCGGGACATCTACGGTCATACACCGAAGTGGGCCGATATTGCTCCCTCGGCCGTGATGTCACCATCGGCCTCGGACACCACGACTCGGACGTCCTGAGCACCAGTTCGTGGTTCTCCTTTCCTACGGACCGCTACCAGCAACGACTGGCGGCGCGGGACCCCGTCCGGCGCGTCATCGTGGGACACGACGTCTGGATCGGTGACGGCGTGAAGATCATGTCCGGAGTGCGCATCGGTACCGGCGCGATCATCGGCGCGGGTTCGATCGTCACCAAGGACGTCCCCGCCTACGGGGTGGTTGCTGGGAGCCCGGCTCGCTTGCTCAAGCAACGCTTTCCTTCCGAGACCATAGATCGTCTGCTCGAGAGCCGCTGGTGGGAGCTGGACCCCACACAACTCCGTCAGGTCGTGACCAAGGACGTGGCCGCCTCTCTGGACCTGATCGCCGACAGCAACATCCCTATGTTCCCAACGGCGTACCGCCGCTTGACCCCAGCCGGAGCCCGGAGTGACGACTAACCACCCTGAAGAGTCCCCCGATGTCAGCTTCCTGAGCATCCAGTTGAGACGCTTCATCGCCTCAAATCCTGAGGCAGCCGTGGAGGAGTTCGAGGCGCTGCGCAAGGAAGCGCGCAAGGCGAAGACCTCCAAGGCCAATCTGCGCAAGGCTCAAGAGCGTCTGGCCGAGCTGGAAACCGAGCGAGCATCCGCTACGGCCCGTGCGGAGCGCTACTTCTCCGAACTCGGAACGGCTCGGAGTGCCCTCGATGCCTATCGAGCAGAGAACGCCCGCCTGCGTGATGATCTCAAGCGCGTTCGGGCTTCGCGCGCGATGAAGGTCGGCAAGTCCCTGACAGCTCCGGCTCGCGTATTCAGAGGCGGAGGAGCCACGAGCGCGAACGAACGTGGCGACGCTGACACTTCCCCGGACGAGGCGGTGGAGACAGCCGCGACTGCGCCAACTGTCGCCACCGTCCCCCTGTCAGACCTGACCTACGAGGATCTGCTCCGGGACCTTCGCGATGACCCGTCCAGTCGACGGTTGACACACGCACTGACGCGCGCTTGGTATGGCTTGGGATCCATCAGCGAAGCCAATCGCCTCGTCGTCGATCATGCCTCCCTCATCGATCAGAGCGACACCAAGCAACACGACCTCGTGATGCGCGCGAGGGCCGCACAACGCATCGATCGACAGGGTCTCTCTATCCCGCCACGCTCGAGCGGTACTGCCTACGTGCCGGAGCCCGGCCGCCTGCTCTACTGCGTCCACTCGACGCCCGCGTACAACACCAACGGCTACTCGACCCGCACCCGCGGTGTCGCAGCCGGCCTCGGCGACGCCGGCGTCGACGTCTCGGTCGTCGCCCGGGTCGGCTACCCCTGGGACAGCCAGGTCGACAAGAAGGCGCCCAAGGCCCGCCGCCAGGTGAGCACGCTCGACGGTGTCGACTACACCCACCTGCCCGGGCCGCGCCTCGGCTCCACGCCGATCGACCACTACATCCTCGCCTGTGCCGACGCCTTCGTGCGGGAGGCCCGGCTGCGCCGCCCTTCGCTCATCCAGTCCGCCTCCAACCACGTCACCGGTCTCGCCGCGCTCATCGCCGCGCGGCGCGTGGGTGTTCCCTTCGTCTACGAGGTGCGGGGGCTGTGGGAGGTCACCGAGGCCTCCGGCAAGCAGGACTGGGAGCAGACCGAGCGCTACCAGCAGCAGGCCGACTTCGAGACGCTCGTCGCGACCGAGGCCGACGCCGTCCTCGCCATCACCGAGGAGACCCGGCAAGAGCTGATCCGCCGCGGCGTCTCCGCCGACAAGATCACCCTGGCGCCCAATGCCGTCGACCCCGGCGTCTTCGTCCCGCTGCCCAAGGACGAGGCATACGCCCGGCAGCACCGCGTGCGCACCGACGTGCCCGTCATCGGCTTCGCCGGCTCGATGGTCGGCTACGAGGGTCTCGACCTGCTCGTCGACGCCGTCGCCCTCCTGCGTGACGAAGGGGTCGACACTCAGCTCGTCCTCGCCGGCTCGGGCGCCGCGGAGCCCGCGCTCAAGAAGCAGGCCGACGAGCTCGGCCTCGGTGACACCGTGCGCTTCGTCGGGCGGGTCCCGGCGAGCGAGATGCAGCGGATGATCAGCCTCTTCGACGTCATGCCGTGCCCCCGCCGCTCGCTGCCCGTCACCGAGATGGTCTCGCCGCTCAAGCCGCTCGAGGCCTTCTCCTGCGCCAAGGCCGTCGTCCTCTCCGACGTCTCACCGCACCGCACCCTCGCGGGGGCCGAGGGCGAGCGCGCCGTCGTCGTCCCGGCCGACGACGCGCGCTCGCTGGCCGACGCCCTGCGGCCGCTCCTCGCCGACGAGGACGCCCGCGCCGACCTCGGCCGCCGCAGCCGGCTGTGGACCCTCGACGAGCGCACCTGGCTGCAGGTCGCCGAGGCCTTCCGCGACGCCCACGCCCGCGCGACCGCGGTAGTCGCTGCCCACGACGCCAGCACCGACCGTGACCTGCGGTCCCTGCGGGTCGGGATCATCGCCGACGAGTTCACCACCGAGACGCTGCGCCCCACCTTCGACCTCGTGCCACTGGACCGACAGGGGTGGCGCGACCAGCTCGACGGCCTCGACCTCGTCTTCGTCGAGTCGGCGTGGAAGGGCAACGACGGCCAGTGGCTGCGTGGAGTCGGCCGGTATGACGACGACGAGCACGCCGACGTCGTCGCACTGCTCGCGCGGGCCCGCGAGCTCGGCATCCCCTCGGTCTTCTGGAACAAGGAGGACCCGGTCCACATCGAGCGATTCATCGCGACCGCCTCGCTGTGCGACCACGTCTTCACGACCGATGCCAACTGCGTCCCGCGCTACCTCGCCGCCGGGGTGGGCACGGTCCGCACCGCCTCGGGGCTGCCCTTCTACGCCCAGCCGCTCATCCACAACCCGCTGCCCGGCGCGCGCGCCTACGACCCCTCCGTCGCCTACGCCGGCACCTACTACGGCGAGCGCTACGCGAAGCGCTCCGCCGAGCTCAGCCGCCTGCTCACCGTGGCCCAGCCCTTCGGCCTGGCGATCTACGACCGCCAGGCCGCGATCCCGGACTCGCCGTACCACTTCCCCGCGATCTTCCGCGGCAACGTGCGCGGCTCGCTCCCCTACGACGAGGTCATCGACTCCTACAAGTCGCACCTGGCCAACCTCAACGTCAACTCCGTCGCCGACTCCCCGACGATGTTCTCCCGACGCGTCGTCGAGGTCGCCGCCTGCGGTGGTGTCGTCCTCTCGGGCCCGGGCCGCGGCATCGGCGAGACGCTCGGCCCGACGATCCCTGCGACCAACGACTCCGACCTCTGGCGTGCCTCGCTCGGCCTGTGGTCCCGCGACCCGCAGGCCCGCCTGCGCGAGGCCTGGCGTCAGATGCGCACCGTCCTGCGCTCGCACACCGTGACGAGCGCGATGCTCCTGCTGACCCGCACCGCAGGCATCCCGACCCGCGGCGACGTGCTGCCCACGTACGCGGCGATCGTCGACGACTTCCGCACCGAGGTCCTCGACTCGCTGGCCCACCAGTCGGTCCTGCCGACCCGGGTCCTCGTCGTCGGCGACGCCGAGGCCGCCCGCGAGCGCCTCGCCCACCTCGGGGTCGACGTCCACGCCTGGGACGGCCGCGGCCTATACAACGCGATGACCGCCGACTACGTCGTGCGCCTCGAGGAGCCGGTCGCGACCCGCACCGGCATGGAGGACCTGCTGCACACCCGCAGCTTCGGCAACTGGGAGCGGATCAGCGGCGCCGTCGACCCCGACCACGCGGCCGGCGACGCCTTCGCCCACGAGACCCGGGCACCGATGTCCGGCCCCGCGATGGTCCACCGCAGCGTCATCCGCACGCACCACCGGAGCCCGCGCCCCTACGAGACCGGTCTCGATCAGGACGACGCGAAGGGGGTCCACCTCACCCTCCCCGCGGCCTCGCCCGGCATCGAGCACGGCACCACGGACCCGGCCGACGCCGGTCGCCCGACGCGCCACCTCAAGGTCGTCGTCGCCGGCCACGACCTGAAGTTCGCCCGGGCGATGATCCGCGACCTGCGGGCCTCCGGTCACGAGGTCGAGATCGACGAGTGGACCGACCACGCCAACCACGACGAGGAGCGCTCCAGCCGTCTGCTGCAGGGCGCCGACGTCGTCGTCTGCGAGTGGGGCCTGGGCAACGCGGTCTGGTACAGCAAGCACCTCATGCCGGGCCAGCGCCTCGTCGTGCGGGTCCACTCGCAGGAGCTGCGCCGCCCCTACCTCGCCTCGATCAAGCACTCGGCGGTCGACGCCTACGTCTTCGTCGGCGACCTCATCCGCGACGCGGCCGTGGCCGGCCACGGCGTGCCGGCGGACAAGGCGCACGTCGTGCCCAATGCAGTGGACCTCGATGGTCTCGACCTGCCGAAGTCCCCCGGGGCGGAGACGACCCTCGGCCTCGTCGGCATCGTCGCCCGGCCGAAGCGGCTCGACCGGGCCCTCGACGTGCTCGAGGGCCTGCACGCCCGCGGCCTCGACCACACCCTGCGGGTCAAGGGCAAGACCCCCGCCGACTACCCCTGGATGGCCCAGCGCCCCGACGAGATGGCGTACTACGAGGAGCAGTTCGCCCGCATCGACCGGATCAACGCCGAGCGTCCCGGGGCGGTCGTGCTCGACGGCCACGGCGACGACATGGCGCAGTGGTACCAGGGCATCGGCGTGGCCCTGTCGACGAGCGACTTCGAGTCCTTCCACCTCACGGTCGCCGACGGTGCGGCGTCGGGCGCGCTGCCGGCGCTGCTCGCCTGGCCGGGCTCGGACCTGATCTACCCGCGCGAGTGGATCAGCCCCGACGTCGAGTCGATGGTCGAGCGGATCGCCACCGCGCCCCGCGACGGCGAGGCCTTCGCCGAGCAGGCCCGTGCGGCCTTCTCCCACGAGCGGACGACCACCCAGCTGACCGAGATCATCACCGGAGGCACCGCGTGAGCACCGACGGGCAGGACCGCGTCCGCACCTTCATCTACGGCAGCTGCGTCTCCCGGGACACCCTGGAGACCATGGGCGACACCCACGAGCTCATCGCCTACATCGCCCGTCAGTCCGCGGTGAGCGCGGGCCACCCGGCCGAGGGCGTCTGGCCGAAGCTCGAGCCCATCGAGTCCCCCTTCCAGCGGCGCAACGTGAAGGGCGACATCGAGGGTGATGCCCTCGCCCAGCTCGCCCGTCGGGCCGACGAGGTCGACGTGCTCGTCATCGACCTCATCGACGAGCGGGGCGGTGTCGTCGAGGTCGGCGGCGGCTACGTCAGCCGCCTCGCCGAGCTGTGGCGGGCCGGCGACGCCGAGGCCACCCGTGACGGGCACCAGATCGACTTCGGCACCGACGAGCACTTCGCCCTCTGGTCGCCCTCCTTTGCTCGATTGGCCACCACCGTGGCTGCGCTCGGCCTCGAGGAGCGGGTGATCGTCTTGGGGACAGACTGGGCGAGCAGTCTGGACGACGGCGATCCTCTGGGCACTTCCGACTGGGACCTACCCCCGGAGCGCGCCAACGAGCAGTACCGCCGCTACTACGAGCGGGTCCGAAGCCTCGGGTGGCCAGTACTCACCCTTCCGGCGGAGCTGACGACCTCGACCCGTGAGCACAAGTGGGGGCCGAGCCCTTTCCACTACACTGAGGCGGCCTACGCGCACCTTGCCGCGGGCATTCGGCCGGTGGCTGCCAGCGGCCGTTAACCGATTCGAACATCAGCAGTGGCATGGACTTGGGTACCTCATCCTGCAGGGCCAGGACCCGCATTTATCAGTTCCGCGCACTGTTGTGGCGCACGCCAATCAGGCGATGGTGACTGGCACCGATGTGACCGCCTCTCGCCGTCCGTCGGGGTGGAGAACGAACGCCCGAACGCGGTAGCTCCCTGGCCCGAGACGCCAGAACGTGTGCGGACGCTGTGGGCCGTACCCCTGCATAGATACACGAGTGCCGCCGCGAAACAGGTGATACGCGACCTTGGCACCGGCTGGCAGAGCGGTTACCACGACCAGTGACCCTTCGAATCCTGGCCCCACCGACACGGATGCGCCGCTCATTGAACGGGTCAAGCCACCAAGGTCGGGCGCTCCGGGCATGCGCGCAACGACCTCCTTCGCCAGCGCTGACTCCGTCGCCTCATCGAAGTGAAACGGCGCCGGCCCCCAACGGTGCGATTCGCCCGCCCTCGTAGCGACATCCACGCCCACGACGTCGACCCCGACCACCTCGTGGATCAGCTCGAGGTAGTGCGCAGACACAGCGTTCCCCTCTTCGGCACTGACGCCGAAACTGGGCTGGGTGGGGGATCCTGACGTGGTCCTCATCGCCCACGGCGGCGCCAGCAGCACGGTCCTGCGCAGCAGGCCCGTCTCCTCGAGTAGCTCGCGCCAGTTCTCCAGCGCCGCGCGGAAGAGCGCGCGATGTTCATGGGAACCGAAGGGGACGTGACGAGTTCCGCTGCGGACAGCGCCGTCACCGCGAAGCGCCCGCCGCTCCACGGTGTCGGTCGTGATCGTGCCATCGTCATGGACGCGGACCCCGAGTCGCTCGTCGACGATGTCCCACACCAGCAGGTCCGCCGAGGAGGCCAGGTCGCGAACGCGGTCCGGGAGCGTGCTGCCGTGATCAGCCTCCAGCATCCGACGCTGGAAGGCACTGCTTAGCCCAGCCACCTCGGCCGGGACCGGCCCCGCAGCGGAGAAGGCGCTGATCAG
This sequence comes from Janibacter sp. DB-40, assembly GCF_029510815.1. NCBI lineage: Bacteria > Bacillati > Actinomycetota > Actinomycetes > Micrococcales > Intrasporangiaceae > Janibacter > Janibacter sp. DB-40. The sequence goes on along the minus strand of NZ_CP120360.1, from coordinate 826,694 downwards.
GCTCTGCCTCGCCTCGTACCCCACGATCAGCGGCTCGGGATGCGCGAAAGGAATGACGTCCCGGGATACACAACTGCCCACGATCAACACCCTGGGGTGCTCGTGCCCTCGACCCAGGCGGAGCGAGGTCTCGCCGAGCGCGTGACCGAACGCGTCCCGTGCGCGCACCGAGATCACGTCCGTATCCTGGGAGAGGAATGCGAGTCCTCTATCGGTGATCGGGCGGGGCCACGCTCCCGACGGAGCGCTCAGGTCGACCTCGACCTCTGTCGTCTCGGGGAGGCCCTCAGATCGGTCCATCCACAGCCGGACCATGCCGCACTCATCCTGAGTACCACGCACATCCATGACGGAGAAGGGGTCGTCGACGGTGCCTCTGAGATCCACCGGGAGAATCTGTCGATCGGGGGTGGGCGCCAATTGGCTGCGTCGAAGTTCGCGCGCCACCTCGATCGGATCGACGCCGGGGTGGCACATCCTTCTCAACGCCTCCTCCAAGGTGTCCCGTGAAGGAGGATCATGACCAGAACCCATGTCAGAGATCAGCCACGCCTCTCCGGGTCGTGACCACAACCCGTCCTGACCCTCGGTCAGGGTACTCTGGTCGAGGTAGGGGCCCATGTGGTGAGCCACGTGTGTATCAGTGGCGTTCTGGAGAACGAGCAGCCTCGTGGCCACCGGGCTACCCGTCGAACCGACAACGCTGAGATCGATCCCGGCCTCTGTGGCCCGCGCCCGGCGGTGGACTTCGGGCATCGCTCGATACTCCCCCAGAGTCAATGCGAGTGCCCGTGTGAGGTACTGCTCCACGGACTGCGGCAGATAGCCCAAGACGTCGGTCTGAGGGTTCCACACCAAGCCAGCCGTGGGCACTCGAGCTCGTCGCAGCTGGTCGAGAACGGCGTATCCGCCCCCGGATCCGCCAACCAGCAAGGGCTCATACGCGAAGATTCGGTGCGCGTGCTCGAGGATTGCGGCGATCACCTCTTGGGCGCCGTCACCCGCCCGCCCCCCATACCATCCCAGCGTGAGCTCGTCCTCCGCCGCTACGAGAGAGTCGCTCAACGCGAGGTACCGCCCGCCGACCACCCGGCTGAGGTTGGCGCCGGAGAAGACCGGAGGCACAATCTCTTGGCGCCCCCGCAATGCCCCGGAAAAGAAGACGGGAAGACATCCTCCCTCGAGGTCTCCCTCTCCGCCCACGAGCACGTCGAGGTGGTCACCTGAGGGCAGGCGGATGATGTCGACGCCGACCTCCAGTAGCGATCCGGCAAGGAAGTCCTGGACGCTCTCCCATGCTCTCACCGACGCGAAGCGTGAGTAATCGGCCCCGGCCGGGGTCCAACCATCAGCGAGCACAGGAAGGGTCAACTCCTCGCCCTCTTCATATCAGGGCGACTGCGCCGAGTGGGCGTGAGCTGTACATCTACAGGGGTGTACTTGCTGACAACGTCCTCGAGGACCGTCGCCGCCTTGTCCTCCTCACCCTGGGCGATGCACCAAGCCCACCAGCGATATGCCCGAGCGGTCGTCCGGGCAGGCCCGTCGCAGATGATCTCGCCCTCATGCAGCCAGATCGCGCGGGTGCACATCTCCTCGATCATCTGGGCTGCGTGGGAGACCAAGAAGATCGTCCCGGCGTCCTCACGGATCTGATTCATCCGCTCCTCGCTGCGCGTCTTCGTGGCAGCATCACCCGTAGCCAGTGCCTCATCGATCAGGAGTATGTCTGGGCGAGCCGCAGCGGCGATGGCGAAACGCAGTCGGCTTCCCATACCGGAGGAGTATGTCTTCATGGGGCGGTGGATGGCCGCTCCCAGAGCAGCCAGCTGGATGACGTCGTCATGCGCCGCTCGGGCCTGCGCCGGAGTCAGCCCCATGGCCAGCAGGCCGAGCTGCACATTCGTCGTCCCCGGCAGGTCCGGCTGCAGGGCAGCATTGACCCCGAGGAAGGTCGGTGTGCTCGTGGCGAGAACCGTCCCGGACGTGGGAGGCTCCAAGCCCGCGATGATGCGCAACAGGGTCGACTTGCCCGAGCCATTGGCCCCCAATACACCGACGATCTCCCCCTGCCGGGCCACGAAGCTGACGTCCTTGAGCGCGTGCACACGGACGGTGCGACGCCACGGAGACCAGCGCCGCCCACCGTCCTCCTCATCGGCGATGACCCGGTAGGTCATTCTCAGTCTGCGGACGGCGACGCTGGTGTCGTCGATGATTGCATCAGGGGTCGCGGGATCACTCACGGCCGTAGTGCTCCTCGCCATGCCAGAAGTAGAGAAAGCCGAAGATGGGAGTCACCAGCGCCCACGTCGCCAGGACTGCCCAGAGCTTTGGGTCCCCTGGCGATGAGTAGAGCAGGTTCGCTCGCGCGAGCTGAAGTACGCAGTACAGGGGATTCAGCTCCGAGATCGCCATGGCGGCGGGGTGCCCCTCGCTGAGCCTCTCGATGGAGAACATCACACCGGAGCCGTACATCCAGATCCGGCTGAAAAAGCCGGCGACAACCTTGCTGTCGGGCACGGCAGCACCAAACCGCGAGGCATAGAGCACGAGTCCGACGTTGAACATCGTCTGTAGCAGAAGGACGGCAGGAAAGAGCAGCCACCAGACCGTGATCGGGGCGTGCGGCGGGATGGCGAGGATCAACACGAGCATCGTCAGCACCGTGGGGATCGTCGAGAAGCTCTCCCGCAGCCAGGTCGCGAGCGGCACAACGGCACGCGGGAACGAGAACGTGCGGATGAGGTTCTTGCCACCAGGGATCGAGGAGATCCCTGAGGTCAGCGAACGAGAGGTGTAGCCGAAAAGGAAGATCCCGATGAGCAAGTAGCCGACGAAGTTCTCGATCCCGTCGCGTGCCCCGAAGAGCAGGCCGAAGATGATGAAATAGGTGGCTCCATCGAGGAGTGGTCGACCGATCAGCCACACGTTCCCCAAGAGCATGTCCCGATTCGTGGTGATCGTCTTCGCCCGTGAGTCCGCGATGATGAAGGCACGGCGTCGCCACAGATCATGGAGGTACCGTCCAAGCCAAGGGCGCCGACCCACCGGGTGCAAACGCCTGGCATCAACGTATCTGGTAACCGGCGTAGCAGTGCCGCGAGCGTCGTCAACCGCGCTGCTCATCGACGTTCCTTCCGGATCACGCTGTCGTACAGGCTCACGTATCGCTGGGTTAGCGCGCCCCATGTGCGCGTCTCGGCGAAGATCCTCCCATGCCTCCCCAACTCGGCCCGCAATGCCTCGTCCTCAGCCAAGCGGACCAACTCGACCGCCAAGGCTTCCGCGTCCCCGGCCCGAACAAGTAGGCCGCTACCCGGAGCGCGAACGATCTCGGCGAGGGCCGGTAGATCACTCGCGATCACAGGTCGGCCGACTGCCATGGCCTCGATCGGCTTCAGCGGGGTGACCGACCGGGTCACCTCGAAGTCATGCCGGGGAACGACGAACACATCCAGAGCCTGGTGCCACAGGCGCGCCTCCCGCCTCGAGACGCGGCCGGGCAGCACCACGACGCCTTCGAGGCCGAGGCGCTGCACCTGCTCGACGAGGGCGGGACGAGCGACGCCATCACCGACGATCGCGGCTCGGACGTCCGCTCCCGCGGCCCGGGCCCGAGCCACCGCGTCGACGAGCACGTCCAGCCCTTCGTAGCCCACGATGGACGAAACGGTGCCCACCCATGTCCCCTCGCGGGGTAGGTGCAGTCGACTGCGCGCTTGATCCGCCGGGGGCGCGTCGACGAGCAGGGTCGGGTCGACCGCGTTGGGCACGATCGTGATGCGGTCGCCGGGGACCCCCCGCTCCACGAGGTCGTTCCGCAATGACTCGGACAGCGTGACCACCGCATCAGCGGCACATGCCATCTCGATCTCGCGTGCCGACCACATGCGATAACGCTCGCTTGACAGCGCTGCCTCGGCCCCACTTCCTGGTCGGGACGTGGCCCACGTCTTCTCCAGCTGGCCACGCACCTCGTACACCCATGGGATCCCCAATGAGCGGGCCGCGGCCTGGGCGGCGAGCGCATTGGGGTAGTGAGTCGTGGCGTGCAATACCTCGGTGCCGCTGAGGCCACCCAGCCGAACCAGTTCCTGGGCCCACAGCTCGATCCGCCCCTCGATCGTCTTGGGCAGTCGGCCACGCAGGATTCGGTGGTAAGGGATGCCGTCGACGTAGGACGTCTGCGGTGCCCCCGCGACACCGATGGTCACGGGGTATCCGGGCCGTGTCATCCCGCGGGCGGCGATCCCCGCGGCTCGCTGCGCCTGCAAGATCGAGTGGCTGCGCAGGGCGTATCCGGAGGATGTGTGCGGCAGCGAGTTCGTCAGGACATGCAGCACACTGCGCCTGCGGCTCCGGTTGCGTTCACCTGGGGGGTCGGGCGGCGAGACCGAGGTCCCCGGTTGGAGGAGCGCCAGCTCCGACCGCAGGCGAGTGGCGTACTGCCGCTCACCGCGTCCCGGGCGCTGCTCCAGCTCGGCGATTGCGCCCGTGATCTCACCCGCGGCCCACAGCGACCGGGCCTGCAATAGACCTGGCCGCCGAGAGGTCCCCCCGGTCACGAGTTCGAGCTCATCGGCGAGCCTCGAGGGCCGCGACCCGCCGAGCGCCTCCCGTGCTCGGTCACGCCTATCGGCCAAGACGTGGCCCAGTGCCGCGATCGTTGGCCAGCGGTCGACCTTCGCAAGGCCGCCCGCGATCCGGGTTCGCGTCGTCCCCGGGAGCCTACGCATGACGAGCAGCGCAAAGGTGACGGGGTCTTCGCTCACGCGCTCGAACGCTGTCGAGGCCATGAGCTGCAGGTTCCTTCCGACGTTTCGGGCTCGGTCCAGCGCGCTCTGGTCACGTTCGCCGACCACGAGGTTCAGGTCCCCCAGCAGGGCCAGGTACTGTTCACCGGCAACCTCTTGGATCGCATGGGTGGCGACCCACTCCGCCGCACGCTCGGACGGCTCCACCGGAGCCTCCCCAGTAGCCAGTCGCACCCAGAGATCGGCCAAGGCCTCGGCGTCACCGGCGGGGGTGACATCTCCGGCGCCGGCGTCGCGGACGACGTCTGCCGCCTCGCCGCTGACGCTGGCACTGATGTGGATGCCGGCGGCCATGAGCTCGTAGATCTTCGACGGGATGGTCAGACGCAGACCCGGCCAGTCGCGAAGCATCACCAGAGCTGTATCCGCCCACGCGTAGTGGCTGGGAACCTCCGACCGCGGCACCGGGTTGCGCATGTCGACCTGGACCCCAGCCCGCCCGGCTGCGTCAGCCACCCGGGCGCGACCTGCCCCTCCACCGACCACACGCAACTGGACGTCCACCCCCCTCGCCCGGGCGATGCGGACCGCCTCCACTGCCATCTCCAGACCCTGGGCACGGCCAACGGTGCCGATGTAGATGACCCGCAGCTCTCCCTTCGCCCTGACCGGAGCCACGTCCGCGGTGCAGTCGTCGAACGGGTGAGCCGCATTGCGCACGACCCGGACGTGCCTGAACCGTCGCTCCCGCAACTTCTCCGCGAAGGAGTGAGTCGTCGTGATGACGACGGAAGCACGTCGTTGGAGGACGCTGATACCCACCGCAGCGACGGCCGCAAGCACGCGCTTGAGCCGCCTCTGCTGAGCGGGAACATGGCCATCCCAGCGGTCTATCACCGCCAAGAGGTCGGGCCAGGCGTCCCGCATCTCCAGAGCAAGGGGGCGGTGGAGGACCTGCGAGACCACGGCGCCTGCCACGATCGACGGAAGGGCCGGCACCGTGACGATGATGATGTCAGGCCGTGAGGCACCGCGGAACCGTCCTGCAACCCAGACGGAGTGCGCTGCACCGACGAGTTGGTCGCACAGCAGGGACCACACACGTCCGTCGGTCTCGCGGTAAGCCACCCGGTGCACCACCTCCCCGCGCTCTCCGGCATGCACCGTGCCCGCCTCGAGATGCGCGGCCTCGGCCCACACCCGACCGGTTGGGTAATGAGGGGACGGAGCGATGACGGCGACGGAGTGGCCAGCACCGACGATGCGCTCGACAAGGCTGGCCCAGCGTTGCTGAGGAGCCCCCATCTCCGGCTCGTAGTGATGGGTCAGGAGCAGAACGCGCATTGCCCCGCCTCAATCGCCATGCCCGCATTGTGCCTGATAATGGTCAACGTCCCGACATGGCCACTGACGCACGGATGTCAATCAACGCGCTCAGGCGTGGGTCACTTGCGTCACGCGCCGACCGACGAGGCGAGCACCTTGGCGATGCGAGCACCGGCGTGGCCATCCCACAGTGGCGGAGTGTCCCACTCCGCCAAGGGCCCGGTAGCGAGGACGTGACGGGCTCGCTCGACGAGTGTGTGACGGTCGACGAGTTGATTGGTCCCGTGCGTGATCGTCACCGGACGCTCCGTGTTGGGCCGCAGCGTCAAGCAGGGCACGCCGAGGATCGTCGTCTCCTCCTGGACGCCGCCCGAGTCGGTCACGACCGCAGCGGCGCCGCGCACCAAGCCCATGAACTCGATGTAACCGAGCGGCTCGATCACGCGAATCCTGTCGTGGTCGAGGAAGCCCGCCTGCTCCAAGCGCGCACGCCCGCGGGGGTGCAGCGGGATCACGATCTGGGCTTGGTCTGCCACGGCATGCATAGCCGCGACAAGCTCCTTGACATCCTCCGGGTCGTCGACGTTTCCCGGGCGATGCAGGGTGGCCACGATGTAGTCACCCTCGATACCGACGTCTTTGCCCACGGCGTCGGCGTCGAAGCGGTGCCTGTTCTTCAGCAACGTGTCGATCATCGGGTTGCCCACGAAGTGAATCTTGTCCGGGTCGGTGCCCTCGTTGCCCAGGTGGCCGATCGCATCCGTGCTCGTGGTCAGCAGCAGATCGGAGAGTCGGTCGGTGACCAGACGGTTGATCTCCTCGGGCATCGTCATGTCGAAGGAACGCAGGCCCGCTTCGACGTGGGCGAAGGTGATGCCCATCTTCGATGCCACGAGCGCCGCGGCGACAGTGGAGTTCACATCCCCGTAGACCACCACGAGATCGGGACGACGCTCCGTGAACAGGGCCTCCAGGGCCTCCATCACCTTCGCGGTCTGGGCTCCGTGGGCGCCGGAGCCCACGCCGAGGTTCACGTCCGGCTTCGGGATACCCAGCTGCCGGAAGAAGATCTCGGACATCTTGTCGTCGTAGTGCTGACCCGTGTGCACCAGGAGTTGCTCCACGTCATACGCCGCGAGCCCCTCCAGCACCGGTGCCGCCTTGGGGAAGTTGGGACGCGCACCGGTCACGTGCAGGACAAGAGGTGTCACAGGTGTCGAACTCCTTGCAATCGAAATGGTGCGGGACGCAGAGGCCTAGAGGCGCTGCACCTTGTCACCATCGGCCGCCACGCCTCGAGTGTCGAAGAACCGTTGCGCCTTGAGAGCAAGGGCGTCGACATCGAATGACCGGTGATTCTGCACGAGGATGGTCAGGTCGGCCTCGGTCACTGCCGTCTCGACGCTGTCAACACGGCGCGCCTCCGGCACTGCGGACCACTCCAACACCTTGGGGTCGAAAAACCTCACGTCGGCCCCCTTCGCGATGAGTTGCTGCGCCAGCGGCACGGCCGGCGACTCGCGTTGGTCGGCAATGTTCGGCTTGTACGTGACACCGAGCAGGAGCACCGTGGACCCGCGCAAAGGTTTGCAGTCCTCATTGAGGAGGTCATAGACACGCTGGACGATGTACGCAGGCATCGTCGCATTGATCTCTTGGGCCAGCTCGACGAAACGGAAGGGGTAGCCCAGCTTCGACCGGACGCTGTGGGAGAGATAATTGGGATCGATCGGGATGCAGTGTCCACCGACGCCCGGGCCCGGATAGAACGCTTGGAAGCCGAACGGCTTCGTCTTCGCGGCCGCGATCACGTCCCACAGGTCGATGCCCAGATCGTGGCAGAAGCGCGCCATCTCGTTCACCAGGGCGATGTTGATGTGCCGGTAGGTGTTCTCCAGCAACTTTGCGGTCTCGGCCTCGCGGGTCCCCTTGGCGCGCACCACCGTGTCGACGAAGGAGCCATAGAAGGCCGCCGCCGCGTCGGCGCACGCCGGGGTGTGTCCACCGACGACCTTGGGAGTGTTCTTGGCGCCGAACTTTTCGTTGCCCGGATCGATGCGCTCCGGTGAGAAGGCGAGGTGGAAGTCCTTCCCCGCGACCAGGCCACCCTGCTCGAGCACCGGACGAACCACCTCGTCCGTGGTACCCGGGTACGTCGTGGACTCGAGAATGACCGTCTGGCCGGAGCGAAGGTGCTCTGACACGGTGTGCACGGCGGCGTTGATCGGCCCGAGATCGGGGCCGCCGTCCTCGGAGAGGGGCGTCGGTACGCAGATGACGATCGTCGAGGCCTCGGCGAGACGTCCGGCATCGCAGGTGGCCTGATAGCCCGCATCCACCATGCTCCGGATGTCCTCGTCGGAGAGGTCGTCGATGTGGGACGTCCCGGAATTGAGGGCATCGACGATGCCTTGGCTGATGTCGAAACCGAGGACCTGTGTGCCCACCTTGCTCGCTTCGTACGCCAAGGGCAGGCCAACATATCCCTGCCCCATGATCGCGACGTCAGCCATGCTTCTCCGTTCCAATTGAGCTGCAGCAGCGGGTGCCACTACGCGTTGATCATTCCTGCGCCGACGGTGACGCCCGTTGCCTCATCAATGAGGATGAACGACCCAGTCGTGCGGTTCTGCTCGTAGGGGTCGACCAGCAACGGCTGCGCTGACCGCAACTTCACCCGTCCGATCTCATTGAGCATCAGCTCACCGGCGTCCGGGTCGCGGTGCAGCGAGTTCACGTCGAGGCGGTACTGCACCTCCTTGATGATGGTGCGGGCCGTCTTCGTAGTGTGCTTGATCGCGAGCTTCTGCTTGGGCCGCATCGGGGTCGGCGACATCCAGCAGATCATCGCGTCGATGTCTTGGATCGGCTCAGGCTGGTTGTTCACCCGGGCGATCATGTCGCCACGGCTGACGTCGAGGTCGTCCCGCAGGCGCACGGTCACCGACATGGGCGGGTACGCCTCGTCGAGCTTCTCCTCGTGCAGGTCGATCCCCTCGATCGTGCTCGTCATTCCGCTGGGCAGGACCACGACCTCGTCGCCTGGCTTGAGCACGCCACCGGCCACCTGGCCGGCATATCCGCGGTAGTCGTGGAACTCGTCCGACTTCGGGCGGATCACGTACTGCACCGGGAAGCGGACATCCCGCAGGTCGCGGTCGGAGGCGATGTGCACGTTCTCCAAGTGGTGCAACAGGCTGGTGCCCTGGTACCAGGGCATGTTCTCACTGCGGTTGACGACGTTGTCGCCCTGCAGCGCCGAGATCGGGATCACGGCCAGGTCCGGGATGTTCAGCTTGCCGGCGAAGGCGGTGAACTCCTTGTAGATCCGGTTGTAGACCTCTTCGGAGTAGTCGACCAGGTCCATCTTGTTCACCGCGAGCACCAGGTGCGGCACCCGCAGCAGCGACAGCAGCACCGCGTGCCGACGCGACTGCTCGGTCAGCCCGTGCCGCGCGTCCACGAGGACCAGACCGAGGTCGGAGGTCGACGCCCCGGTGACCATGTTGCGGGTGTACTGCACGTGCCCCGGGGTGTCGGCGATGATGAACTTGCGCTTCGGCGTCGCGAAGTAGCGGTAGGCCACATCGATCGTGATGCCCTGCTCGCGCTCGGACCGCAGCCCGTCGGTCAGGAGCGCGAGGTCGGTGTAGTCGAAGCCCTTGTCCTTGCTCGTCTTCTCGACGGACTCCATCTGGTCCTCGAAGATCGCCTTGCTGTCGAGCAGCAGTCGCCCGATCAGGGTCGACTTGCCGTCGTCGACGGAGCCGGCCGTCGCGAAGCGGAGCATGTCCATACGGTCGTCCATCATCAGAAATACCCCAGCTTCTTGCGGTCTTCCATCGCGGCCTCGGAGAACTTGTCATCGCCACGGGTGGCGCCACGCTCGGTCACGCGCGAGGCGGCCACCTCCTCGATGACCTTCTCCACGGTGTCTGCTTCGGACTCCAGGCAGCCGGTCAGAGTCAGGTCGCCGACGGTGCGGAAGCGCACGGTGCGCTCGGTGACGGTCTCGCCCTCGCGGCAGGGGTTGTACTCGCTCTCGGTGAAGAGCATCCCGCCCCGCTCGAAGACGCGTCGCTTGTGTGCGTAGTAGATCGAGGGGATGTCGATGTCCTCGCGGGCGATGTAGTGCCAGATGTCCAGCTCGGTCCAGTTGCTCAGCGGGAAGACACGCATGTGCTCGCCCTCGTGCAGCTGACCGTTGTAGAGCGTCCACAGCTCCGGGCGCTGGTTCTTCGGGTCCCACTGGCCGAAGTCGTCGCGGTGGGAGAAGACCCGCTCCTTGGCCCGCGCCTTCTCCTCATCGCGACGGCCGCCGCCGAAGGCGGCGGTGTAGCCCTCGGACTCGATGGCGTGCAGCAGGGTGCCGATCTGCAGGCGGTTGCGTGGGGTCTTGCCATCGTCGACGACGACGCCGTCGGCGATGGCCTGCTCCACCGACGCCTCGTGCAGGCGCACCCCGAGCCGCTCCACCCAGCGGTCGCGCGTAGCCAGCACCTCGGGGAAGTCGTACCCCGTGGCCACCTGCAGCACCGGGAAGGGCACCCGCGCCGGGTAGAACGCCTTCTCCGCCAGGCGGAGCATCACGATGGAGTCCTTGCCGCCGGAGAACATCAGCACCGGCTTCTCGAACTCGGCCGCGACCTCACGGAAGATGTGGATGGACTCGGCCTCGAGCTGGTCCAGATGACTCAGCCGGTAGTCGGCATGCGTGGACATCGTCTCTCTCACGGCAGGGGACACGGATCGCGGCCAACCATACCCGTCGAGCACCGTGTCGACGCGCTGGCCCGGCATTCATCTCCCAGCGAGTCACTTGGACATGGTGGGGTGTCGACCTGTCACAATCCGTGACGTGACCGGATCCGCCCGCGCCCAGCAGTACTGTCCCCCCTTCGACCAGCTCGATGCCCTCGAGCGGCTCAGGGTGGGGGCCTCCGCCTCGACGGGACCGGCGCTCGCGATCGACGACGACGTCCGTCGAGCGGCGCAGCGCGACGGGCTGGAGATCGTGGACCCCGAGGGTGTCCCGATCGCCCGGTTCTCGCCGGAGCAGATCGGCGACGAGGGACCGACGGGGACGCCGGAGTGGCTGGGCAACGGTTCCCCCCGGCCCTACGAGCGCCTCTACCTCTCCCCCGCCCAGGTGCGCGCGACCGCGACCGAGGAGACGCTGACGGTCGTCGTCGACCGACGCCTGAACCGGAACGACATCACCGAGATCCGCAACATCAGCACTGGCCGGCCCGTCCTGCTGCTCGTCCTGTGCGGCCCGACGATGTCGCCCTACACCCGCGGGGTCAATCTCCTGCGCCGCAGCCTCGAGGTCGCCAAGGGCCTGACGGACGCGCGTGTCGTCGCCGTCCCGCTCGACCCGAGGATCGCCGCGACCGACCCCGAGCTGCAGGACGAGGTGGTCTCCGCCTACGCCCCCGGTGCCGTCGCCTGGCTCGGCACCCACACCACCCGGCTGCCCGGTACGCGCACGATGGACCGGACCGGTGAGTCCGGTGGACTCGTCCTCTTCTTCACCGGGCTGTCCGGCTCGGGCAAGTCGACGGTGGCCCGTGCGGTGCGCGAGGCGATCCTGGAGGAGGACGGCCGCCCCGTCTCGATCCTCGACGGCGATGTCGTGCGTCGGCACCTCTCGGCGGGGCTGACCTTCTCCCCCGAGGACCGCGAGACCAACATCCGGCGCATCGGCTGGGTCGCGGCCGAGATCGCCTACCACGGGGGCGCGGCGATTTGCTCCCCCATCGCGCCCTACGACTCCACCCGCAAGGCCGTGCGGGCGATGGCGACCGATCGCGGCGGCGACTTCGTCCTGATCCATGTCAGCACCCCGGTCGAGGAGTGCGCCCGGCGTGACCGCAAGGGCCTGTACGCCAAGGCGCAGGCAGGAGAGATCAAGGACTTCACCGGTGTGAGTGCCCCCTACGAGGCGCCCACGGACGCCGATCTCGACCTCGACACCTCCTCGATCAGCATCGACGAGGCCCGCGACCGCGTGCTCGACCTGCTGCGTGAGCGCGGCCACCTCGCCGACCCGACCCAGCCGGAGTGGACGATCTGATGGGGGACATCGCCTCCCTGCTGTTCGTCGCCTTCACCGTCGGCATCGTCATCGGCCTGACGGGTATGGGCGGTGGCGCCCTGATGACCCCGGCGCTGATCTTCCTCGGCATCCCGCCGACCACCGCCGTGGCCAACGACCTCGTCGCCGCCGCCGTCAACAAGACCGTCGGCGCGGCAGCGCACCTCAAGCACGGCTCCCCCGACGTGAAGCTCGCCGGGCTGCTCGTCCTGGGGTCGGTCCCCACGGCCGCGGCGGGAGGGTGGCTGATCAACCAGGTCGGCTCCCCCGAGGAGCAGCAGTCCTTCGTGAAGATGGCCATCGGTGTCGCGCTGCTGCTGGCAGCGGCCACCTATGTCCTGCGGACCCTGCTCAACATGCGCCACAACATCCAGGTCGCCAGCGAGGGAGGCACCCCCTACACCGACGACAACCCCACGCTGCGGGTCGTCCCCACGATCATCGTCGGCGCCCTGGGCGGCCTCCTCGTCGGCCTGACCAGTGTCGGGTCCGGCTCGCTGATCATGGTCGCCCTGCTCATGCTCTACCCCCGGCTGGCTCCCAACCGGCTGGTGGGCACCGACCTCGTGCAGGCCATCCCCCTCGTGATCGCCGCAGCCATCGGTCACGTCATCTACGAGGGCGTCGACTGGTCCATCCTGCTGCCGCTGATCATCGGCGGCGCCCCCGGCACCTACCTCGGTGCGCGGCTGGCCTCGTGGGTGCAGCAGAACGTCGTGCGCCGCGGCATCGCGATCGTGCTGTCGCTGACCGGGCTGGGCATGCTGGGCCTGCCCCCGGTGTGGGTCGGGATCGTCGGAGCGTCACTGCTGGTGCTCGGACCCATCGTGTGGGGCGCGGTGCGCAGGGCGCACGGACTTCCCCCCTTCCCCAGCACCCGTGAGGAAGGCCTGCAGGCCGCCGCGGAACGACTCAAGCAACGACAAGGACACACCAATGACTGACGACCACACCCTCGCCGCCGAGCTGGCGACGGCAGCCGGCGGGCTGCTGCTGCGCACCCGTGAGGAGCACGCGGGCACCGACCCGAAGGAGCTGAAGGACATCGGCGATCGGGTCTCGCACGACTTCCTCATGGCCGAGCTGGCCACGGCCCGCCCCGACGACGCCGTGCTGTCCGAGGAGGGTGCCGACGACCACGCACGGCTGTCCGCGCAGCGGGTGTGGATCGTCGACCCGCTGGACGGCACCCGCGAGTTCAGCGAGGCCGAGCGGGACGACTGGGCGGTGCACGTCGCCCTGTGGCAGGACGGCGAGCTCGTCGCCGGGGCGGTGGGCCGCCCGGCCCGGGGCGTGACCTACTCGAGCGCCGAGAGCGAGCCGGCGAAGGGGGCGGCGGGCGACCCCCTTCGCCTCGCCGTGAGCCGGAGCCGGCCGCCGGAGTTCGTCACCCGACTGGCCGACCACCTCGGCGCCGACCTCGTCGAGATGGGCTCGGCCGGGGTGAAGGCCATGTCCGTCCTCGACGGCATCGCCGACGCCTATGTGCACGCCGGCGGCCAGTACGAGTGGGACTCCGCGGCACCGGTCGCCGTGGCCCGCGCCCACGGCCTCCACACCAGCCGCATCGACGGCTCGGAGCTGGTCTACAACAACGAAAACCCCTACCTGCCCGACCTCGTCGTCTGCCGCCCGGAGGTCGCCGAGACCGTCCTGAAGGGGATCCGCGCGGTCGAGGACTGAGCGACCCCCTTCGTCCCGGCGCCGACACACACAGAGCGGCCCCGCCATCTCGGCGGGGCCGCTCTGCCTCGGGGCCCGGACTCAGCTGTCGATCCGCTGCTGCTCGCTGCTGGAGGCAGACACCTCCATGGGCTCGGCCCCCTTGCTCTCGACGGAGATCTGGCGGGGCATTGCACGCGAGTTCAGCGGCAGGGTCACCGTCAGCACCCCGTTGTCGTAGTTCGCCTTGACCTGGTCGGGGTCGATGTCGTCCCCGAAGGTGATCTGGCGGCGGTAGCTGCCCGAGAACCGCTCACTGGTCAGCCACTGCACGCGCTCCTCCGGCGGCGCCGTGCGGTGCGCGGTCAGTGTCAGCACGCCACGTCCCATGTTGACGTCGATGCTGCCCGGGTCCATGCCCGGCAGGTCCGCGTGGACCACGTACTGGTCCTCCATGCGGTAGACGTCGACCGGCATGAACTGCGGCGATCGCGGCGTCGAGCGCCCACCCAGCAACCCCTGGGCCAAGGCATCCAGCTCGTTGAATCCATCAGTGCGCATCATCAAAGGTCACCTCCAACAATGTGGGCCACCCACCGCCCCGCGGGGGTGGCGCCTCCCTGTACCGACAGCAGAAATTTAGCACTCTCGCCTTGAGAGTGCCAAGTACTTCGTGATGGCTTTTTGAGGTGTTGTTGGGGGGTGCTCGGCGAGCACCAACCGGTCATCCGGGAGAGGTGAAGACGAGAAGCCAGTCCCCGTCACCGTCCCCGTTCTGCCCCGGCGTCCGGTACTGCGGCTGCACTCCGGCGGGCTGCGTCTGCCCCGTCGACGGGTCCACCCACGAGGCCGACACGTCGTCCGCGAGCGCACCGGTCTCGATGGTGATCGTGCGCTGGGTCGGCACGTAGACCACCGCGACCGAGCCGTCGGGCGCGATCGTCGCGGTCGCGAGATCGCTGTCGAGGACGTCGCCGCGCTCCCACGCCTCTCCCCTGCCACCGGTGAGGAATGCCCCCTTCGCATCCGGCACCAACCGCCACCACTCCACACCGGCGAAGACATCCCGCACGTGCCCCACGTCCGCCAGCCCCGGCGAGCCCAGGCGCTCCTGCCAACCCGGGGCGAACCCCCAGTCGGACGAGCCGTAGAAGTCCCCCACCGCACCGCTGGTCAGCGCCCAGGCCACCTGCCGGCGCAGGGTCTCGCTCGTGGTCGGCTGGTTGCCCTGGTTGTTCTCCCGCTCGTAGTTCGCCTCCCCCAGCAGCGTCGGCACCGGCGGTTGGTGGCTGTACGCCCGTGCCACGGCCGCGTGGGTCGGGTCGTAGGTGTAGACGAAGTTCCAGTCCACGCCCCGGCGCCACCACGGGTGGTCGGTCGTGACGACCGGGCCGGCCGCGCCGAGCTGCATGGTGAAGGGACGCTGATCGCCGACGTCACGCATCCCCTCACGCACCGCCGCCACACACCGGTCGATCTCACCCGGCGCGTCGCTCGCCGGGTAGTAGTCGCCGCCGGCCATCCACACGATGTTCGGCAGGTCGGCGAAGTGCTCGGCGACCTGCCGCCCGTACGTCCGGCACTGCTGCATCCCGTCAGGGGTGAAGGCCTTGCCCCAGACCCACGAGTCGATGGGGTAGAGCATCACCGTGATCCCGTGCCGCTCGGCACGAGCGACGTAGTCGTGGGCCCGGCCCCAGTAGTCCGGACTCCACTCGGTGACATCCCCTTCGACGAAGGGGGCCAACCCGTCCACCGTCGAGCCGTCGTCGTGCGGCGCGCCGTTGGCGACGGCCCCGAGCAGGGAGACGATCACCGCGTTGACGTCCCTGTCCCCACGGTCAGCGAAGTAGGTCTCCGCCTCGTCCGGGGTCAGGTCCGTCATCAACGACCACGGCGAGTCCCCGCGCACGAGGACGGGATCGCCGTGCTGGTCGACGAGATGGCGACGGTCGTCGCTGACCGACCAGACGAAGCGCTCACCACTGTCACTGGTTGGTGCGCGCTGCCCGGTGACCTGTTCGCTCGGTGTGCGCTGCCCGGTCGTCGGCTCGCTCGGCGGGCGCTGCCCGGCAGCCGGCGGCGGGCCACTGCCCCCGTCACCGGGCCGAAGAACGACCACGGCCGTGGCCACGAGGGCCAGCACAGCCGCCGCCACGATCAGGTACCGCAGCACGAGTCAAGATTACTGCTCCCGGTGCTCCCTGCGGGGCGGTGCACGCCCCGGCCCCAAGACGACCCCCCTTCGCCCTGAACCGAAGGGGGGCCGACATGGGGCCGGGGTGTGGCCCGGGGGTCAGTTGGCGTGGGCCGCCACGGCGGCGGCGACGGCCTCGGCAACGCCCTCCTGGAAGACGGGAGGCACGATGCAGTCGGCGGTCGGCTCCTCGACGAGGTCGGCGATGGCGCGCGCGGCGGCGAGCTTCATCTCCTCGCTGATCTGCACACCACCGGCGTCGAGCGCCCCGCGGAAGATGCCGGGGAAGGCGAGCACGTTGTTGATCTGGTTCGGGAAGTCGCTGCGACCCGTGGCCACGATCGAGGCGTACTTGTGCGCGATGTCCGGGTGGACCTCGGGCGTGGGGTTGGCCAGCGCGAAGATCATCGGCCCCTCGGCCATCGACGCGACCTGCTCCTCGGGGACGGTGCCCCCGGAGACGCCGATGTAGACGTCGGCGCCCTTGAGCGCGTCGGCCATCGTGCCGGTCTTGCCGGAGACATTCGTCGTCGCGGCGAGCATCTCCTTGTGGGTGACCAGGTCGTGGCGGTGCTTGCCGATGATGCCGCGGGAGTCGCACACGACGATGTCGGTGACGCCGGCCAGCTGCAGCAGCTGGGTCACCGCGACACCGGCCGCGCCGGCACCGCCGACGACGACGCTGAGCGAGCCGATGGTGCGCTCGACGACGCGGCAGGCGTTGATCAGGCCGGCGAGCACGACGATCGCGGTGCCGTGCTGGTCGTCGTGGAAGACGGGGATCTCCAGCCGCTCGCGCAGCCGCCGCTCCAGGTCGAAGCACCGCGGCGCCGAGATGTCCTCGAGGTTGATGCCGCCGAAACTGGGCGCCATGCGGGCGATGGTGTCGACGAGGTCGTCGACCGACCCGGACTCCAGGCACACCGGGATGGCGTCGACGCCGGCGAAGTGCTTGAAGAGGACGGCCTTGCCCTCCATGACCGGCATCGCCGCGAGCGGGCCGATGTCACCCAGGCCGAGCACCGCGGTGCCGTCGGTGATGACCGCGACGGTGTTGTTGCGGGCGGTGAAGCGGCGCGAGAGGGAGGGGTCCTCCTCGATCGCCAGGCAGACGTCGGCCACACCGGGCGTGTAGAGGAGGGAGAGGTCCTCCTGCCCCTCGAGCGGCTTCGTCGCCCGTACCTCGACCTTGCCGCCCTCGTGGGCGACGAACTGCGGGGCAGTGAGGTCGTGGGTGGTGGTGGGCTCGGACGCAGACACGGCAGACAAACCTCGGAGAATCGAAAGGATCAAGAACGCCCTGGGGCGACCGGGTGTGGTCACGGTGGGCGGCTGGTGAGCCGCTGGCAATCATCCCACACGTGCGGGGACCGTTCGGCGCATGACCACGCCGGTGTCCCGTAGGCATGTGGCGTGCACGAGGACGACAGGACTACTCTTCTCTCAACGTCGAGCGCTCGTCCCCGCACGCTCCCTGTTTCCTATCCAGGTCTCACACCCCGGGAGCGCGCCATGCGCCGGTCAACCGCCTTCGCGAGCCTCGTCGCCACGTCCCTCGTCGGGGCACTGCTGGCCTCCGCGCCGGCCCAGTCGGCAACACCCGCCGCACCCGAGGCATCCACCGCCACCGACGCGCGGATCCGGGTCTCCGGTGACCTGCTCAGCACCGCGGTCGAGCGCCGCGGCGAGCGCCAGTGGCACGCCGTGCGGGTCGACGACCGGGTGCTCCCGGTCTCCGGCGAGACCCTGGACACGATCCTGCCCGGCAGCCGGGTCAGCCTCGACGTCGCCGTGCCACAGCAGGTCGTCGACGCCGCCGAGGACGGCCGCACCCTGCGCATCCCCGGTCCCGTGGGCACCCCCAGCACCCACGAGCTCGACCCCGGTGACGTCGACGCGGCCTCGGACGACACCCCTTCGCCCCTCGGGTCCGCGCTGGGCCGGGCCACGGCCGCCGCGGCCCTGGCCCCCGACTCCCCGGAGCTGGAGGTGACCGAGGTCGTCGCGGCCGCGGCGCCGGCCGCCGCGACCTACACCCCCGCGACGCGCACGATCACCTACGTCGCCGTCACGCCGAAGGGCCTGACCCGCGAGCCCGTGACGAGCGCGACCGCGACCGGGCAGGTGGCCTCGACCGACTCGTACTGGCAGGACAACTCCCGCTCGACGCTGCAGATCGGCGCCCCGACGATGCGAGCCCAGTACACCTCCGTGCACAGCTGCTCGACCGCGAGCCCCTTCGACTACTGGAGTGAGGCCGCCGACCGCCTCGGGTGGTCCTGGGTGGACAACGCCAGCCTCGTGCTCAACTTCCCCCGGTCGGCGACGGGCGCCGGGTGCGGGTACGGGTACGGCACCCTCGGGTCCGGGCCCAACGACGGGGGCATGCTCTCCGTCTCCGACACCGCCTGGCCGGTGCTCGCCCACGAGCTCGGGCACAACATGTCCTTCGGCCACGCCAACTGGCTGGTGTGCGCCGGACGCACCGACTCCCGGCTCGTCGACGACTGGTGGCCCTCGGACTGCACCGAGTACGAGTACGAGGACGGCTTCGACGTCATGAGCTACTCCGGACCGAGCTCGGCAGCGATGCTGTCCACGCCGCAGGCACTGAAGGTCGGGACCCTCGAGAGCGTCGCCGCCGTGACCGTCGGCGCGGGAACCACCTCCGTCACCCTCAAGCCGCTGTCAGGTCGCGCCGGCATCCGCGCAGCGAAGGTGACCAACTCGATCACCGGGACGACCTACTACGTGGAGTACCGCACCGCCTCCGGGCGCGATGCCTACACCCCCACCGCGGCGGTGCCGGGGGTGCGCATCCTGCGCTACAACGGCCTCTCCGGAGCGAGCGTGCTGCTCGACCCGACACCCAACTCGGCGCCGGACGCCAACGGGGTCCTGACCGCCGGCAAGACCTTCTCCAGCCACGACGGCCGCGTCAAGGTCACGACGGTCTCGACGAGCAGCAGCCAGGCGGTCGTGACGATCTCGTACAACGCGACGCTGCGCCTCTTCACCAACACGGCGGTGCCGAAGATCACCGGCACGCGGGGGGTCGGCAAGCTGCTCACCACCTCGAACGGCTCCTGGTCCCCGACCCCGACGTCCTACGGCTACCGGTGGTTCCGCAATGGTGTCGCGATCACGGGAGCCACCGCGCGCACCTACACACCGAAGACCGCCGATGCCGGCCGCTACCTCAAGGTGAGGGTCACGGCCAAGCGTGCCGGGTACAAGAACAAGTCCTCCACCTCCTACCGCGTCGGCATCCCGATCCACTTAACGACCCGTCCGTACATCAGCGGGACGCCCGCTGTGGGGCGGACCCTGACCGCCAGGGTCGGGGCATGGACCCCGAAGCCCTCGAGCTACCGCTACCGGTGGTACCGCAACGGCAACCCGATCACGGGGGCGACCGCCAAGACGTACACGGTCAAGCGGATCGACCGGGGGAAGAGGATCAAGGCCCGGGTCGGTGCCCTCCGCACCGGCTACGTCAGCGGCTCGGCGGTCACGTACAGCAAGCTAATCCGGTAACCGACACCTACGATGCGGGCATGATCCGCCCCGGACTGGCACGCGTCGTCGGCGCCTCGATGGAGCCGACCCTGCGCGAGGGCGACCTGCTGCTCGTGCTCTGGGGCGCCCCGGCCCGGGTCGGCTCGCTGGCGATCGTCCGTCTCCCCCGCGACGCGCACGGAGCGCCCCGGCCGGTGTCGGTCAAGCGCGTCACCGGCCCCGACCCGGCGGACACCGACCGGTGGTGGGTCGAGGGGGACAACCCGGGCGTCGGCGTGGACTCGTGGCTGGTGGGCTCCCTCCCCCGCTCGGCGGTCCTCGCCCGGGTGGTACTGCGAATACCTTGCAGGAGAGCCTCCTTCACGTGACGTCGTCGGACCTGACGAGTAGGTTGAGGACAGCGCCGTTCGCATGACGGGCGGCAGCAACCGACCACGAGAGGAAGGCACCACATGCGTCTTCGCGACATCTTCCAGATCACCGAGGTCAGCGCCCACTGCGACCTCCCCTGCGGCGTCTACGACCCCGCGCAGGCTCGCATCGAGGCCGAGTCGGTCAAGATGATCATCCAGAAGGCCAACGAGAGCGACGACCCGGACTTCCGCGCCCGCGCGATCGTCATCAAGGAGGAGCGCTCCGAGCTGGTCAAGCACCACCTGTGGGTGTTGTGGACGGACTACTTCAAGCCGCCGCACTTCGAGAAGTACCCGCAGCTGCACGTGCTGGTCAACGAGGCCACCAAGCTGGCCGGTGCCCAGGGCACCAAGGGCACCTTCGACGAGGGCAAGGCCGACGAGCTCCTGTCCAAGATCGCCGAGATCGACAAGATCTTCTGGGAGACCAAGCAGGGCTGAGCCCGCTCGTCCCGATCGTCGGGGGTCCACTGCACACGGTGCGGTGGGCCCCCTTCGTCATGACCCACCGCTGGCTGAGGTGCGAGGAGCCCTGCGACGAGCCTCGAAGCCACCCTCACCCCCCTCCCGCTGGTTGAGGCGAGAGTCCGCGCAGCGGGCGAACCTCGAAACCAGCCCGACCTACACCACCAACGCACCCTCGCTGACGAAGACCTGCTCGAGCGCCGCGACGACGTCCGGGTCGTACTCGTACCCCAGACCCAGGTGCAGCCGCTCCAGGGCCACCTGCCGGGCCCGCGGGGAGCGCGCACCCTCGGTGACGTCGTCCCAGGCGTTGGCCACGCGCACGATGCGCGACTCGAGGGGGATGCGGTCGCCGAACTCACGCGACTGGCGGAAGGGTGTGCGCACCTGGTCCAGCAGCGGCAGCAGCTCCTCGAACATCGGTGCGCTGCCGACGATCCGGACCGTGGTCTCGGCGATCCGGTCCTGTGCCTGGGAGGAGGCGTTGAGCGTCCTGCCGCCCGGCAGCGGCTCCGGCAGACCGAGGTGCCCGAGGTCGTGCAGCAGGGCCGTGCGCTCGATGCGCTGGCACACCTCCGGATCGACACCCATGACGTTCGCGATCCGCACCGCGATGTCGGCGACCCGGCGCCCATGGCCGGGGCGGGAGAAGCCACTGACCTCCGGCAGGCGGGACATCGCGGCGATCGACTCCTCGAGGTCGCGGCGGCTGTCCTGCACCCACTGGACCGCGAGGTACATCATCAGCACCGGCAGGAGGAGCAGCGGGATGGCCACCCAGTCGAGGACCGGGTGCGCCACGGCGATGAGGGGACCGGCGGACGCCGTGGCCGCGGCGATCCCGGCAAGCGGACGGATCTCGTCGGTCACCATCCGCAGGAGCGTGCCGCCCTCGTCGAGCCAGATGATGGCCTTCTCCAGGACGCTCTCGAAGACGCCGCCCACGGCCGCCACCGCGAGGAGGGCGAAGACCGCCCACGAGCGACGCGTGCCGTCCGCGAAGGCCCACTCGACCACGGTGGTGTCGCCGATGCTGACGTCCCGCGCCAGCACGGCGGTCAGCGTCATACCGAGGAATCGGGCGGCGAGGGACCCCTCCACGACCTGCTTTCCCCGCAGTCGGCGGATCAGTCCACCGACAAGCATGCTCAACCAGACGATGGTCAGGACCGAGGCAGCGCTGGGTGCCCGCCCGTCGAACGAGAGGGGAGCGAGGATCAGCCCGAGAGCCGGCGCCGTCGTCAGCGGCGTCAGGACCCGCTGGGCCAGGCTGATCGGCATCTGCATGCCGATGATGATCGCGATGATCGCGACCACGACGAAGGGGGTGAGAGCCGGCCCGTCCAGGTCTCCCCGGATCGCGGCGAACGAGCCGACGAGGACGGTGAAGGCGAAGAGGATGAGCCCGGGTGTGATGCGCCTCCTGGTCATCGGCCCACCGCCGGGAGTTGGCCTCGCCCGTGGGCTCGGCGCAGGGCGTTGACGCACACCTCGTCGAGATGGGTCCCTACGCGGTCCTCGCAGAGCCGGACCGCTTCCTCGGCGCTGCACCCGTCCGTGACGGCGTCGCTCCAGGCGTCGGCGACTGCGAGGACCCGACTGCCGAGAGGGATCTGGGCCCCGACCAGACCATCCGGACGTCCCTGACCGTCGACACGCTCGTGGTGGCCGGCGATGTACGTCAGTGATCCGTCGAGGAAGCTGACCTCACCGAGGACGGATGCCGAGGCCACCGCATGGTCGCGGCGGATGATCGCCGGCGGCTTGTCCTCGAGCGCGAGCAGGCCCACGTCCCGCAGACGAGCGGCCATGACCACCTTGTCGACGAAGGACGGCCGCAGCCCAACGGCCGCCGCGATCGCACTGGCAGCGCCGGCTGCCAGACGGCTGGATTCGCCTGCTCCCGGACGCCGTGTGTCGAGCGCCGTGACGAAGGGGGCGAGCACGTCGCGGCGAACCGCCCACTCCCCCGCCAGCTGCCGCAGGCTCCACTGGATGACGACGATCGACGGCAGGAAGAACAGCGCCGAGATCCACCCCAGTCGTGCGGGGGACCACAGGACCACCAAGATGTAGGCCGCGACGAAGGACGTGGCGTAGGAACTGACGACCCGCAGCGTCACGTTCCGGATGATGAAGTCCAGCGACCCACCCGAGTCCCGCTGGAGCACTCCCGCCAAGAGCGCAGTGTTCATGAGTGCCGCGCCGGCCGTAGCAACAACCATGGTGAGGGCCAACGCGACCAGGTCTATGTCGACAAGTGCCGGCCTGAGGCCAACTCCACCCACCGCGGAATATGCCAACGAGCCGGCCAGGACGAGGAGCACACGTTGGGCCACGTTGAAGATCTTCTTGACGGCTTCATTGCGCTCCGTGAGCGAGGGAACCACAGAGACCAGCGCTGCTCCCACGGCACCGGTGAGCGGGATGGCCGCCAGCTGGACAATGGCCGAGACGGAGAACTGGATCGGGCCAATCGCCTGCGGGCGCCCAAACGATGCGAAAAAGGCCGCCACCGCCAGTGCGATCACCCAGCTGATCGGCCGAGGTGTCCCGGCAACAGCCACAGCACAGACGAACGTCGCTACTGCCGCCGTGGCGACAGTAGCGACGTAGAGAGTTGTCGAGCGGGGGCCTTCATGAGGCGAAGGCGCCGCCGTCAACCCCCTAGGACGTGAACTCTTCTGCTCGCTCAGGCCCACTCGACGTTGTCGGTGGAGGCGGCCCACTCAACGTTGCGATTGGACGCAGCCCACTCGACATTGCGCGTGGACGCGGCCCACTCAACGTTGAGAGTGGAGGCAGCCCACTCGACATTGAGGGACTTCGCCCACTCGACGTTCCCCTGAGTGCTGGCGCCACCAATGAGGCCGCCGAGGGAGAGGGCAAGGGCGGAAGCGGCGAGCATCATCTTTGTCTTCATAGTGCACATGATGCCAGTAAAATGGTATGGCGGGAAGGAATGTGGTGATCATTTCTTGCCGTGTCAGAATTATTCCCCTGACCACCGGGCCGCTGATCGGCCGAGTACACCGACCCCGAAGGAGTCACCATGAGCAAGCGCGCTCGCAAGCGTCGTGACCGCAAGAAGAAGAACGCGAACCACGGCAAGAAGCCGAACGCCTGAGTCCGCGACTCAGCCGACGAAGGGGGCCGCGCCCGGATGACACCGGGCCGGCCCCCTTCGTCATGCCCCAGCCCCGGTGGCTGAGGTGCAAGGAGCGGTTCCTGAGGAAGCTTGCGAAGCAAGCGTCTCGAAGGGCTGCGACGAGCCTCGAAGCCAACTTCAGCGTGATTTCGAGGCTCCGGCCGCGGGCGGCCTCTGCACCTCAAATCACCCAGGCACCCGGTGGCTGAGGTGCGAGGAGTTCTGCGACGAGCCTCGAAGCCACTGCCCTGTGGATAATCCCCCTTCGCCACGAGCCCGACCTGCTGTGCTGGAGCCATGGCGCACATCTACATCCTGCGCTGCGGCGACGGCAGCTACTACGTCGGCAGCACGCGCAACCTGCAGCACCGGATGCAGCAGCACGCCGTCGGACGAGGCGCCGTGTACACGAGCACCCGCATGCCGGTCGAACTCGTGTGGGCACATGAGACCGAGCGCGTCACCGAGGCGTATGCGTTGGAGAAGCGCATCCAGGGCTGGTCACGCGCCAAGCGCGAAGCGCTGATCCGGGGAGACTTTGCGGCGCTGCCGGGCCTGGCGAGGCGGCGTGGTGGTCGGGCGCCGGAGTGAGCGTGATTTCGAGGCTCCGGCCGCGGGCGGCCTCCGCACCTCAATCACCGTGTGGGCACCTCGGGCGCAGGCGGCCTGCGCACCTCAATCACCGGGTCGGCACCTCGGCCGCGGGCGGCCTCCGCACCTCAATCACCGTGTGGTGGGGGCTCCTTGGAATGAGGGGGCGGGCGATGACGTTGGACCTCGCGAGAGAACTGCTAGGGACAGGAGCCGGACTTGCTCGTGCTGCACGCCGGAGAGCGCACCGCCACCCCACTAGGGTGGAGTGCGATGACCGACCCCACGACCGACGATCTTGAGGCACAGGCCCAGGCCGATGCCGCAGTTGACGTCGAGACCGAGACCACCGAGCAGCGCCGTGCGCGCTTCGAGCGCGAGGCGATGCCGCTGCTCGACCAGCTCTACTCCGCGGCGCTGCGCACCACGCGCAACCCGACCGACGCCGACGACCTGGTCCAAGAGACCTACGCGAAGGCCTTCGCCGCCTTCCACCAGTACCGCCCGGGGACCAACCTCAAGGCGTGGATGTACCGGATCCTGACCAACACGTACATCAACACCTACCGCAAGAAGCAGCGCGAGCCGAAGCAGTCGGACAGCCCCGAGGTCGAGGACTACCAGCTGCACAAGGCCGAGCAGCACACCTCCAAGGGCCTGCGATCCGCCGAGGTCGAGGCTCTGGATCGGATGCCCGACAGCCAGGTGAAGCAGGCCCTGCAGGACCTGCCCGACGACTTCCGGATGGCCGTCTACCTCGCCGACGTCGAGGGATTCGCCTACAAGGAGATCGCCGAGATCATGGGGACCCCGATCGGCACCGTCATGTCGCGTCTGCACCGCGGCCGTCGCCAGCTGCGCGAGATGCTCACCGACTACGCCGCCGACCGCGGGGTCGCTGCCGCGAAGGAGAACCAGTCATGAGCCATGACGAGCACGTGGACTGCTCGCAGGCGCTCTACCGGATGAGTGAGTACCTCGACGGCGAGATGACCACCGAGGACGCCCGCGAGATCGCACGGCACCTCACCGAGTGCGCCCCCTGCCTCGAGGAGCACGAGCGCGAGCAGATCATCAAGCAGCTGATCCGCCGCTCCTGCGCCCGGGAGACCGCCCCCCAGGAGCTGCGCACCACGATCATGCAGCGCATCACCACCATCTGCGACGACGGGTCGTGGTCCGAGGTCACCCAGGTGCGGCGCGTCAGCGAGGGCTGAGGCTGGTTTCGAGGCTTCGGCCGCGGGCGGCCTCGCACCTCAACCACCGTTGGACGCCTACGCACCTCAACCAGCGTTGGACCATAACCACCGTGGGATGCCGGCCCCGTTAGGGTGACGGCATGCGCGTCCTCGTTACCGGCGGAGCCGGGTACATCGGCTCCCACACCGTCGTCCAGCTCGTCGCCGCGGGGCACGAGGTCGTCGTCGTCGACAGCTTCGTCAACTCCAGCCCGGCGGCCATCCCGCGTCTCGAGGCCCTGACGGGCTCGCCGATCGAGACCCACTCCTTCGACGTCCGCGACGAGGACAAGATCTCGGCGCTCTTCGCCGACCGCCCCTTCGACGCAGTGATCCACTTCGCCGGCCTGAAGGCCGTCGGCGAGTCGAGCGTGATCCCGGTCGAGTACTACGACAACAACCTCGGCACGACCTTCGCCCTGCTGCGCGCCATGAAGCGTCACGGCGTGGGGACCATCGTCTTCTCGTCCTCGGCGACCGTGTACGGCGAGACGACCGAGGTCCCCATGCACGAGGACCTGCCGACCTCCTCCACCAACCCCTACGGGTGGACCAAGGTCATGCAGGAGCAGATCCTCACCGACGCGGCCCGCGCCGACGAGAACCTGCACGTCGCGCTCCTGCGCTACTTCAACCCGGTCGGCGCCCATGCCTCCGGCACGATCGGTGAGGACCCGCAGGGCATCCCGAACAACCTGATGCCCTTCATCGCGCAGGTCGCGGTCGGTCGGCGCGATAAGCTGCAGGTCTTCGGCGACGACTACGACACGCCCGACGGGACGGCACTACGCGACTACATCCACGTCGAGGACCTCGCGGCCGGCCATGTCGCGGCCCTGGAGCACCTCAAGACCCACCCCGACGTGCGTGTGCGGGCGTGGAACCTCGGGACGGGGCGGGGATCGTCCGTGCTCGACATGGTCCGCGCCTTCGAGGCGGCCAGCGGACGCCCCCTTCCCTACGAGATCGCGCCTCGACGCGCGGGCGACCTCGCGGTCTGCTATGCCGACCCGTCCCGCGCAGAGGCCGAGCTCGGCTGGCGCGCGGAGCACACCATCGAGCAGATGTGCGCCGACACCTGGCGCTGGCAGTCGAACAACCCGCAGGGGTACGAACCCGCCGGGTGACGTAGACCCCTGGGCCGAGCGACGCACCGCGGGGAGTGGCCGCAACGCAGCTGAGCGCAGGGCCGCGTTCTGCGGCCCTGCGCTCATCTCGGGTGTGGTGGTGGTTTCGAGGCTCCTCGCTGGCGCTCGTCACACCTCAACCACCGGGGGTGCGCTCGTCACACCTCAACCACCGGTTGGGGCTCAGCGGGCGTAGACGTGCCGGGTCTTGCGGGCGCGGGCCTTCAGGCCCTTCATGCCCTGCGTCCGCAGGATCTGGATCGTCTGCCGCAGCGAGGTGTCGTTGGGCAGCGACAGGCGGATGATCTCGCTCCACGCCGAGCCGACCTGCTTGTGCAGCGGACCGGTGACGTACTCCAGGCCGTACTTGTCGAAGAGCGCCTCGATCTTCGGGGCGATCTCCGGGTAGCGGCGGCTGGGCATGTCGGGGAAGAGGTGGTGCTCGATCTGGTAGCTCAGGTGACCGGTCGCGATGTGCATCGCGGTCGAGCCGGTGATGTTCGCCGAGCCGAGCATCTGGCGCAGGTACCACTCGCCGCGGGTCTCCCCGACGATCGAGTTCTTGGCGAAGGTCTTCACCCCGGCCGGGAAGTGGCCGCACATGATGACCGAGTGCGTCCAGTAGTTACGCACGAGGTTGGCGACGACGTTCGCGCCGAGGGTGGACAGGGCGTTCGGCCCGGCCAGCAGCGGGAAGAGCAGGTAGTCCTTGCCGGCCTGCTTCTTGATCTTGTTGACGACCTTCTTCGCCTCGGCCATCCACTCCGGGTTGTCGTGGCGGGTCGCCCAGTGCTTGCCCAGCTCGAGGTCGTACGCCGCGATGCCGTACTCGAAGAAGGTGGCGTTGATGAACTGGGTGACCGGCTGGATGAGGTAGCCCGGGTACCACTTCTGGGCGTCGTCCACGCGCATGATGCCGTACCCGAGGTCGTTGTCGTGGCCGACGACGTTCGTGTACGTGTGGTGGACCTTGTTGTGGCTGTTCTTCCAGTGGTCCGCCGGGGTGACGTTGTCCCACTCCCACGTCGAGGAGTGGATCTTCGGGTCACGCATCCAGTCCCACTGGCCGTGGATGATGTTGTGCCCGACCTCCATGTTGTCCAGGATCTTCGACGCGCTCAGCGCGGCGGTGCCCGCCACCCACGCGATCGGGTTGCCGGAGAAGAACAGGGCCGCGCGGCCACCGATCTCGAGGTAGCGCTGGGCGGCGATGACCCGGCGGATGTACCGGGCGTCCTTCTCCCCCAGCGAGTCCATCGTCTCGGTGCGGATCTCGTCGAGCTCGCGGCCGAGCTGCTCGATCTGCTCCGGGGTCAGGTGCGCGATCGGGGACGGCGACATGGTGACGTCGGTGTGGATCACCTCCGACGAGCCGCCGGTGATGCGGGCGTCGGTGGTGCGGGCAGTGGTGGGGCGCTCGAGGGTCGCAGTCATCACTTCTCCTGGGTCTCGATGGTGCAGGTACCGGCGACGGCGGAGATGCAGGTCTGCACCTTCACCGGCGGGTCGTCCGGGGTGGTCGTGGTCAGGTCGCCGTTGCGCAGGTCGCGCACGGCGCCGTCGGTCATGGGCAGGACGCAGCCGAAGCAGATGCCCATCCGGCAGCCGCTCGGCATGAGGACGCCGGCGTCCTCCGCCCCGTCGAGGATGGTGGTGCCGCCGTCGAGGTCGAGGGCCTTCTGCTCCTCGCCCGTGCGCAGGGTGGCGGTGCCCCCTTCGCCGACCTCGATGATCGCCGGGCGGAAGCGCTCCACGTGGAGCAGCTCGCTGCGGCCGTGCGCCGCGTAGTGCTCCTCGAAGGCGTCGAGCATCGGGGTGGGTCCGCAGATCCACGTCTCGCGCTCGCGCCAGTCGGGCACCTGCTCCTCGAGCTGGTCGGGGGTGAACATCCCCTCGTGGTCGGTGTGGCGCACCATGACGCGCACGCCGGGGGCCGGGTTGGCCAGCTCGCGGGCGAAGATCACGTCGTCGGCCGTCGGCGCGGAGTGCGCGTGGACGACGTCCCGCCCGTCGAAGTCGTGGTTGCGCAGCATCCCCATGACGGGGGTGATGCCCGAGCCGCCGGTGAGGAAGAGGACCTTGGCCGGCACCGACTGCGGCAGCATGAAGTCACCGGTCGCCTGGTCCAGCTGGACCAGCGTGCCCGGGCGCGTGTGGTGGACGAGGTGGCGGGAGACGACGCCGTCGGGCATCGCCTTGACGGTGATCGAGATCAGCCCGTCGCGTGCGCTCGTGTCCGAGGTCAGCGAGTAGGCGCGCCAGCAGCGCACACCGTCGACGTCGACGCCCAGGCGGATGTACTGGCCGGGCTGGTGACCCTGCCAGTCCCTGCCGGGGCGGATGGTGATGGTGGCCGCGTCCGCGGTCTCCGGGGTGATCGCGACGATGCGCCCGCGCAGGTCGGCACCGGAGCGAAGGGGGGCGAAGAGATCGAGGTAGTCCTCGGGGATGACCGGCGTGGCCAGCCCACGCGCAAAGCGCGTGGCGGTCTCGCGGGCTCGGGTGAGAGTCGTGGTCATGTCTCCATCCTCCCGCCTCAACTGCCCACGGTATTGATCCTGCGCGAGTAGGATCTGACCGAGGTATTTGTTCACGGGAGACAAGTGGGGTGCTGGTGATGGATGACGAGCCTTCGCAAGAGCCTAAGCAGTTGCGAAAGGAAGGGGCGGGGAACTCGCAAGAGCCTAAGCAATTGCGAAAGGAAGGGACGGGGAACTCGCAAGAGCCCAAGCAGTTGCGCAAGGACGGCGGGCGGACCGCCCAACGCGCCGCGGCGCTCGCCCTCGACGAGGCGACGGTCGACGCCCTTCGCCAGCACCTGCCACGGGTGGCCAAGCTCGTCGTCGCCGAGATCATGCGCGAGGTGCCCGCCTACGACGTGCCCTTCCAGGGACGGATGGGGCGGGTGATCGAGAAGGCCGTGCAGGTGTCGCTGGAGAGCTTCGTCTCGCTCGCCGGGCAGACCATCCCGCGCTCGGACGCGCAGGTCGGCGTCGGTGTCGCCGCCGCCCGCGACCTCGGGCAGGCCGAGGCGCGCACCGGCCGCCCCGTCGAGGCGCTGCTGTCGGCCTACCGCGTGGGTGCCGGCGCCGCGTGGCGCGAGCTGTCCGTCGAGGCCATCGCCGCCGGGGTGGACGCCGCGACGCTCGGGCGCTTCGCCGAGCTGGTCTTCACCTACATCGACGAGCTGTCCGCCGCCTCGGTCGCCGGGCACAACAGCCAGACCACGAGCGCCGAGCGCGCCCGCATCGTCCACCTCGACCGGTTGACCCGCGGGCTGCTCACCGGCGCCGGGGAGGCCGAGCTCGACGCCGCGACGTCCGCCGCCGCGTGGACCCCGCCGCGCACCCTCACCGCCGTGCTGGTGCCGAGCCCACGCCTGGGCACCACCGCCGCCGTCCTCGACCCGCGCACGCTCACCCTCTCCGAGGACCTCCCCGAGCGCGAGGCGCACCCCGTCACCGGGCAGGCCGTGCTGCTCGTCCCCGACGCAGGGGGCGGGGCCCGCGCCCACCTGCACGAGGTCCTCGAGGGCCGCCCGGCCGTCATCGGCCCCGCCCGCCCGTGGCAGCGCGCCGGGGAGTCCTACGAGAGGGCGGTGCGGGCCCTGCCGCTGGCCCACGAGGACGCCCCGCTCGACACCGACGCGGTGCTGCCCGAGCTCGTCCTGCACGCCGACCCGAGGGCGTTGGCCGACCTGCGCGAGGCGGCGCTGGCCCCCTTCGCCGACGTGGCCGAAGGCACCGCCGAGCGGCTCGCCGAGACGCTGCGCGCGTGGCTGCTGCTGCAGGGGCGGCGCGAGATCGTCGCCGAGGTGCTGCATGTGCACCCGCAGACCGTGCGCTACCGGATGAACCAGGTGCGCGACCTCTACGGCGAGCGCCTGACCGACCCCGACGAGGTGCTGGCGATCATCCTCGCGCTCGGTTCACGACCCTAAGCAGATGCGCCAATCCCGCGCAGGAGCCTAAGCAGATGCGCCAATCCCGCGCAGGAGCCTAAGCAGATGCGTCGACCCTGCGCAGGAGCCTAAGCAGATGCGGCCAGCTTGGCTGCGACCGCGTCGGCCACGGTCACCCCGTCGGTGAAGGAGTGCGACCCGGGCGCCTCGTCGACGCGCACGCGGTCGCCGTCGATCTCGACGCCCTCCCCCGCGAGCGCCCGACGCACGTGATCGGGACCGCCGAAGGGGTCGCGCATCCCCTGCACCACGTGCAGCGGCAGCCCGGCGCGGATCGGCAGCAGCAGCTCGCCGATGCGGGACTTCTCCGGGGGCTTGCCGGCCGGCAGCAGCGGGAAGGACAGGCACAGCACGGCATCCGCCCCGAGCTCCTCGGCCAACCGGCAGGCCACGCGCGCCCCGGCGCTGCGCCCACCCATGACCAGCCGCCCGGGCAGCTCGTCACGCACGGCGGCGACGATCTCGCGCCACGCGGCGTCCAGCTTCGGCGGCATCGGCGCGACCTTCTTGCCGGCCACCCGCCACGGCATCTCGACGAGCGCGACCGTCCAACCCAGCGGCGGGAGCACCGCCGCGATCGCGGCGAGGTCCTTCGCGTCCACCCCGCCACCGGCCCCGTGGGTGAGGAGCAGGGAGCCGGCGGGCTCCCCCTCCGCCTCGTGCACGTGGGCCCGGGCCGGGCCCTGCTGCGTCTCCAGCTCAACCACCGTAGATCTCCCCCGTCTCCGGATCGACGACCCCGACCAGCTCGCTCGCCGGGAGCGGCTCGAGCAGGCCGGGGCCATTGTTGCGCGTGGCATTGACCGCCGTCGAGATCGGGTGGGCCGCGAAGCGTCCCGGCTGCGAGAAGCCGATCAGGTCCTCGATCCCGGAGGGGTCGGTGAGGTCCGGGTCGAGCCAGCGCTCGTGGTCCGCGCGCTCCAGGACCAGCGGCTGGCGGTCGTGGATGCGGTCCATCCCCGGGTCGGCCGTGGTGGTGATGATCGTGAAGCTGACCAGCCACACGGCCGGGTCGTCGTCGGCCAGCGAGCGGTCCCGCCAGAACTCGTACAGCCCGGCGAAGGTCAGCAGGTCACCGTCCCCACGGTGGATGAAGAAGGGCTGCTTGCGCGGCTTGCCCTTGGCATCCGTCGCGACCGGCGAGGCCTGCCACTCGTACCACCCGGCGGCCGGCACGAGACAGCGCCGCACGGCCGCCGCCCGGGCGAAGGAGGACTTCTCCAGCACGCTCTCCGCGCGGGCATTGGTCATCCGCAGCCCCACCTTGGTCTCCTTGGCCCAGGACGGCACCAGGCCCCAGGTCAGCAACCGCAGCTGGCGAAGGGGGTCCCCCGGCTCGTCCTTGGGTGCGCGGGTGAGGATGACGGGCGCCTGCTTGGTCGGCGCCATGTTGTGGTCCGGGGTGGCGGGCGGCGGGTCCTGCGGGGACTTGAGGATCGAGCGGGTGGGCTCGCCCGTCCGGTCGACGTCGATCTCGAACTCCTCGATGAGCTCACCCGGGTCGGCCGTGGCCGCATATCGTCCACACACCTGCTCCAGCATAGGCGTCCGGTCGGCGGGTACGGGCAGGATGTAAAGAACTACGGTAGGCATGTACCGACCCGACCGGGACCCGCCCGGCCGGTGCAGCGACACACCCCCACGACGACAAGGAGACCGCACCATGATCGTTCGTCGAATCGCCCGTCCGCTCCTCTCGAGCATCTTCATCCTCGGCGGCGTCAACGCCCTGCGCTACGCCTCCGCACACAAGGACGCCGCCGAGCCGGTGATCAAGAAGCTCGCTGCCCCGCTCGGCCTGCCCGAGGACTCCGAGCTCCTCGTGCGCGTCAACGGCGCGGCGATGGTCGGCGGCGGTGTGCTCGTCGCGACCGGCAAGGCCCCCCGCCTCGGCTCGCTCGTGCTGCTCAGCTCGATCATCCCCACGACGCTGACCCACCAGTGGTGGACCGAGACCGACCCGGAGAAGAAGCAGGGTGAGCAGATCCAGTTCTTCAAGAACCTCTCCCTCCTCGGTGGGCTGCTGCTCGCGGCCGCCGACACCGAGGGCAAGCCCGGTCTGAGCTACCGCGCCAAGCAGGCCAAGAACAGTGCCCGTCGTGAAGCCAAGCTCGCGGCCCTCCAGGCGAAGAACGCGGCGCACTGACCCGAATGACCAGTCCAGATTGGCATCCCCCGGCAGCGTCCGGACCGCTCGACGCGACCGTGACGCTGCCGGGGAGCAAGTCGCTGACGAACCGGTACCTCGTGCTGGCCGCGCTGGCGAGCGGGACCTCCCGGCTGCGCCGCCCCCTTCGCTCCCGTGACACCGAGCTGATGGCGCAGGGACTGCGCCAGCTCGGTGCCGGCGTCGACGACGCCACCTCCTCGGCGAACGCCCTGGCCTCCCCGACTGGCTCGTCACCCCCGCCACCCTGCGCGGCGGTGGGACGATCGACTGCGGTCTCGCCGGCACCGTGATGCGTTTCCTGCCTCCCGTGGCGGCGCTCGCGCGCGGCCCGGTCTCCTTCGACGGCGACGAGCATGCCCGCACCCGGCCCATGGCCGCCGTCCTCGATGCGCTCCGCGACCTCTCGGTCGCCGTCGACGACGGCGGGACCGGCACCCTCCCCTTCGTCGTGGAGGGAGAAGGCGCCGTCGACGGCGGCACCGTCACCCTCGACGCCTCGGCCTCCTCGCAGTTCGTCTCCGCACTGCTGCTCGCCGGCGCGCGCTACACGGAGGGCATCACCGTCGTGCACGAGGGCGGGTCGCTGCCCTCGCTCCCCCACATCGAGATGACCGTCGAGACGCTGCGCGACGCCGGCGCCGAGGTCGACGACTCCGAGCCCAACACCTGGCGCGTCGAGCCGGGCGAGCTGCTGCCGCTGGACGTCACGGTCGAGCCCGACCTGTCGAACGCCGCGCCCTTCCTCGCCGCCGCGGTCGTCGCGGGCGGGACGGTCGTGGTGCCGGACTGGCCGCAGCACACCACGCAGGCCGGCGACCGCATCCGTGACGTGCTCGACCAGATGGGCGCCGAGGTCCGGCTGGACGCGCGGATGCTGACGGTGATCGGTGACGGGCACCCGCAGGGGGTCGACATCGACCTCGGCGACGCGGCGGAGCTCACGCCGGTCGTCGCCGCCCTCGCCGCCTGCGCCGAGGGACCCTCGATCATCCGCGGTGTCGGGCACATCCGCGGGCACGAGACCGACCGGATCGCCGCGCTCGCGCGGGAGCTGGGCGCCCTGGGCGTCGAGGTCACCGAGCGCGAGGACGGGCTGCGGATCGACCCGCGGCCGCTGCGCCCGGCGACCTTCCACACCTACGCCGACCACCGCATGGTCATGGCCGGGGCGGTCATGTCGATCGCCGCGCCCGGGACCGTCATCGAGGACCCCGGGACCGTCGCGAAGACGCTGCCCGGGTTCGTGGGGCTCTGGGAGTCCATGATCGGGACGTCGGCGGGCTGATGGGCCGCTCGGCGCGCCAGTGGGACGAGTCCGACGTCCGCGTACGCCCCAACCGCAGGGGCTCGCGACCGCGCACCAAGGAGCGGCCCAAGCACGAGGACGCGATCATCGGTCGCGTCACCGCCGTCGACCGGGGGCGGTGGACGACGCTGGTCCCCGGTCCCCCCGAGCGCGTCGTCACCGCCATGCGCGCCCGCGAGCTCGGCCGCACCCCGATCGTCGTCGGCGACCGGGTCGGCATGGTCGGTGACACCTCGGGACAGCGCGACACCCTCGCCCGCATCGTGCGCGTCGAGGAGCGCGAGACGGTGCTGCGGCGCACCGCCGACGACACCGACCCGGTCGAGCGGGTCATCGTCGCCAACGCCGACCAGCTCGTCGTCGTGGCGGCCCTGGCCGACCCCGAGCCGCGGCCGCGGCTGATCGACCGGTGCCTCGTCGCCGCGTACGACGCCGGCATGGACCCGCTGCTCGTGCTGACGAAGTCCGACCTCGCCTCCGCCGAGGACTTCCTGGCGCAGTACGCGCCGCTGGACGTGCCGCACGTCGTCACCTCGGT
Source organism: Janibacter sp. DB-40 (assembly GCF_029510815.1). Lineage (NCBI taxonomy): Bacteria > Bacillati > Actinomycetota > Actinomycetes > Micrococcales > Intrasporangiaceae > Janibacter > Janibacter sp. DB-40. The sequence continues at coordinate 792,179 of NZ_CP120360.1, read as the reverse complement.
GCTCGGCGCGGAGCTGCCCGCGCTGGACGAGCTGCGCGAGCGCCTCGCCGGTCGGGTCTCCGTGCTCGTGGGTCACTCCGGCGTCGGCAAGTCCACCCTCGTCAACGCGCTCGTGCCCGAGGCCCACCGCGCCACCGGCCACGTCAACGACGTCACCGGTCGGGGACGGCACACCTCGACCAGCGCCCTCGCGCTGCGGCTGCCCGGCCTCCCCCGACCCGAGCCCACCCCTTCGCAGGAGCCTAGGCTTTTGCGAGAGGGGGACCCGGATGCGGCGGGGTGGATCATCGACACCCCGGGGATCCGCTCCTTCGGGCTCGCGCACGTCGAGGCCGACACGATCATCCGGCACTTCCCCGAGCTCTGGGAGGGCGCCGAGGACGGGTGCCCCCGCGGCTGCAGCCACGACGAGCCGGACTGCGCCCTCGACGCCTGGGTGGCCGAGGGCCACGCGGGTCCGGGCGGGGAGCAGCGGCTGGACTCCCTTCGCCGGTTGCTGCGGGCACGCTCCGGCGAGGACAGCTGATCCCCCTCGGGTACGTTGACGCAATGGCCGCAAGCTCCCCCTACGCCGATGACCTGCGTCTGGCCCACGTCCTCGCGGACCAGGTCGAGCCGATCACCTTGGCACGTTTCCGGGCCGACGACCTCGTCGTCGAGTCCAAGCCCGACCTCAGCCCCGTCAGCGACGCCGACCGCGCGTGCGAGGAGGCCATCCGCTCCCAGCTCGCGCGCGCCCGCGGGCGGGACGCCGTCGTTGGGGAGGAGTACGGCACGACCGGCTCCGCCCAGCGACGCTGGATCATCGACCCGATCGACGGCACGAAGAACTACGTCCGCGGCGTGCCCGTCTGGGCCACGCTCATCGGGCTCGTCGATGGGGACGAGTGCGTCATGGGCCTGGTCGCCGCACCCGCGCTCGGCCGTCGCTGGTGGGCGGCGAAGGGGGCCGGCGCCTGGACCGGGCGGTCACTCGCGCAGGCCCGGCCGGTCTCCGTGTCGAAGGTCTCGCAGCTGAGCGACGCCTCGCTCTCCTACAGCTCCCTCGAGGGGTGGCGACAGGTGGGCCGCGCCCGCTCCTTCCTCAACCTCACCTCCGACCTGTGGCGCACCCGGGCCTTCGGGGACTTCTGGTCCTACATGCTCGTCGCCGAGGGCGCGGTCGACATGGCCGCCGAGCCCGAGCTCGAGCTGCACGACATGGCCGCACTCGTCGCGATCGTCGAGGAGGCCGGTGGGCGGTTCACGTCCCTGGACGGCGAGCCCGGTCCCTGGGGTGGCAATGCCGTCGCCACCAACGGGTTGCTGCACGACGAGGTGCTGCGGCGGTTGGCCCCCGACGCCTGACCGTCTGACGCAGAGCGCGAGCCCGGGGCCCGTCTCAACATGCGGGAATGTGATCCAGGTCATAACGTGCGGTGCACCCCTATCCGAGAGGAACGCACCATGAGAAGACCAACCCGCGTCGCCACCGTCGCCGTCGCGAGTCTTGGCTTGCTGATCAGCGCCACGACCGCCGCAGCGCACCCCACCCACAAGGAGGGCGAGGGCAAGGCAGCCGGCTTCGACCTGGTCCAGGAGGAGATCAGCCCCGGTGGAGTGCCGCAGGAGCCGATGAGCGATCTGCGCTGCGAGGACGGCATGGCCGGGGACCTCTTCCCCTGCCACAAGGTCGATGTCGCGTCCTTCACGCCGCTGAAGGACCTGGGCGACAGCATCTGGGCCAATGACGTCTGGGGCTGGACCGACCCGCAGACCGGCAGGGAGTACGCCCTGGCCAAGCTCTACGAGGGCACCGCCTTCGTCGACATCACCGACGCGTCCGACCCCGTCCACCTGGGCGTGCTGCCGGCAGCCGCCGGAGGCTCCGGCAACATCTGGGGCGACATCAAGACCTACGACAACCACGCCTACATCGGCTCCGAGGCCGCGGAGCACGGCGTGCAGGTCTTCGACCTCACGAGGCTGCGCGGGGTCACGTCCGAGCAGGACTGGACCGCTGACACCCGGATCACGGGCGTCGGACAGTCGCACAACCTCTACGTCAACGAGGCCAGTGCGTCGCTCTACGTCGTCGGCTCCACGCGTGGCGTCACCGCCCCCGGCTGCGCCGACGTGTACGGCGGTCCGATCATGTACGACCTCTCCAACCCGGGCCAGCCCGAGCTCGCCGGCTGCTACGGCGAGGACGGCTACACCCACGACATCCAGTGCGTGGAGTACGAGGGCCCGGACACCGAGCACGCCGGTCGCGAGATCTGCGTCGCCTCCAACGAGGACACGGTGACGATCCTCGACGTCACGGACAAGTCCGCGGTCGACATGCTCGCGCGCGTCTCGTACACGACGGCCGCCTACACCCATCAGGGCTGGTTCACCGAGGACCAGGCGTACTTCTTGCTGGGTGACGAGCTCGACGAGCTGACCGGCACGGTCGACAGCACGACGACATACGTGTGGGACCTGCACGACCTGGACAACCCGGTCCTGCGTGGCGCCGACGGCAGCGGGAACCCGTCGATCGACCACAACATCTTCATCAAGGACGGTCTCGCCTACCAGAGCAACTACACCTCCGGTCTGCGCGTCATGGACACCTGGAAGGCCGAGCAGGGCCGCCTCACCGAGCGTGGCTTCTTCGACGTCTACCCCAATGACGACGAGACGAAGTTCGCCGGCACGTGGGGCAACTACCCCTACTTCGAGTCCGGGAAGGTCGTCGTCACCGGTGTCGAGGAGGGCCTGTTCGTCCTCGAGCCGCGGGTGAAGTCGTCCGGGGAGTTCGGGAAGAAGTAGATCCCTCGGGTGGGGTGTGCTCTCCGGCGGCGCACCCCACCCGTTCCGCCGGCCATCGAAGGTTGTGTGTTGAACCGTTAGCCGGGGGTGCCGGCACGGCCTCCTGGGCGGTGCCGGCTCCCGGGCCTACCGGTTCAACACACAATCAACCGGCTACAGCGCGTATCTGGCCGGGTCCTCCAGGTGCCGACCCGACCGGATCACCCTGAGCAACGTCTGCGACGCCCTCCCCCACCCACCGAAGGTCATCCAGTGGGTCAGCCGCGTGGTGAAGTACCCGAGCTCGAGCGCGTGCAGGTCCCGAGTGCGGTCCTTGGCGTAGGTGTCCTCCCCCGTGTGGTGCGCCCGGCTGTCACTGAGGATCCAGCGCCGTCCGGCCAGGTTGTCGACCCTACCGAGACCGGGGATCTCGACCTGCGGCGTCACCGTCACGTTGTGCAGCTGCAGGAAGAGCCTGACCTTGCTCTCCGTGCCGGACTCGGCCAGGCCCGAGACCCGGGCCAGCACACGGGCAACGCCCCGCGGGGCCGCACGCGCCAGAGCAGCCACGTCCTCAGCGCTGATGAAGCCCTGGTGCAGCGCGGAGTCGGCCAGGATCCCGACGTCGAGTGGGGCGAGGCAGGCGCCGGCGTGCTCGAGCAGCAGACGTGGTGACGCAACGGCCGCCTCCTCGGGCCAGCTCCCGTGCCACCCGTGTCCGACCCATCCCGGCCCGACCGGCCGCCGGCGACCGTAGACGTGCAGGCCCGAGGCCGGCGGAACCCACAGTCCGTGCTCCCGGGCCGCCATGACGCAGGTCGGTCGCAGCCCGTCGGCCAAGGCATCTCGGACCTCGGGAGACGTGTCGGGCGTAACGTAGTACCTGCCCACGCGCTCGACCTCCCCCTTCGCCACCGCTGCCGACAGCTCACGTGCGGTCCCCTGCCAGTCGCTCCTCGTGTAGATCACGAGACCAGCCCAGCGGGCGCCGTGCCTGCGGCCCCGCCGTCGCCGCCTGCCTGTGGAACACCGGCTCACGCCGACACGGTTGTGTGTTGCAGCCGGCGTGGTTGTGTGTTGAACCGGTAGCCACGGCTGCCGGGGATGCCCCCAGGGCGCTGCCGGCTTCCGGGACTACCAGTTCAACACACAACCATCAGCCCGGGACGACGGCGACCAGCCCTGTCCGGGCCGAGCCGACCGGATCAGTTCGGGACGACGGTCACCGGGCCGAGGCCGAGGTCCTCGACCTGGTCCCGGTACAGCGAGGCGTCACCCACGACGACGACCGTCCACTCGTGGGTGACCTGCTCGCGCCAGGCGCGGCTGAGGTCGTCAGCGGTCAGCCGCCGCATCGCCGCGATGGTGTCGCTGGTGAAGGTCAGCGGCAGCTCGTCGCCCGCGAGGCCCGCGGTCTCGTCGGCGATCGCGTCCGCGGTGTCGTAGCGCCCCGGGGCGGTGAGGCTCATGAAGTCCACCCCCGCGCGGGTCTCCTCCTCGGTGAAGCCGGGGGCGTCGGTGAGGATCCCCTTGAGCAGGCGCAGCGAGTCCACGGTCGAGTCGGCCCGCACGGACCCGGCGACGGTGAAGGCCGAGCCCACCTGGCGTGGCCGGAACCCGGAGCGGATGCCGTAGGTGTAGCCCTTCTCCTCGCGCAGCACCTGGTCGATGCGGGCGTTCGGGGCGCCGCCCATCACGTAGGCCAGCACGGGGAAGGGGGCCCACCCGGACTCGACCCGCCGGTCCGGGCCCGGGGCGCCGATGAGGATCTCCGACTGCACCGATCCGGGCCGGTCGACGAGGACGACGCGGGCGGCGTCGGTGGCACGGGGAGCCGGCTCCCGGTCGACCGGGCGCACACGACCGGACGTCATCCAGGCGCCGAGCGTCGAGCCCAGCAGGCCCTCGACGTCGACCCCGGTCAGGTCACCGGCCACGACGACCGTCGCCCCCTCGGGGTGGACGTGCTCGGCGTGGAAGTCGACGACGTCCTGGCGGGTCACGGCGGCGACCGTCTCGGCGGTGCCACCCCCGGGCCGCGAGGCGCGGATGGCGGGGTCGTAGTACGTCCGCGCCCACTCCTTGAAGGCGCGACGGCCGGCCGAGGCCCGCTCCTGCTCGATCTCGGCCAGGCGGGTGCGCTGGATGCGCGAGACCTCCGACGCGTCGAAGGCCGGCTCGGAGATGCACTCGGTGAGCAGCTCCAGCGCCTCACCGAGGAAGCGCTGCGGCACGTCGAGGTCGACGCCGAGCGCGGCCTCGCTCATGCCGGCACCGATCGCGATGCCCCGCCGCTCGAGCAGCTCGGACAGCTCACGCTGGCTGTGCGTGCGCGTGCCCTCGTCGAGCAGCCGCGCCATGATCCAGGCGACGCCCTCCTTGGCCTCGGGCTCGTGGCGCAGCGCGACTGGCACGGTCAGGCGCACCGAGATGACGTACTGCCCCGGTACGTCGTGCACGAGGGCACCGATGCCGTTGGGCAGGGTGAGCTCCCGCGGCTGGGGGAAGGACCACTCCCCCGGCGCGGCGACGTCCGGACGCGGGACCGTGGGCGTGCTCATGCTGCCTCCTCCTGCTGCTCGGCGGCTCGGTAGACGACGGCGGCGCGGTGCTGCGGGCGCAGCCAGGTGTCGGCGGCGGCGCGCACGTCCTCGGGCGTGATCGCGGCGAGCCGGTCGAGGAAGGTGTTGATGTAGCCGGGGTCGTCGTGCAGGCACGTGTAGTGGCTGATCAGGTCGGCGCGCTCGTCCTTCGCGGCCAGCGACGACAGCCACGCGCGCTCCGCCTGCGCCCGCACCGCCTCCATCTGCTCGGCCGTGGGACCCGCGTCGGCGAAGGCGGTCAGCTCGGCGCAGACCTGCTCCTCCAGCTCGTCGGCGTCGACGCCGTCCGCGACGTCGACGATCACCAGGCCCAGCGAGACCCCGTCGACGAAGCCCATCGCCCCGACGTCGATCGCGTTGGCGCGCTGCTCGTCGCGCACGAGCCGCTGCTCCAGCGGCGAGAAGCTCAGCCCGCCGAGGCAGTCGAGAGCCATCGAGGAGGCGAGGAACTCGTCACCGGTGTCGCCCCCTTCGGCAGGGAGTCGGAAGGCGAGGTGGATGCGGTCGTTGGGCACCTCGTCGACGATCTCCTCACGCGCCGGCTCCGTCAGCGGGCGAAGGGGGGCGACCGGCCCCCTTCGCGGCTCGGCGTGGTGGTCGAGGTGACCGAAGTAGCGCTCGACCAGCTCCAGCCCCCGCTCCGCGGTGACGTCACCGACGATCGTCAGGACGGTGTTGTCCGGTGCGTAGTGGCGGCGGAAGAAGTCGTGCACGTCCTCCACCGTCGCCGCGTCGAGGTCCTCCATCGAGCCGATCGTCGGGTGGTGGTACGGGTGCCCCTCGGGGAAGACGGTCGCGTAGATCCGCGTCATCGCCTGGCCGTAGGGCTGGTTGTCGTAGCGCTGGCGCTTCTCCTCCTTGACGACGTCGCGCTGGTTGTCGAGGTTGTCCTGCGTCACGGCCGCCAGGAGGTTGGCGTGCCGGTCGGCCTCCAGCCACAGCGCGAGCTCGAGGGCGCCGGAGGGGATCGTCTCGAAGTACGTCGTGCGGTCGAACCACGTCGTCGCGTTGAGCCGGCCACCGACGCCCATGAGCGCCTGGAAGTGCTCACCGTTGGCGACGTGCTCGCTGCCCTGGAACATCAGGTGCTCGAAGAGGTGGGCGAAGCCGGTCGCCCCCTGCTCCTCGTGGCGGGAGCCGACGCCCACCCACATGTTGAGCGTGACGGTGGGCGTGGTGGCGTCGGGCTGCACGATGACGCGCAACCCGTTGGCAAGGGTGTGGTCCTCGAAGGGAAAGTCCAGAGGCATGCCCTCGAGCCTACGACGCGTGGTGCTCGAGCTCGTCGTCGCCGTCGGCTCCCGGGTCCGCGAGGTTGGGGTAGGCGCTCGGCCCGAGGTCCTGCATCGCGGTGCGCGCGAAGACCTGCTGGAAGGTCGAGACCCGCTCGTTGCGGCTGTCCCCGACGAAGGTGATGATCCAGTTGAGCAGCGTGGAGATGCGGTTCTTGAAGCCCACCATCGCCATGAGGTGGACGGCCAGCCACGCGAGCCACGCGAGGAAGCCGGTGAAGTTGATCCGGCCGATGCTCGCCACGGCCGAGTACTTCGAGATCGTGGCCATGGAGCCCTTGTCCCGGTAGCGGAAGGGGGCCTGCGGCTCCTTGCCCGCCAGCCGGCCGAGGATCTCCTTGGCCGCGTAGCGGCCGCCCTGGATCGCCAGCTGGGCGACGCCCGGGTAGCCCTTGAGGTTGATCATGTCGCCGACGACGAAGATCTCGGGGTGGCCCGGGACGGTCAGGTTGTCCTCGACGTGCACGCGCCCGGCGCGGTCGACCTCGACATCGGTCTGCTCCGCGAGCATCGCGCCCAGCGGGGAGCCGGCGACGCCGGCCGCCCACACCTTGGTCATCGTCTCGATGGTGCGGTGGCTGCCGTCGCCGTCCTTGACCTCGATGCCGTACTGGTTGACGTCGGTCACCATCGCCTCGAGCTGGACCTCGACGCCCTGCTTCTCCAGGCTGCGGCGGGCCTTGTCGCTGAGCCGGTCGCCGAAGGTGGGCAGGACCTTCGGCGCGCCGTCCAGCAGGACGACCCGCGCCTCACCCGGGTCGATGTGGCGGAACTCGTCGGCCAGCGTGCGCTGGGCCAGCTCGGCGATCTGGCCGGCCATCTCCACGCCGGTCGGCCCGGCGCCGACGACGACGAAGGTCAGCAGGCGGCGGCGCTGCTCGGCGTCGGTGGAGGTCTCGGCCAGCTCGAAGGACCCGAAGATGCGGCCGCGCAGCTCGAGGGCGTCGTCGATGCTCTTCATCCCCGGCGCGAAGCGGGCGAAGTGGTTGTTGCCGAAGTAGGACTGACCCGCGCCGGCAGCGACGATCAGGCTGTCGTAGTGGGTGATCGTGTGCTGGTTGAGCGACTCGGACCGCACGGTCCGGGCCTCGACGTCGATCTGCTTGACGTCACCGAGGATCACCCGCACGTTGCGCTGGTGACCGAGGATGTCGCGGGTCGTCGGGGCGATGTCGCCCTCGGACAGGATGCCCGTGGCCACCTGGTACAGCAGCGGCTGGAAGAGGTGGTGGCTCGTCCTGGAGATCAGGGTGACGTCGACGTCCTCGTTGCCCAGCTCCTTGGCGGCGAAGAGGCCACCGAAGCCGGACCCGATGATGACGACATGGTGCTTGCCGGAGTTAGCGCTCACCCACCCATTGTCGCGCAGGTCCTGACGAAGGGGGAAATCCTCCCGGAGTTCGTCGAGTCACACGACCGACGGCGATGAGTCACCGACGGTCGAGGTGCGGGGCCGCCCGCGAGTCCCGACGGTCGAGGTGCGAGGCCGCCCGCGGCCGAGCCTCGAGACCCCCGCCTCGCGACCGACCCGGGCGACCCCCTTCGCCCCACGGTGAGCTACTGGTACGAGACGAACCACGGCCGGGGCTCGACGCCGTACGTCTGCTCCGGCGTGAACGTCGGGGTGTCCTCGTCGTAGAAGTTCTTCCACCCCATCCACACGTCCTCGGGCAGGTCCTGCTGCAGCCGGCGCCAGGTGCCCATCTTCAGGCCGGGCGAGCCGTGGCCGTCGGCGTGGATGATCGTGGCGAGCTCGTCGTGGGAGGTGTCCAGCTGCTCGCGGTCGGCGATCATGTGCGAGCTGAACTGGTGCAGCATGAAGGTCTTCTGCGGCAGCGAGTGCTCGCGCGTCAGCCGGGCCAGCCAGTCGGCGGTCGTGTTGACCTCGTCGATGGCCACCGATCCGATCTGGTCCATGTGCCGCTGGCCCGGCTCGAGCCGCCACTCCGGGTCGAGCGCGAGGCCGACGTGCGGTTCCTTCAGCAGGTCCTCGTACCGCTTCGCCTGGGTGAGGAAGTCGGTGTGGCCCGGCTGCAGGTCGAGGACGACGTACACCCCGGCGTCGCCGGCGGCCTCGACCCAGGGACGGAGGCTGTCGGGATCGACCTCGCGGGAGTGGTCCCCGTCGGCCCCCGGCTCGGAGTCGGCGACGGTCGCGATGATCTCGAAGGCCGGCAGGACGGGGACCTCGCTGTGGTCGTCGTAGTCCCCTGCGAGGCCCTTCGCCCGCTCGATGCTCGCCTCGATGCCCTGCTCCCCGAGCGGCCCCAGCTCCGAGGTGCCCGGCGTTCCGTACAGGCCCACCAGACGACGCCCGGGGAAGAGGGTCTGGCCGCCTCCGGGCAGCTGGGGCACCGACGTGGCGGTCTCGACCCGGGCGGCGAGCTGCTCGCTGGTCCCGAAGGACCCACCGACGGCCACCCAGGAGGTCTCCTTGGCCGCGGTGGTCGCCCGGACGGTCGCCCGGGTGGCTCGTGGGTCCCCACCCGGCACCTCGATCGCCTGACCGCCCGCGGCCCGGACGTTGGCCGTGACCACGGCGGCCGACCGGTCATGGTCCGCCGTCGGGTCGAGCACGGCCGTCACCGGGGCGTGCGCGTCGTCCGTGTCGAGCGAAGGGAGGGACATCGCCTCGGTCGTCGCGTCCGGGTCGACCTCGATGACGGTGTGGTCGTCGGTGAGGGACTCGGGGGTGTCGCTGCCCTCGGCGACGACGAGGGTGCCGGCCCCCAGACGCTCGATCTCCGCCGCGACGTCGTCGTGGCCGGCCACCAGGAGCGGCAGGCGCGCCTCGCGGCTGTTGTCGGCCAGCTGGTCGACGGTGTCGTCAGTGGCGAGGAAGACGACGTCGGAGGTCGCGAAGGCGGCTCTGCTCGAGGCGACCGAGGCCGCGGCCGCGCCGGCGGCTGTCACGACCGGCTCGGCCACCGCATCGGCGAAGTCCACTGCGGCTTGCTCGCTCGAGCACGCCGTGAGCCCGGCCAGCGCGAGGACGCTCGCCGCGGCCGTCGCGGCCCTCGGCCTCCCTGATCGACGAGATCGCATCCCACGAGTATCAGGGGACGTCGCGGGTGGCGACATCAGGTGCGCTCGGCGTGGCGGATGTGACCTGTGGGTACGTCACGCAAGCTGCTCGGCGAGCTCGGTCAGCGACCGTGCACGCAGGTCCGGGGACCTGAAGTACCCGGGGTAGACGCCACCGTCACGGTTGATCCACGCGGTGGCGAGACCCGCGCGCGCGGCGCCGTCGATGTCCCACGGGTGCACCGCGACCAGCATGGCGTCCATCGGGTCCACCTCGCACCGCTCGAGGGCGTAGGCGTAGGCGCCCCCGTTCGGCTTCCAGGTGCCCGCCTGCTCGACGGACAGGAGGGCGTCGAAATGGGTGCGGATCCGGGCCCGGTCGAACAGCGCCTCGGCGACGGACGCGGACCCGTTGCTCAGCGTCACCAGTCGGATCCCGAGGTCCCTCAGGGCCAGCACGCCGCCCGGGACGTCCGCGTGGACCGGGAGCTCGGTGAACCCGGCCATGACGTGCTCGACCGCATCGTCCGTCCCGCGGTTGAGCCGGAGCCCGTGGAGATGACCGCGCAGTGACTCCGCCGCGATGTGCGCGAAGGGCTCGCTGGCACCGACAGCCGTCAGGGCGAAGCCGTCACGGAGCACTCCCGCAAACCAGACCTTCGCCAGGTGGGCCGGTGCGCCGACGTCCTCGAACTGCTGCCCCATCGACGACATGTCCGACAGCGTCTCGTTGACGTCGAAGATCAGCAGGGCCGGCCGTCGAGGACCGTCCGGGCTCACGGGGTGGTCCGCACTTCCAGGACCGTGGTCGGCGAGGGAGTTCGTCATGGACCACACGGTAGACCCGGCCGAGTCGCCCCCGCTCGACCTGCGGCGTGGAGGCGCTCCCCGCACATGCTTCAGGCCCGGGATTCGCACTGAATCCCGGGCCTGAACCTGGTAGCGGGGGCAGGATTTGAACCTGCGACCTCCGGGTTATGAGCCCGGCGAGCTACCGAACTGCTCCACCCCGCGTCGTTGCAGTGACAACTCTACGTGACCGCACGGGGAGGACCAAATCAGTTGCCCTCCAGGTCCGCCGAGCCCCCTTCGGGCTGTGCGACTGCGGCCTGCTCGAGGTAGCGCTTGAGCTCCTTCTGCGCCTCGTCGTAGGCGGCGAAGTCGCCGTTGCGCAGCGCCTCCTGACCGTCTGCGTACGCCTGCTCCATGCCGGCGATGGCCTCGCGCAGGGCCTCGGGGTCATTCGCTGCGGGAGGTGCCGGCTCGTCACCGCCGCCGTCACCGCCGTCGGTGCCGTCACCCCCTTCGCCGCCGTCGGAGCCCTCCTCGGGATCGGCCGGCGTGGAGTCGCCGCCCTCGACCCCGGCGTCGCCCTCGAAGAGCTGGTCCAGCGCGGAGTCGAGCGTCGGGCCCCAGGCGACCTTGCCGCCGAAGGTCGCCACCACGACCCGCAGCTGCGGGTAGGACGTCCCCGAGGAGGACGAGAGGTAGATCGGCTCGACGTGGAGGAAGCCCTCCCCGACCGGCAGCGCCAGCTGGTTGCCGAAGTGCACCTGCGAGCCACCGCGGTTCGCATTGTTCAGGTAGTCCTGCAGGGTCTGGCTGCCGTCGCCGGAGGTGGCGTTGGAGGAGACGATGTCGTTCTGCACCTGGCCGACACCCGGCACGGTGGTGTTGCGGGGCACCGAGAGCAGACTCAGCTTCCCGTAGCCCTGGGCCGGATCACCGTCGGTCGCACCGGCATCGGCGTCGACGGCCAGGTACCCGGCCATGACGTTGCGCGGACCACGCGGGATGTAGGTCGACGTCAGCTTCCACGAGGGCCGATTCTGCTCGGGCATCGCCAGCGACAGGTAGTACGGCGGCTGCGCCACGCCCTCGTCGCCGCGCGAGGGGTCGTCCGGGACCCGCCAGCGGTCCTGGCCGGCGCGGAAGTCGCTCGCGGAGGTGATGTGGTAGTCGGCGAGGACGGCCCGCTGCATGAGGAAGAGGTCCTCCGGGTAGCGCAGGTGCGTCATGAGCTCGCCGCTGATGTCGTCGCGGTCCTGCATCAGGTCGGGGAAGGCCTTGTCCCAGGCGTCGACGATCGGGTCGTCCTCCTCCCACTTGTAGAGGTCGACGCTGCCGTCGAAGGCATCGACGGTGGCCTTGACCGAGTTGCGCATGTAGTTGACCCGGTCGCCGACCAGCGCGCTCGCCTGCTGCGTCTCCCGGGAGGAGACCTGTCCGGTCTGCACACCGGACATCGAGAAGGCGGTGCTGTACGGGTACTGCCGCGAGGTCGTGTAGGCATCCACGATCCACTTGATGCGGCCGTCGACGATCGCCGGGTAGACGTCGTCGTCGAGGGTGAGCCACGGCGCCACGCGCTCCACACGCTGCCTGGGGGTGCGGTGCTCCATCAGCCGGGAGTTGGGCCCGACCGCATCGGAGAGCATGAACTTCAGGTCGCGGTGGGTCAGCGCGTACGCCGCCTGACGAAGGGGGGACCCGATCTCCACTCCTCCGTCACCCTGGTACGTGTAGCGGGAGTCCTCACCACCGGTGGGGCGGTCGACCTCGCGCGGCTCCTGGTCGTCGTTGCGGCCGACGATCGAGAAGTGGTCCATCTGCTCGCCGAAGTAGATGCGCGGCTCGTACTCGCCGATCGCCGAGGCCGGGTTGATCCACTCGGGGTTGCCGGCCTGCACCTGCGTGCCGCGGGCCATGACGAGGCCGTAGCCGTGCGTGTAGACGGTGTGGTCGTTGACCCAGTCGCGCCGGTCGGCGGGGACGTTGTCGAGCTCGAGCTCACGCGCGCCGACGACGACGTCCGCGGTCTCCCCGTCGATCTCGTAGCGGTCGACGTCCAGCTCGTCCTGGAAGGTGTAGTACTGCTGCTGTGCCTGCAGCTCCTGGTAGGTCTGGCTGACGACCGAGGGGTCCAGCAGCCGGATGCCGGGGATGGACTCCGCGTCCTGACGCAGCTGCCCGGACGTGACGTCAGAGACGGCGTCGTAGGTCGTCTCCTCGGTCTCGGCGACACCGTGCGCCTCCCGCGTGGCGTTGATGTTGCGCTGCAGGTAGGGCTCCTCGAGCGTGTTGCGCGAGGGCGAGACCTGGTAGGTCTCCACCAGGGCCGGGTAGATCGCCCCGACGACGATCGAGAGGACGACGAGGGTGCCGACCGCGATCATCGGCAGCCGCCAGGACCGGGAGCGGACCGAGGCGAGGAAGAGCACGGCGCACAGCACCGCCGCGACCGCGAGGATGTACTTGGTCGGGATGATCGCGTGGTCCGCGGTGTACCCGACTCCGGTGAGCACCTCGCCCTCACGGGTGGTCAGTCCGTGCGCGTCGAGCAGGTAGCTCCAGGCACGCAGCAAGGCGAGGACCGCCGCGATGATGGCGAGGTGGAGGAAGGCCGCACGCGTGGAGCGACCGCGACCGGGCGGGACGATGCCGCCGTAGATGTAGTGCGCGAAGACCGCGCTGAGCAGGCTCGCGAGCATCGCGACGGTGAGGAAGCCCACGAGGAAGCTCCACCACGGCAGCCCGAAGAGGTAGTAGCTGATGTCCCGCCCGAACTGCGGGTCGGTCACGCCGGTCGCCTCGCCGTTGCGCCACAGCAGCCAGACCTGCCACTGCCCCGCGGCGGTGAGACCGCCGAGCAGGCCGAGCACGGTGGGCAGTGCCCACGCGGTCACCTTGCGGAAGGGCTCGATCGCCTGGCGGTACTGCGCCAGCGCCTGCTCCCCCGCGGACATGGGCACGGTCAGCGGACGCGTGCGGTGGGCGAGCCACAGGCTCACGCCGACGGGCACGCCGGTGACCAGGCCCCCGATGATGAAGAGGAGTGCCTGCGTGCTCAGGCGCGACCACCACTCGTCGGAGAAGCCGAGGGCGCTGAACCACAGCGACTCGGTCCACAACCCCGCGACGATGCTGATGATGACGAGCAGCACGGCGATCGCGACGGCCGCCTTCGCCACCCTGCCCGGGCCACGCCTCGGTGGGGTCCCGTCGTGGTCACGGGGCGGCACCGCGCCCCCCTGGTCACCGCCGTGCGGCCAACTCGCGCTGCTCATGGTGCGCCTACCGTACCCAGACGACCTGACAGGACGTAGGGCAGCATGGTCCCCGTGCCCGACTCGTCATCAGACAACATCCCCACGACCGAACCCCTGACCGTCGCCGCGCTCGAGACCGAGCGCCACGTCGCGATCTCCGGATGGGACCAGAACCCCCGGGTCTTCGCGCTCGTCGACACCGCCACCCTCGTCGAGGCCGAGCCCCAGCTCGCCCTCGACGGTGCGGCCGACCGCGCTCCCGGGGCACTCACGGCCATCGAGCAGGAGGACCTGCCGCGGACCTCCTCGCTGGAGTCGCTGCTCGGCCGGATGGCCTGGCCGGAGACCGTGCACGGCGCGGCCCTGGCCGTCGAGCGCGTCGTCCTCCCCCCGGGTGCCGAGCGTGACCTGCCGGAGGACCCGGACGAGGCCGTGGACGCCCTCGCTGACCACCCGCAGCGCCAGGACGTGCGCCTGCTCGTGGCCGTCCACCGGGACGGTCGGGCCGTGTGCCTGCTGCGCCAGCGCGCCAACGACCGCGACGACCGCGTCGCCACCGGCGAGGACATCGCCCCCGGCCTCGTCCACGCGCTGCGCGCGACCTTCGAGGACTGAGCGGGGCGGACTACGCCACGTCCTCGCACGACGGCAGGTCCGCGGTCTCCCCTTCGCGATGCCCTCGACCGCGGTGACCGCGTCGTCGTAGGTGTCCACGGCCACCACGCCCAAGCCGTCGGGGACGTTGCCGACGACGGCGGAGCAGTTGTCCTCCGGCGCGAGGAACCACCGAGCGTCGGCCTGCTGGGCGCCGATCATCTTCTGCCGGATGCCGCCAATCGGCCCGATCCGGCCCGAGTCGTCGATCGTGCCCGTGCCCGCGACGGACTTCCCTCCCGTCATCGCGCCGGGGGTGAGCCGGTCGCGCACGGCGAGCGCGAACATCATCCCGGCGCTCGGGCCGCCCACGTGGCCGGCGTCGATCCGCACCTCGTAGGGGTAGTCGTACTTCGGCTCGAGGACGACGCCGACGCCGGCGCGGTCGTTGCCGATGTCGGCCGTCTCGAGGGTGACGGTCCGCGTGCTGCCGTCGCGCCGGACCACGAGGGTGACCTCCTCGCCGACCTCGCGGTCGGCGATCGCGGTGACGAGCTCCTCGAGGCTCCCGGGGCGCTCGCCGTCGACGGAGACGATGACGTCCTCGAGCTGCAGGGCGCCGTCGGCGGGCTTGTTCTTGGCGATCCGGGCGACGACGTTCTCCTGGCCGACCTCCTCGCCGAGGCTGCGCAGGGCGACGGCGATGGAGGTGTGCTGCGAGCCCTCCATGAGGGCGGCGTTGAGCTCCTCGACCTCCTCGGCGCTGCGGTCCTCGCCGAAGACCGTGTCCTCCGGCACGACCCGCGAGTTGGGGTCGAGGTGCCCTTGGACCCACTCCCAGACGCTGATGTGGCGCTCGGGGCCACCGAGGATGCGCACGGTCGTGAAGTAGAGATCGCCCTCGGTCGGGTAGGTCTTCGCGCCCTCCACGCGGACGAGCCGGGTGCCGTCGTCGAGGTCACCGAGGGTGTCCGTCACCGGCCCGGGGCTCTCCACCGCGTAGCTCACCTTGATGAAGCTGCCGAGGAGCGCGACGATGAGGAAGATCACCGACACGACGAGTATGTAGCGGGCGATCCGCTCACTACGTGGTGGCTGGGCCGGCTCGTCCAGCACATGACCTCCTAGGGTCCGGGAACCATCCGGCGCCGCTCGTGGTTGGGTCTAAAGGACAGCACATCCTCTCAGGAAGAGAGCACACACGTGAGCAACGACCCCAGCACCCCCTCCGGCGACGACGGGCTGCCTGAGGACCTTGCCCGGATCTTCCGCGACCTCACCGGCGGACACGACCTCCCCCCGGAGGTCGTCGACCAGCTCAAGGCCCTCGGCATCACCGATGCCGACCCGGCGCAGGTCGCGGCCATGACCTCGCAGATCAAGGCGATGTTCGCCCCCGGCGCCCAGGCGAAGGGGGTCGACGTCACCGCGGCGACGTCGGCCGCCCGAGAGGCGATCTCCGAGTCGGACCACACCATGGGCGACCGCGAGCTCGGCCTGGTCGAGCAGGCCACCCGCCTCGCGGCGCTCTGGCTCGACCAGGTGACCTCCCTCGAGGCGCCCGCGCTCACCGGTGAGGCCCTCTCCCGCGAGGAGTGGGTCGAGGCGACCATGCCGGTGTGGGCCTCCTCGTCGACCCGATCGCCGACGGCCTCGCCGGCGCGATCCGCGACTCCTTCACCTCGCGGATGAACGACCCGGCAGCTCCCGACCTGCAGTCACTGGGCCTGCCGCCGGGCATGGACATGTCCATGCTCAGCCAGCAGATGGCCCCCTTCGTCGACCGGATGGCCTCCACCCTGATCACGGGGCAGACCGCCCAGGCCGTCGGGGCCCTGGCCTCCGACACCCTCACCGCGACCGAGGCCGGCGTGCCCCTCGTCAGCGACCGGGTGGCGCTGCTGCCGGGCAACGTCGCCGAGTTCGCCGATGGGCTCGACGTCGACCTCGACGAGGTGTGGCTGCACCTGGCGACGCGCGAGTCGGCGCGGATGCGCCTCTTCACGGCCGTGCCGTGGCTGGGCCCGCAGATCCTGGCGGCCGTGCAGGCCTACGCGCGCGGCATCGCCATCGACACCGACGCGATCGACGCCGCGGTGCGCGAGATCGACCCCTCCGACCCGGGCGCGATCCAGGAGGCGCTGACCGGGG
This sequence comes from Janibacter sp. DB-40, assembly GCF_029510815.1. Classification (NCBI taxonomy): domain Bacteria; kingdom Bacillati; phylum Actinomycetota; class Actinomycetes; order Micrococcales; family Intrasporangiaceae; genus Janibacter; species Janibacter sp. DB-40. The sequence goes on along the minus strand of NZ_CP120360.1, from coordinate 775,691 downwards.
GCTTCCTCAACCCGACACCCTCCCCCGCGCAGCGCAGCGCCCTCGCCCAGCTCGAGACGTGGCTGGCCCTGATCGAGGGCTGGGTCGAGCACGTGTCGGTCCAGGCGACGAGGAACCAGCTGCCGGCCACCTCCGCGATGACCGAGACGATCCGGCGGCGCCGGGCCACGGGCGGTCCGGCGGAGAAGACCTTCGCCGGCCTGGTCGGTCTGGAGCTGCGCCCGCGCCGCCTGCGCGACGCGGCCAGCCTGTTCGCCGCGCTCGAGGAGCGCGTCGGGGCCGAGGGCCGCGACGCCGTGTGGGCGCACCCGGACGTCGCGCCGAGCGCCGCCGACCTGGACGACGTGCTCGGCTTCGTCGAGCGCGCCGCAGCCGGGGAGTCCTCCGGGAGCGAGGACCTCGACGCCGCGCTCGAGTCGATCCTCAGCGAGGCGGACGCGGACCGGGACACCGACGCACCCGAGGAGGGCACCGACGGCGAGGACGGCCGATGAGCCACGCGGCGCTCGCCGACGACCTGCGCGGACTGCTGACGACCTGGCCCTCACCGACGGCCGAGCAGGAGGCGCTGCGGCTCGAGTACCTGGCCCACCTCGACGCGCACGAGGCCGCGACCGACAGGTCCGGTCCCCCGGCGCACTTCACCGCCTCCTGCCTCGTCGTCGACCCGGGCGGCGAGCACGTCCTGCTGACCCTGCACCCCAAGGTCGGCCGCTGGCTGCAGTTCGGCGGGCACCTGGAGGAGCACGACACCTCCGTCGCCGCCGGTGCCCTGCGCGAGGCCCTCGAGGAGTCGGGCCTGACGGCGGCGACGCTGCAGTTGCGCCCGGGCCCGGCCCAGCTGGACCGGCACGCGCTCGGCTCGGGCTTCACCCGGTGCACCGAGCACCTCGACCTGCGCTGGATCGCCGTCGCCGCCGAGGGGGCCGAGCCGGTCGCCTCCGACGAGTCCGATGACGTCGCGTGGTGGCCGGTCGACGCGCTGCCGGAGGACATGGACCCCTCGCTGCGCTCGCTCGTGGAGCTCGCCAGCCGGTCCTGATCCGACGCCTACGTTCCTGCTCCACCAGACGGGCAGTGCCCACGAGGTGGAGCAGCGGCGTAGCAGTGGGCGAGGATGCTCCGATGTGGCTCGGGGAGCACGTTCTCGGTGGCGGCGAGAGTGGTTCAACGGCACCTCACCCGGGGCCTGTGGACAACCGGCCGGGCCTCCTCGCGAACTGCGCCACAGTGGTCGTCCACCACCGACCCCGGCCACCGAGCGAGACGACGATGCACCTTCCCGGCCCCGGCACCACGCCGCACCTGCGACCACTGCGCCGACCGGACGGCAGCGTGCAGATCGGGCTGGGTGCGCGCTCGGTCCGGCTCCAGGGACTCACCGACGCCGAGTGCCGCTGGCTCGCCGGCCTCGACCCCTCCCGCGCGCTGACCGAGGCCGTCACCACGGCGGCCCTCGAGGGCCTCGATCCCGCTCGCGCCACGAGCGTCCTCGACCAGCTCGTCACCGGCGGCCTCCTGCACCCGGACGCCACCGGCGAGGAACCGCGGGTCGCCGTCGTCGGGTCCGGGGCGCTGCCGGTGCTGCTCGTCGACGGCCTGCGCCAGAGCGAGCGCGTGCTCACCGCCCGGGTGCGTCCCGGCGGTGAGGACGGTGCCACGGACCTGGCCGTGGTCGTCAGCGCGACACCACCGGCCGCCGAGTCGGTGCGGCCATGGCTGGTGGCGGGCGTCCCGGTGCTGCCGCTGTGGTGCCAGCACGAGCAGGCGAGCATCGGTCCCCTTCTCCGGCCCGGGCACGGTCCCTGCCTGCACTGCCTCGACCTCACCCGGGCCGAGGTCGACCCGGCCTGGCCGTGGCTGAGCGCCCAGCTGGACCGCCCCGGCATCACCGGGCCCGCTCCCGTCGACGGCGTCCCCGCGCTGCGCCTCCTCGCCGCCGGGCTGACGACCTCGCTCGTCCTCGACCACGTCGGCGGGCGCCTGGCCGCACCCGAGTGGTCCTTCGAGGTGGCCACCCCGGGACCGACCCTCGAGCGGCACCTGTGGCCGGTCCACCCGGGGTGCCGCCGGTGCACCGCCGCACCGCTGCGGGTGGTCCCGACACCCGGGGACGAAGGGGGGTCCAGCCCGGACACAGGGAGGGACGACACAATGGCCGGGTGAGCGAGATCCCCCGAGGAGCCGCCGGTCGCGCCGCGCGGCTCGCATCCCTGCCGCTCGGCCATGCCGGGCGCAGTGCCCGAGGGCTGGGCAGACGCCTCAGCGGGACCCCCGCCGAGGTGGTCAACGAGGACATCCAGCGACGCACGGCCGAGCAGCTCTTCGCCGTGCTCGGCTCCCTCAAGGGCGGCGCGATGAAGGTCGGTCAGGCCCTCTCCGTCCTCGAGGCCGCGTTGCCCGAGGAGTACGTCGAGCCCTACCGCGAGATGCTCGTGCGGTTGCAGGACGCGGCGCCGCCGATGTCCACCGCGGAGGTCCACTCCGTCCTCACCCGCGACCTCGGCCCCGACTGGCGCGAGGAGCTGGAGATCGAGGACCAGCCGGTCGCGGCCGCCTCGATCGGCCAGGTGCACCGCGGCGTCACCGCCGACGGCCGGGTCGTCGCCGTGAAGGTCCAGTACCCCGGTGCCGACAGGGCGCTGCGCAGCGACCTGCAGCAGATCGCCCGGCTGGCACGCGTGGCCACGACGTGGATGCCCGCGATGGACATCAAGCCGGTGACCGACGAGCTGCTCGCCGCCGCGGACGAGGAGCTCGACTACGGGCTCGAGGCCGCCAACCAGCGCGCCTTCGCGCAGGCCTACCGCGACGACCCTGACGTCGCCGTCCCCGACGTGGTCCTGCAGAGCCGTCACGTCCTCATCAGCGAGTGGCTCGAGGGCGCGCCGCTGAGCCAGATCATCCGCGAGGCCGACCAGGACGTGCGCGACCGGGTCGGCCAGCTCTACCTGGACTTCCTGCTCTCCGGGCCGGAGCGCGTGGGTCTGCTCCACTCCGACCCGCACCCGGGCAACTTCCGCCTCACCCCCGACGGCCGGCTCGGCGTCATCGACTACGGGGCCGTCACCCGTCTGCCCGAGGGCTTCCCCCCGCTCATCGGCATCCTCGTGCGCAAGGCCCTGGCGGGCGACGCGGAAGGGGTCATCGAGGGGCTGCGCGAGGAGGGCTTCATCCGCCCCGGAATCGAGGTCGACGCGCAGGACGTGCTCGCCTACCTGCTGCCCCTCATCGAGCCGTTGAGCACGCCCACGCACTCCTTCACCCGTGAGTGGCTGCGCTCCGCGACCAAGGGCCTCACCGACCTGCGGACGCCGGAGTTCTCCACCGGGCTGCGGCTGAACCTGCCCCGCGAGTACGCGATGATCCACCGGGTCTTCGTCGGCTCTACCGGCGTGCTCTCCCAGCTCGGCGCGACCATCGCGGCCCGTGGCTCGATGCAGCGCTACCTGCCGGGATTCGCAGGAGCCTAAGCAGTTGCGGGACACGCCGCGCAGGAGCCTAAGCAGTTGCGGGGTTCCTGCAGGAGCCTAAGCAGTTGCGGGACACGCCGCGCAGGAGCCTAGGCAGTTGCGTTCTTCGCGGCCTTGGCCTGGGCCTTCGCGGCCTTCTTGAAGTCCCGGACCTCCTGCAGCGAGCCCTCGTCGGTGACGTCGGCGACCGAGCGGCGTGAGCCGTCCTCGGCGTAGGGGCCGATCGCCTCGCGCCAGCCGTCGGGACGCACGCCGAGCTGCTTGCCGAGCAGGGCGGCGAAGATGCGCGCCTTCTGGTCGCCGAAGCCCGGGAGCGCCTTGAGCCGGGTCAGCAGCTCCTTCGTGTCCGCGGCCGTGGTCCAGATGGCGGCGGTGTCCCCGTCGTACTCGTCGCGCACGACCGTGGCGAGCGCCTGGATGCGCCCGGCCATCGAGCGCCCGTAGCGGTGCACGGCCGGCGGAGTGGCGCACAGGTCCGCGAAGGCCTCGGGCTCGGCCGCGGCGATCTCCGCGGGGTCGAGCGTGCCGAAGCGTTCCTTGACCTTGGCAGGCCCCTGGAAGGCCCGCTCCATGGGGAACTGCTGGTCGAGGAGCATCCCGACGACCAGGGCGAAGGGGTCGGACGACAGCACCTCGTCGGCGGCCTCGTCCTGGGCGATGCGCAGCTGGGGAGACATACCCTCAGCCTGCCACGCCCCCTTCGCTCCCGGAGGATGTATTGGCGCGCCTCCGAGCGCGCGCGAGTACATCGAACGAGCGAAGGGGGCAGCCGAGTCGATGTATCCACGCGCCTCCGAGCGCGCGCGAATACATCGACTCGGGCGAAGGGGGCGTCAGCCACCCATCGCGTCGAGCAGCTGGCGCTCGGCGGCGTCCAGGTACTCCAGGAGAGACTCCTCGGCCTCGGCGAAGCGCCCCTCCTCGAGCAGGGAGAGCAGGTGCTGGTTCCGCGGCAGGTACGGCTGGTGGAAGGCGTGCGGGTCGGCCATGGCGTGGAAGACCAGGCGCAGCTCGGCCAGCAGGTGCGTCATCGTCTCGTCCATGCGAGCGCTGTCGGTCAGCTGCCCCAGCCGCTGGTGGAAGTGGATGTTGGCCGTGCCCACCCCCGACCAGTCGGCCTCGCGGGCCGAGCTCACCCCTTCGTCCACGGCCGCACGCAGCGGCCCGAGATCCACCGGGTCCCGAGCCGCCAGGCGCACCGCCGCGGACTCGAGGATGCGGCGGAAGCGGTAGAGCTCGCGCACGTCCGCGGGCGTGGGTGAGCGGACGAAGACCCCGCGGTTGAAGACGTGCTCGAGCAGGCGCTCGTGGCCGAGCATGCGGAAGGCCTCCCGCAGGGTGTTGCGCGAGACCCCCAGGGCCGCGCAGATCCCCTCCTCGGACAGCCGGGTCCCCGGCACCAGCTCGCCCTCCATGATCCGGTGGCGCAACGCATCGGCCACCCGGGTCGCGGTGCTCTCGCGACCCACGAGATCGCGCTCCGCGGTCAGGCTCTCCAGCCAGCCGTCGGTGGTGGTCATCAGCTCCCCCTTCGTGGATCGAAACCAGCCTAATATGCCGTGCGCTATTGCAGGATTGTTGAACAAAGCGCTACGTTCGTGTGATCGGCGCCACCCGAAGCACGGCCCACGAGGCACACCGACATCCCGCGGCGCCCCGATCAGGAGAGGGACCTATGGCAGATCCCACGCACGAGCCGACACCGACCGCCGCCGACGACGCGAGGCGAGCGAAGGTCAGGAAGGGCGCACTGCTCGGCGCCATGTTCCTCATGGCCACCAGCGCCGTCGGGCCGGGATTCATCACCCAGACCACGGTCTTCACCGCCCAGCTGGGCGCGGCCTTCGCCTTCGCGATCGTCATCTCGGTCCTCGTCGACATCGCCGTGCAGCTCAACGTCTGGCGCGTGATCGGGGTCTCCGGCATGCGCGCGCAGGACCTGGCCAACAGGGTCGTCCCCGGCTTCGGCTACGTGCTCGCGGGCCTCGTCGTCTTCGGCGGCCTCGTCTTCAACATCGGCAACATCGGCGGCACGGGCCTGGGCGCCAACGCGATGCTCGGCGCCGACGCGAAGATCGGTGGCGCCATCTCGGCGCTCATCGCCATCGCGATCTTCATCAGCAAGCGCGCCGGCGTCGCCATGGACCGCATCGTCGTCGTCCTCGGCCTCCTGCTCATCGGCATGGTCGCCTACGCGGCGGTCGCCACGAACCCGCCCTACGGCGAGGCCCTGCGCCAGACCGTGCTGCCGGACGAGATCAACTTCCTGATCATCACCACCCTCATCGGCGGCACCGTCGGCGGGTACATCACCTACGCCGGCGCCCACCGCATCGTCGACTCGGGCATCACCGGCCCCGAGAGCATCAAGCAGATCACCAACGGCTCCGTGATCGGCATCATCGTCACCGGCGTCGTGCGGTGGCTGCTCTTTCTCGCCATCCTCGGCGTCGTCCTCGGCGGTGTGCAGCTCTCCGGCGTCGCGAATCCGCCCGCCACCGCCTTCGAGGCCGCCCTGGGCGAGGTCGGGCTGCGCGTCTTCGGCGTGATCCTGTGGGCCGCCAGCATCACGAGCGTCATCGGCGCCTCGTACACCTCGGTGTCCTTCCTGACCACCTTCCACGACCGGATCCACCAGCACCGCCAGTGGGTCGTCGTCGCGTTCATCATCGTCTCCGGCGCGATCTACGTGTCCCTGGGCCAGCCCCCGGCCACCCTGCTGATCCTCGCCGGCGCGCTCAACGGCCTGATCCTCCCGGTCGGCTTCGGCATCATCATCTGGATCGCGCTGAGGCGTGCCGACCTGCTGGGTGGGTACACCTACCCCAAGTGGCTGGCCTACCTCGGCCTCGCCATCTGGCTCCTGACCCTCTACCTCGGCTGGCAGTCCCTCGGCGGCATCGCCGAGCTGTGGCAGTAAGGAGGACCCCATGACCCTGCAGATCGATCTCAACGCCGACCTCGGCGAGGGCTTCGGCCAGTGGACGCTGGGCGACGACGACGCCCTGCTCGACGTGGTCACCAGCGTCAACGTCGCGTGCGGCTTCCACGCCGGTGACCCCAGCGTCCTGCGCCGCGTCTGCGACATGGCCGCAGAGCGCGGGGTGTCCATCGGCGCCCAGGTCGGCTACCGCGACCTGGCCGGCTTCGGTCGGCGCTTCATCGACATGGACCCCGACGAGCTGACCCAGGACGTGCTCTACCAGATCGGTGCGCTCGAGGCCTTCGCCCGGGTCGCCGGGACGCGCGTGCGCTACATCAAGCCCCACGGCGCGCTGTACAACGCGATCGTCCACCACGAGGAGCAGGCGTCCGCGGTCGTCACCGCGGTCACGCAGTACGACGCGTCCCTGCCCGTCCTCGGGCTCCCTGGCTCGGCGTGGCTGCGGCAGGCCGAGGAGGCGGGTCTGCGCACCGTCAAGGAGGCCTTCGCCGACCGCAACTACACGCCCGAGGGAACGCTGGTCTCCCGCCGCGAGCCCAATGCGGTGCTCCACGACCCGGAGCTCATCGCGCAGCGCTGCGTCGACATCGCCACGACCGGCCGCATCAGGGCCATCGACGGGACCGAGGTGGCCGCCCCCGCGGCGTCGCTGTGCGTCCACGGCGACACCGAGGGCGCGGTCGACGTCGCCCGACGGGTGCGTCTGGCGCTCGACGAGGGCGACATCAGCATCCGGCCCTTCGCCGAGGAGGGGCCGCCACGGTGAGACTCCTCCCCTGCGGCGACGTCGGCCTGCTCGTGGAGCTGGCCGACCTCGACGAGGTGCTCGCAATGTACGCCGAGCTCGACCGGGCCCGACCCGAGGGCGTCGTCGACATGGTCCCGGCGGCCCGCACCCTGCTCCTGACGCTCGACCCCGCCGTCGCCACCCCCGCGGCGGTGGCGGAGGTCGTGCGCGGTGTCACCCCGAGCCCCGGCGCCCGTCCGGACGCGGGGGAGATCGAGGTACCGGTGACCTACGACGGTCCGGACCTGGGCGAGGTCGCCTCGCTCACCGGGATGAGCGAGCGCGAGGTCATCGCCGCCCACACCGACCAGGAGTGGACGGTGGCCTTCTGCGGCTTCGCCCCCGGCTTCGGCTACATGACCCGCTCCGACGAGCGGCTCGCCGTCCCGCGCCGCAGCGACCCGCGCACCAAGGTCCCGCCGGGGTCCGTGGCGCTCGCCGGAGGGTTCAGCAGCGTCTACCCCCGCGAGTCCCCCGGTGGCTGGCAGCTGATCGGCCGCACGGACCTCGTCGCGTGGGACCTCGACCGCGACCCGCCCGCCCTCTTCTCCCCGGGCGTCCGGGTGCGATTCGTGGAGGCCCGATGAGCCGGCTGGAGATCCTCGCCACCGGAGCCCTCGCCACCATCCAGGACGAAGGGAGGCCCGGCCTCGCCGGGCTCGGCGTCGGCGTGAGCGGCGCGGCCGACCTGCGCAGCCTGCGGCTGGCCAACCGACTCCTCGGCAACGAGCCGGGCGCCGCCGCGATCGAGGTGACCTTCGGCGGGCTCGCCCTGCGTGCCCGCGCCGACGTCGACATCGCCCTCACGGGGGCCCCGGCCCCGGTGACGGTCGACGGCGTGCCCGTCGGGCTCAACGCCCCCGTGCACGTCCCGGCCGGCGGCGAGGTGCGGCTGTCGCCCCCTTCGCGCGGCGTGCGGACCTACCTCGCCGTGCGCGGTGGGATCGACGTGCCGGCCGACCTCGGCTCCCGGGCGAGCGACATCATGTCCGGCATCGGCCCGCCCGTCCTCGCGCCCGGCACCGTGCTGGGGGTCGGGTCCCGGGCGCTCGAGTGGCCCGGGGTCGACGTGGCCGCGGTGCGCACGCCGATCGGCGACGACCTCGACCTGCGCGTCGTGCCCGGCCCCCGCCACGAGTGGTTCGTCGACGACGCGCTCGAGATGCTCTGCTCCGCCCCCTACGCGGTCAGCGCCGAGAGCAACCGGGTCGGCATGCGACTGACCGGACCGGTGCTCGAGCGCTCCCGTGAGGAGGAGCTGCCGAGCGAGGGCGTCGTCCGCGGGTCGCTGCAGGTGCCGCCGACCGGTCAACCGACGCTCTTCCTCGCCGACCATCCGGTGACCGGCGGCTACCCCGTCATCGGTTTCCTGCTCTCCGCGGATGTCGACCTCGCCGCGCAGGCCCGACCCGGGCAGCACCTGAGACTTCGACTGACGGAGGTGGGACAGCCATGAGCAGGACCCCCGAGATGCTGATGCCGCACGAGGCACGTGCCCGGTTCCGCGAGGGACTGCGGACCCCCACGTCCGGGTGGAGCGCCGGTTGGACGCAGGCGAACCTCATCGCCGTCCCGCGCGACCTGGCCTACGACGTGCTCCTCTTCGCCCAGCGCAACCCCGCCGCCTGCCCGGTCCTCGACGTCACCGAGCCGGGCGAGGTCTCCTGCGGGATCTTCGACGGGGACCTGCGCACCGACCTGCCCGGGTACCGCGTCTACGAGCACGGCCGGCACCTCGCCGACCGGGCCGACGTCGCGGACGTGTGGCGCGAGGACCTCGTGGCTTTCCTGATCGGGTGCAGCTTCACCTTCGAGGCGGCCCTGGTCGAGGCGGGAGTCCCGTTGCGGCACATGGACAACGGCACCAATGTCGCGATGTACCGGACCAACCGGGAGTGCCGCCCGGCCGGGTCCCTCCACGGGCCGCTCGTGGTGTCGATGCGTCCGGTGCCCGCCTCCCTCGTCGCGACGGCGGTGCGGGTCACCTCCCGGTACCCGGCGGTGCACGGCGCCCCCGTGCACGTGGGCGACCCTGCGGCACTGGGGATCACGGACCTCTCGCGCCCGGACTTCGGCGACCCGGTCGAGGTCCGCGACGGGGAGCTGCCCGTCTTCTGGGCCTGCGGCGTCACCCCGCAGGCGGCGATCATGGCCTCCGCTCCCCCCTTCGCCATCGGCCACGCGCCCGGGATGATGGCGATCACCGATGCCCGCGACTCCGGTCTGGTCATCCCCTGACACAGCAGTAGGCCCCACCCGGCTCGGGGTGGGGCCTACCTGTGGGCGCCCGCTCGGGCGACGGCGCTCATCGGACACCGAGGTGAGCGGGACGGGGGAACTCACGCTCCGCACGCTGCAGGTGGTCCTGCACCGCGGGGTCGTACTCGAGGGGCTGGTCGAGGCGACGCAGCCGGGGCAGCTTCACGAACTTCATTGGTCTTCCTCCTCTCGGGATCTCGCTCAGGCGGGGATCGGGTGCTTGCGGGGACGGCCGCGGGGCCGCTTGCGGGGGATGACCCGGCCGGAGTCGAAGAGCTCGCCACCCCAGACACCCCACGGCTCGCGACGCTCGAGGGCGCCTTCGAGGCACATGGTGCGGAAGGGGCAGTCGCCGCAGAGCTCCTTGGCGTACTCGACGCCGGCGGGCGTCTCGGCGAACCAGAGCTCGGGCTCCTCCGACTGGCACGGGGCCTGTTGTCTCGGTCGTTCGGTCATGGTCGTCACGTCGGGGTCTCCTGGGTGAACGCGTGGCGGTGGTACTGGTCGAGAGGGACACGACAAAGGCCGCGGATCCCGGGTGTGTGGGATGCCGCGGCCTGTGGAGAGGACCGATGGAGTCGTCGTCTAGACGGGAGGTCCAAGGAGGCGCGGATCCGACACGAAGGCAGCCTTCGGCCCGGTGACGCGGATGCGGTCACGGGCGGAGAGGACGCCGGCGAAGCCACCGAAGACGTCATCGGTGGCGCACACGGGGGCAGCGTCGATCGCCGTGGTGATCATCGTGATGCTCTCCATGACTCCTGCCCTCCTCTCGTGCGGTGCGCTCCTCGGGAGCGCTGGGCGCTCGCGACTGACAGAAATCAACTTAGAGCACATCGTGGGGGCGCGCCACCGAATTAATGACGGATCGACAGTTTCTCGCGAAGGTGTCCGGCCGACGGGCCGGATCACCGTGCGCCCGGCGCGAGGCGAAGGGGGCCGCTCCCCTACTCCTCGGGCTCGCCGACGGCGGCCTCGGCGACCTCGTCGGGGTCGGCGCCGCCGATGACGGCCAGCACCTGGTCGGCGTAGAGCGTCAGCTTGCGCGGGCCGACCCCACTGATCGCGGCGAGCTCGCGCTGGCCGGCGGGCGCGGCCTCGGCGATGGCCTCCAGCGTGGCATCGGTGAATACGACGAAGGCGGGCACGGACGCGGCCTTGGCGACGGTCAGGCGCCAGGTGCGCAGCCGCTCGAAGGTCGCCTCGTCGTAGGTCGGCGGGCAGTCCGGGCACCGACCGGAGGCGCGCTCCCTGGCGGTGGACAGCTCGGTGCCGCAGCCCTTGCACACCCGGGGGCGCGAGGGCGTGGGCTTGCGGGACCCGCGCGCGCCGGAGGCGCGCTTGGGCGCCGAGCGGGCCCCCTCACCGAGGATCCCGGACGCCTGGTCGAGGAACCGCGAGACCCGCCGCGTCCCCTTCGCCCCGGGGGTACGCGCCCGGGACCACGACAGGTGCAGCACCTCGCGGGCACGGGTGACGCCGACGTACATCAGGCGCCGCTCCTCCTCGATCTCCTCCGGCCCCTCGGCCATCATGATCGGCAGCAGCCCGTCGGAGCAGCCGGTGAGGAAGACGACATCCCACTCCAGACCCTTCGCCGCGTGCAGCGAGGCCAGGGTGACGCCCTCGACGGCCGGCGCGTGCTGCGCGGCGATCCGCTCGTCGAGGTCGCGCACGAGGTCGGGCAGCCGGGCGTCGGGCGAGGTCGCCTCGAGCCGCGCGGACAGGTCGACGAGCGCCTTGAGCGACTCCCAGCGGGCGCGGACCGCGCCGCTGCTCGCGGGCGCGTCCTCGTGCCAGCCCATGCCGCCGAGCACGTCGGAGACGAGGTGCGGCAGCGGCTTGCTCCCGTCGTCGGTGCGAGCGGCCCCGCGCAGCAGCAGGACCGCCTCGCGCACCTCCTTGCGGGAGAAGAAGCGCTCGCCGCCCTTGACGAGGTAGGGCACGTCGGCGTCGGTGAGCGCGGCCTCGAGCGCCTCCGACTGGCCGTTGGTGCGGAAGAGGACGGCGATCTCGCGCAGCGGGCGGCCGTCGGCGACGAGCTTCTTGATCCGGTCGGCGACCCACCCCGCCTCGGCCGGGTCGTCGTCGAGGACGGTCAGCTCGGGCTGGGGGCCGGCGTCGCGCTGCGCGACGAGCTCGACCGCGCCTCCCCGACGCTGGCCGGAGGGGCCGGTGAGCAGCTTGTTGGCGAGCGCGAGGACCTGCGGCGTCGAGCGGTAGTTGCGCACGAGGCGCACGGTCGCCGCCCCGGGGTGGGTCTCGGTGAAGCGCAGCAGGTGCTGCGGCGTCGCGCCGGTGAAGGAGTAGATCGTCTGGGCGGGGTCGCCGACGACGCAGATGTCGCCCCGGTCACCGAGCCACAGGTCGAGCAGTCGCTGCTGCAGTGCGTTGACGTCCTGGTACTCGTCGACGACGAAGTGCCGGTACTGGTTGCGCACCGTCTGCGCGATGTCGCCACGCTCCTCGAGGATCCCCACGGTCAGCAGGAGCACGTCCTCGAAGTCGATGACCCCCCGCTCGCCCTTGACGTCCTCGTACGCGGAGATCAACCGCGCCATGGCGGTCAGGTCCATGCCCGGGGGCTCGCGCCGGGCCCGGCGGGCCGCGGCCGGGTAGGTCTCGGGGGTGAGCAGCGAGACCTTGGACCACTCGATCTCCGCGGCGACGTCGCGCAGCTCGGAGCGGCCCAGCCGCATCCCGACCCGGCCGGCGGCCTCACCGACAGCGGGCGCCTTGTGGCCGAGGATCTCCGGGGCGGCCCCGCCGATCGCCTGGGGCCAGAAGTAGTGCAGCTGCCGCAGTGCGGCGGAGTGGAAGGTGCGTGCCTGCACGCCGGCGACGCCGAGCTCGCGCAGCCGGGTGCGCATCTCCCCCGCGGCGCGGGCGGTGAAGGTCACCGCGAGCACGCGCTGTGGCTGGTAGGCGCCGGCCCGCACGCCGTAGGCGATGCGGTGGGTGATGGCCCGGGTCTTGCCCGTGCCCGCACCGGCGAGCACGGCCATCGGTCCGCTCGGGTTGACGGCGACCTCGCGCTGCTCGGGGTCGAGCGCGTCGAGGATGTCGTCCGCGGAGTGCAGGACGGGCTGGATGGTCACCGCAGCACTCTCTCAAAAGGCGGCGACATCCCCCAGCCGCCCTCGGGATCCGCCCGGGCCGGCCCCCTTCGTCAGCGGGGGCGCAGCCCGTCGAGCCGCTCACCCAGCCAGCGCTCGACCAGGCGGGCGGCGATGGAGAGGCGACCGGCGGCCTTCACCCGGCCCGCGGCCACCTCCGTGCGGAACTCCTCCCGGGTGAACCACCGGGCCTCGGCGATCTCGTCCGGCTGGCAGACGAGGTCGCTCGTCGTGGCCCGCGCCGTGCACCCGAGCATGAGGGAGGCGGGGAAGGGCCAGGGCTGGTCGGCGACGAACTCGATGTCGTCCACCTCCACCGAGGTCTCCTCGAAGACCTCCCGGGCGACCGCCCCGGCGATGGTCTCCCCCGGCTCGACGAAGCCGGCGAGCACCGAGAACCTCCCCTCCGGCCAGCCGATGTTGCGCGCGAGCAGCAACCGGTCGGAGGCGTCGGTGACGGCCATGATGACCGCGGGGTCGGTGCGCGGGTAGTGCTCGGAGCCGTCGTGGGGGCAGCGGCGCACCCACCCGGCCTCGACGACCTCGGTCTCCTGCCCGCACCGCGGGCAGTACCCGTGGCGGGCGTGCCAGTTGCTCAGGCCGAGCGCGGTGGCGAAGAGCACCGTCTCCTGCGCCGGCAGGTCGGTCGCGACATCGCGCAGGGTGACGAAGGGGGCCGCGTCCAGCCGTTCCTCGCGGTCCACCGGCGGGCCCGGGGTCTGCGGGTGGCACGCCGCGAGGTGGGCCACGCCGTCGAGACGGCCGAGGTAGAGCAGGAGCGAGTCGGCGTCGGCGGGCTCCGGCGGCCGACGCAGCAGGACATCGTCGGGGCGAAGGGAGGCGCGCCCCCCACGCAGCTCGACCACGCTCGTCGCGGGGTCGGCGAGCAGCCGGTCGAGCAGCTCCGGGTCGGCTCGTGACGCGGCGTCGCGGTCGATAGCCGAGTGGGACATCGGCAGGTCGCTCAGGGGGTCGTGGTCCACGTCGCCACCCTACGGAGGTCAGGAGCGGCCCGCCCCGACGGGCGTTGCTCCCGCGATCCGGGGCCCGGGCCTCGTACGGTGGGGAGCGTGACCTCTCGTGGACCGTTGACCCTCGCCGCGCTGGCCAGCGCTGCCGTGCCCGGCCTCGACCCCGACACCGTTCAGGGGGTGGTGGCCTCCGGCCCCGCCGACGCCGTCGAGGTTGCCTTCATCCAGGACCGCGAGCACCGGCGCTGGGTGATCCGCTGCCCGCGCACCCCCGCCGCCTCCGCGCAGCTGGAGCGCTCCGCCGCGCTGCTGGCGGTGCTCGCCCGCCGCCTGACCATGCCGGTGCCGGCGGTCAAGGGCTGGGCCGCACTGCCCGAAGGGGGCCGCGCCGCCGTCCACTCCTACCTCACCGGACGCCCGGTCAGCCTCGAGGGCATCGAGCCGCGGTCCGCGCTGGCCCGGGGTCTGGGTCGGGCCCTGGCGCACCTGCACAACCTCGACGCCCGCATGTACGAGGAGGCCGGGGTCCCGGTCTACGACGCCTCGGGGTACCGCTCGCGCCGGCTGGCCGAGCTGGACCGGGCGGCCGCCACCGGCCGGGTACCCACGGGTCTGCTCGCTCGCTGGGAGCGGGTGCTCGACGACGAGTCGCTCTGGACGTTCACGGCCACCCCGACGCACGGTGACCTCGCCGACGGCACGATCCTCGCGACCCCGGACGACGGCGACGGTCCGGACATCAAGGCCTTCCTGGGTTGGGAGTCCGCCCAGGTGGCCGACCCGGCCGACGACATCGCCCCGTTGCTCGCCGCGATGGACCCGGAGGCCTTCGACACGGTGATGGAGGCCTACGCCCACACCCGCGTCGAGCGGCCCGACCGCAACCTGCACCGCCGCGCCGAGGTCGTCGGCGAGATGCAGCTCGTGCGCACGATGATGTCTCTCGTCGCGGCGGGCGACCACGAGGGCGCCGAGAGGTCCGCCACCCGGCTGCGGCGCCTGGACGAGCGGATCGCCCGGGAGGAGGACGAGGCCGCCCGGTTGCACGGCCCGTCGACGAAGGGGGCCCGCGGCCCCTGGAGCGGGGGCACCGCTGCCAACGGGGACACCGCCACGGACACCGGCCACGGCACATCAGCCGGCACCACCACGAACACCGACCACGGCACATCAGCCGGCACCGACGAGGGCACGGCCACGACCCAGCCGGTTGCCACCGGCGCCAGCGAGGACATGGACAGGACCCAGCCGGTCGCCACCGGCACGAGGGGGACCTCCGCGGAGCCGAGCGGGACCGAGGACGACGATGCCGTGCAGGTCGAGCACCCGGCGAAGGTCACCCCAGTGGCGCGGGACGGGGACGACGCGGCCGACGCCGACGCCGACGACACGGCCGCGGCGGAGACTGCCGGGCCGCGCACGAGTGACCCGGACACCGCGGAGTCGGCGACGGCAGGCGCGCGGCCGGCGACGGCAGGCGCGCGGCCGGGAACGGCAGAGACGACCGGCCGGGAGACAACCAGCCCCGACACCGCTGGTCCTGCCCGGCGCGAGCCGGAGGACACCCCGGATTCCGACGAGCCCGACACCAATCCGGGCCTGCGGGTGGTCCCGGACCCCGAGACCCCGGACCCCGAGACCCCTGCCACCGAGACCCCGGCGCCCGCGACGGGCCGGGCCCGGCGCGACGAGCACCAGACGGCCGAGATCGTCCCGATCAACGACGACGACGACGATGACGTGGTCCCGCCCCGGCGCTGACGCCGGCCCGACGACGGCGTCCCCGCCCGCCGGCTCGCATCCCCACCACCGTGGTGGCGCCGCCTGCCTCAGTCCGGGCTGACCACCGTCCCGAGGAGCCGGACGACCTCGTCCTCGTCGAGCATCGTCGGACGGGTCGTCACCCCCGTCGCCGCGTGGAAGAAGGCCCCGTGCACGCGGCCGGGATCGATCCCGCGCCAGCGGGCGTAGGCGATCCGGTAGGCCGAGAGCTGGACGGCGCGGACGGCCCGCTCCTGCCCCGTGGGGGGCCGGCCCGTCTTCCAGTCGACGACCG
The DNA here is from genome assembly GCF_029510815.1 of Janibacter sp. DB-40. Classification (NCBI taxonomy): domain Bacteria; kingdom Bacillati; phylum Actinomycetota; class Actinomycetes; order Micrococcales; family Intrasporangiaceae; genus Janibacter; species Janibacter sp. DB-40. The sequence continues at coordinate 760,085 of NZ_CP120360.1, read as the reverse complement.
TCACGCCCCCGTCCTCGTCGGCGAAGACGGCGTCGACCCGACCGCGGATCGCGTGGCCGCCGATGATCGTCTCGAGGGAGAGCTCGACGTCGAGCGGCACGCGCTCGGCCCACTCGCTGGCGAGGAAGTTCGCCTGCATGTGCGCCAGGTCGGCATCGCCGAGGTCCTCGTCGGCACTGCCGGGCATCTCGAGGATGTCCACCAGCCCCGCCCGGGCGTAGTGCTCCTCGACCCAGGCGTGGAAGGCGGTGCCCCGCCGACCCGCGACCTGCGGCGGCCCGGGCATCGGGCGACGCAGGTCGCGCGCGAAACCCTCGGCGTCCCGGGCGAGAGCGACCAGCTGGGAGGTCGACAGGTGCGCCGGCAGCTCGACCGAGGCACCCGCGCCGCGGGCGGCCCTGCGCTCCGTCCGCTCCGCCAGGAGCATGCGTATAGTCTCGTCGAGCTCGTCGGCGCCGGCCGCTGGCAGGAGCGAGGGGTCAGACCCGTGCTCCATCGCCTGACGGGCGGCCGCGAGTGCCGGGCGATCGACGTGCTCGTCGGTGACGGGCCAGGTGACCTGCCGGGCGACGGCCAGCGCGGGGTTGCCCTCGTCCTTGGTCTCGGGCATCTCGGCCCAGTCGACCCGGTCGGCGACGTCCATCGCCCGCACCTCCTCGAGGAAGCGTGAGGGCAGTCGCGGGGTCTGTCCCGTCGGCCCCCACACCCACGAGCTGAGCAGCAGCCGGCTGCGGGCGCGGGTGCACGCCACGTACGCCAGCCGCCGCTCCTCGAGCAGGCTGTGCTCGCCGTTGCGGGCGACGAAGTCCTTGACCTCCCGCTGCAGCGCGTCCCGCTCCCCGAGGGAGAGATCCAGCTGCGGGAGCCCCTGCGTGTCACCGCGCAGCGGGTAGGGCACCCCGTCCAGCCCGGTGAGCCAGCCGGCGTCGTTGACCTGGCCCAGGCGCCACACGCCGTCCTTGAGGCTCGCCCGGGAGTTGTGCGCCGGGAGGACGCCCTCGCCCAGACCCGGGACGGCGACGATGTCCCACTCCAGGCCCTTGGCTGCGTGGCAGGTGAGCACCTGGACCGCGTCCTTCGTCGGCTCGACGACGGGCGCCTCGAGCCCGCGCTCCTGCTCGACGGCGGCCTCGATCCAGTCGATGAACCCGCCCAGGGTCGGACGGTCCGCACTCGAGGCGAACTGCGCCGCGACATCGGCGAACGCGTCGAGGTGCGCCCGCGCCGCCGCCGGGCTCCACCCCGGTCGGGAGAGCACCTCGATGTCGACACCCAGCTCGCGCTCGGCCTCGGCGACGAGGTCGGGCAGCGGTGAGCCGGTGGCCCGGCGCAGGCGCCGCACCATGTCAGCGATATGGTGCAGCCGGGCCAGGGCCGTCTCGGAGATGCTCTGGCCAGCGCCGCCGCTCCACCCGGGCTCGGGCAGCTGCTCGAGGGCGTCGACGATGGTCACCTCGTCGTCGGGACCGGGTGGGCCACCCCTTCGCCCTCCGCCGCGGCGACGGACTGGCGGCCGAGCTCACGGGCCCACGCCCCGAGCCCGTCCAGGTCGGCCGGGCCGAGCATGCCGGGCGGTCCCGTGAGCAGCCGCATCAGGCGGTCGCCGCGGGCCGGGTCCTGCACGACGGTGAGCAGCGCGACGACGTCGGCGACCTCCGCGGTGAGCAGCAGCCCCCGAGACCGACGACCTCGTAGGGGATGTCGCGCCGGGCCAGCGCCTCGACGACGAGGGCGAACTGGCTGCGCTTGCGGCAGAGCACCGCCGCCGTGTGCCGCCCGTCCTGCCGCCGGTCCGCGATCCAGTCGGCGACGTCCTGGGCCTCCTGCGCGGCGGTCTCCACCCGCAGCAGCTGCACCTGACCGCGCTGGGCGCCGGGACGGGGACGAAGGGGTCGACCGGCACCGCGCTGACCTCCCGGAGGGGGCCGGCCACCCGGTTGGCGACCTCGAGGATCACCTCGTCGTTGCGCCAGCTCGTGGACAGCGGCCGTCGCGGCGCCTCCTGCCCGTCGGTGGCGAAGGAGGTGCGGAACTCCTTCAGCGTCGTCGCGCTGGCCCCGCGCCAGGCGTAGATCGACTGGTTCGGGTCGCCGACCGCCGTGACCGCGGCGGGACGCCGTCCCAGCGGGGCGAAGAGGGCGCGCATGAGTGCCAGCTGGGCCTCGGAGGTGTCCTGGAACTCGTCGAGCAGCACGACCTTGAAGCGGGCGCGCTCGGCAGCACCGATGTCGGGGAACCGCTGTGCCAGCTGGGCGGCGAGCGACATCTGGTCGGCGAAGTCCATGACCGAGCGCTCGTGCTTGACCTGCTGGTACCGCTCGACGATCGGCAGGATGAGCCGCTGCTCGGTCAGGGGGGTGATGACCCTGGAGCGGAACTCCTTGGTGAAGGCCTTGCCGGAGGTCTCGACCGCGTCGAGGTGCCGCAGTGTGCCGGCGGCGAAGTCCTCGACGTCAGCGGGGGTGCGCAGGTGCTCGGCCAGCTCGCCGGAGAGCGAGACGACGGCATTGGTCACGGTCGACTCGACCTTGTCGATGTCCGCCATCGGACCGTCCCAGGCCATGACGACCTCGTGCGCGAGCTGCCAGGTCGCGGCCTCGGAGAGCATCCGCGAGTCCTTCTCGTAGCCGAGACGCAGGGCGCCCTCGCGCACCAGTCGCCCGGCGTAGGCGTGGTAGGTCGAGATCGTCGGGGCACCGCCGAGGCCCTCGGCCTCCTCCGGCTGGGGCGGTGTCCACACGCCGCTGCGCTCGAGGCTGGCCAGGCGGCGGGCGACCCGCTCGGCGAGCTCACCGGCGGCCTTGCGGGTGAAGGTCAGACCCAGGACCTCCTCCGGCGCGACGAGGTCGTTGGCCACGAGCCACACCACGCGGGCGGTCATCGTCTCGGTCTTGCCCGAGCCGGCGCCCGCGACGACGAGCAGCGGCTCGAGCGGCGCCTCGATGATCGCCTCCTGCTCCGGCGTCGGCGGGAACTCCTGGCCGAGCTCCCGAGCGAGGTCGCGGGCGCTGATGGTGGGGGCGCTGATCGTGGGGGCGCTCGTCACAGTCGCCCTCCTTCCTCGTGGGCGGGGCAGGACGAGCGCACGGGGCACACCCGGCACGTGGCGTCCTCGGGCCGGGCGACGAAGCTCGCGGCGGCCATGCCCTCCGCGGTCTCCTCGATGAGCTCGTGCACCCAGCGGGGATCGTCGCCGTGGGCGAGGGGGTCCTGCTGCTGGACGGCCTTGCCCGAGGTGTAGGCCTTGCCGAGCTGGACGAGCGCCGCTCCGGCCGAGCTGCTCCCGTGGTCGGCGAAGCCACCCTCCTCGATCGCGACCTGGTAGGCCCCCAGCTGGGGGTGCCCCTCGACCTCGGGGCCGGTGGGCGCGCTCGAGCCGGTCTTGTAGTCGATGACGCGCAGGCGTCCCTCCTCGTCGGCCTCGAGGCGGTCGACGCTGCCGCGCAGCACCGCCCGCCCGAGGTGGACGCGGAAGTCGGCCTCGGTCGCCACCGGTCGCCAGCCCTCGCTCGCGGCGCGGGCGTGGTAGGCCGCGAGCCAGTGCACCATCTGCTTGGCCCGGGCGAACTTCTGATCGGTGACCCACCCGGGCGGCATGCCCAGACTCGCCCAGCGCTGGTCGAGCTCGGTGAGGAAGGCCTCCTCCCCCGCGTCCCCGAGCTCGTGCGCGATGTCGTGGATGAGGGTGCCGACCTCCATCGACGTGGAGCGCACCCCTTCGCCACCGGCGGAGGTGAGCAGCCAGCGCAGCGCGCAGTCACCGAAGGACTGGACCTTCGACGGGCTCACCGAGACGCTCGCCCCGTCGGCACGGACGGGCCGGTCGTCGCTGAGGTCGCGCAGGGCCCACCACGCGGCGGGATCGGCGCCGGGGACACCGGCGGCCCGCAGCTCGGCCAGCCGCGCGACGGCGTGCGCGACGACCGCGTCGTCCTCGTCGGCCAGGCGCTGGCGCAGCGTCGCCACGACGCCGGTGAGGTCGAGCGGGGCGGGGACGTCGCTCGGCTCGCGCCGGCTCCCGTCGTCGGGCCGCGGGTCGACGAGGTCGAGGTAGACCGAGGGCTGCTCGTCCTCCGCCGCGACGGCGGTGACCAGCACGCGCTGCCGGGCCCGGGTCAGCGCGACGTGGAACAGGCGGGTCTCGTCGTGCCGGACGGTCGCGGCCGCCCCGGCGCCGGTGCCGTCGCGCCCGGTGACGACGTCGACGAGCCGCTCGGACCCCAGCAGCGAGCCGCGCTGGCGCAGGTCCGGCCACACTCCCTCCTGCACGCCGGCGAGGACGACGGTGTGCCACTCCTCGCCGGCGGCCGACTGCGGCGTCATCAGGGCGACCGCGTCCGGGTCGGGGCTCTGCGCGGCGAGCGAGTCGGCGGCGACGGCCTGGCTCGCGACGGCGTCGAGGAAGGAGTCCGGGCCGGAGGCCGGCAGGGCGTCCTGGTGCGCGGCCGCGGCGTCGAAGAGCGCGACCACCGCGTCGAGCGCGGCGTCGGCGCGTGCACCGGCACCCCCGCCGGACAGCGCCGTGGCCTGCCACCGCTCGGCGACGCCCGAGGCCTGCCACATCTCCCAGAGCACCGCCTCGGCGCTGACCCCGGGGGCCCAACCGCTCCCGTCGTCGTCGAGCGGCGCCACGGTGCGACCGGCGGCGAGCACCTGCGCGACCCGGTGCAGCGGGGCCACCTCGTCGCCGACGTGGGCCAGTCGGTCGGGGTCGAGGACGAGCCGGGACAGCAGCTCGTCGCTGCTGCGGGTACCGCCGGCGGCGAGCTCCTCGCGCCGCAGGGCCCGGCGCAGCCGCCGTACGGCGACGGCATCGGCTCCCACGAGCGGGCTGGCGAGCAGGTCGACGACGGTCGTGACGTCGGGCGCCTCCAGCCGGCCACGGGCGAGGTCGACGACGAGGCCCAGCAGCTGCAGGAGCGGGCGGGCCGCCGGCTCCTCGCGCAGCGGGACCCGCCGGGCGTCGGCGTCGACGGGGACACCACGGGCGGCGAGGACCCGGCGCAGGGTCGACTGCCTGGCGGCCCCACGCACGATGACCGCCATGTCACGCCACGGGACGCCGTCCCGCAGGTGGGCGGCCCGCAGCTCGTGGGCGATGAAGGCGGCCTCCTGCGCGCCGGAGTGGAGCACGTGGGCGGCGACGGTCCCCGGCCGGTCGGTCGGGGTGGACCACCGCTGGACTCCGCCCCCGAGGGCAGCGATCTTGGGCGTCACCCGGGCCGCTGCGGCGTGGACCGACTCCGGCAGACGGTGCCCCCGCCCCAGGAGGAGGACCGGGCCCGTGCGCCCGGGCCACTCCCCGACGAGGTGGTGCGGGTCCGCCCCCCGGAAACCCTGGACGGTCGCATCGGGGTCGCCGACGAGGACCAGGTCGACCCCGCCGCCGGTGAGCGTGCGCAGGAGCCGGGCGGCGGGCGCGGTGAGCTCCTGGGCGTCGTCGACGACGACGGTGCGGATGCCGGCGCGCACGCGGTCGCGGGCCTCGCCGTCCACCTCCAGCAGCTCGGCGGCCGCCGTCAGCACCCACGCGGGGTCGAAGGCGCCCGGACGCGACAGCGCGGTCACCTCGTCGTACTCACGGGCCACCTGCGCGGCCGCGACCCACTCGGGCCGCTCGTGGGCGGCGCCGAGCGCGGCAAGCCCGTCAGGGTCCACCCCGTGCTCGATGGCGCGCATGAGCAGGTCACGCAGCTCCTCGCGGAAGCCGCGGGTGCGCAGTGCGAGCTCGAGGTCGCCGGGCCAGTCCGGTCGGGTCCCGCCCTCCTCGTGACCGGCGAGCAGCTCACCGAGGACCACGTCCTGCTCGGCGCCGGAGAGCAGCCGGGGGGCGGGCTGGCCGAGCAGGGCCGCCTGCTGGCGCAGCACCGCGAAACCGAGCGACGGCATCGTGCGGGCCAACGGCTCGGTGGTCGCCCCGGTGAGGCCGGCGGTCACCGCGTCACGGGCCGCTGCGGCACCCAGCCGGGTCGCGGAGACGAGGAGGACCTCCTCGGGGGCGCACTCCCCCTTCGCGATCCGGTCGAGCACCGAGGCGACGGCGACGCTCGTCTTGCCCGTCCCCGGGCCGCCGAGCACACGCACCAGGTCGCCGCGGGCGGCGACGGCCGCTGCCTGGTCCTCGTCGGGGCGCACCACGGTCCCCGCCTCGCCGGTGACGGGAGCACGGAGCTGCACGGTCGGGATCTGCACTGCCACGGGACCATCCCATCACCGGTCACCGACAGCCGTGCGCGGGGAGGGCCGGGGCCCGCCGTCCGCACTGCGAATGCGTGTGCCGCATCGTCCGTACCGCTAGGTAGGATCGTGTGACCCACAGCACCCAGTGGGTCGTCCACGCCCCGGAGGAACCGCATCATGAGCCCGACCGCGCCCGGCGCCCGAGTCCAGCGGATGCCGCGTGCCCAGCGCCGCGCCCAGCTGCTCGACGCTGCACTCAACGTCTTCGTGTCCAAGGGCTACCACTCGGCGGCGATGGAGGACATCGCCGACGAGGCGGGCGTCTCCAAGCCGGTGCTCTACCAGCACTTCCCGGGCAAGCTCGACCTCTACCTCGCGCTGCTCGACACCCAGTGCGACCACCTCGAGGCCCTCGTCCTGGAGGCCCTGGAGTCCAGCAACGAGCACGAGGAGCGGGTCTACGCGACGGTGCGCGCCTTCTTCGCCTTCGTCGCGGACGAGGGCGGCGCCTTCCGCCTGATCTACGAGTCCGACCTGACCAACGACCCCAAGGTGCGTCACCGCCTCGACGCGCTCGAGGCCCAGCTCGGCGACGCGATCGCCCAACGGATCATGCAGGACACGACCCTGCCGCAGGAGCTCGCCGAGATGCTCGGGCTGGCGATGTCCGGCGCCGCGCAGGTGATGGCCCGAACGTGGCTCGCCCACGGCGACCAGTTCTCCCAGGAGGTCGCCGCGCAGGCAGCCGGTCACCTGGCGTGGCGGGGCATCGGCTCCTTCCCGGTCAACCGCATGGGCACCGACCCCGCCCCGGAGACCGAGTCGGGCAAGTGACACGATGGCACGCACAGCCAGCCCCACAACCCAAGGAGTGACCGTGGAGGTCAAGATCGGCGTGCAGAACGTCGCCCGCGAGCTCGTCCTGGACGCGAGCGGCACCGAGGACGAGATCGAGACCGCGGTGAAGAGCGCTCTCGACGGTGGTGCCCTCGTGCTCACCGACGACAAGGGCCGTCGCGTCATGGTCCCGGCCGGTGCGCTCGGCTACGTCGAGGTCGGCGAGCCCAGCCGTGGACGGGTCGGCTTCGGGGCCTGAGTCCCGCACCACGAGCGGCTTGCCGGGCCGTTCGACGCCTTCCTGAACGTCGCAACTTGCGTCACTCCAGCCACTCGGACACTGTTGATCGGGAACGGACCCACACGGGTCCCGAGCGCGTCCACCCATCCGTGGGGGCGCAGAAGGAGTGATCAACTGTGTGGACCATCATCGTCACGATCATCGTCGGCGCCATCATCGGTGCGCTGGCACGCCTAGTCCTTCCCGGCAAGCAGAGCATCTCGACCCTCGTCACGGTGATCCTCGGCATCCTCGGATCCCTCATCGGGTCGTGGGCCTACACCGCGCTCTCCGGTAACGAGACGACGAGCGGGATCGACTGGATCGCCTTCATCCTCGGCGTGCTCGTCGCCGCGGTCCTCATCGTCATCTACGGGATGGTCGTCGGCCGCAAGCAGGTCTGAGCCACCCGCGCACGACGAAGGGCGCCATCCTGAGGAGCTTGCTCTGCAAGCGTCTCGAAGGGCGCTGTCCTGAGGAGCTTGCTCTGCAAGCGTCTCGAAGGGGGCCCGCTGACTCAGCGGGCCCCCTTCCGCATGTCGTGGCGGCGAACCGCACCTCGAGGAGGTGCGCCCGGGGGAACGTGCGGTCGAGATCAGGCGGACAGGCCCAGGCGCCCCATGCGCAGCTGGTGGCGGTCGGTCAGCCGCTGCATCAGCTCGCCGACCTCGTGCAGCGTGGCACCGGGCCGGTCGTGGCTCAGGCCGAGCACCAACTCGCTGAGCGCCTCCCGCTCCGCGGCGACCACCTGCCCCTGGGTGAGCGCCTCGCCGACGAGCCGCCGGCCCCACAGGGCGAGCGGCCCGCCGCGCCGCGGCTCCTCGGCGATGCCGCTCCGCACCGCCGTGACGATCGTCTCGACGTCCCGGTGGCTGGTGCTCGCCTGCTCGATGATCGCGCGCGATTCCTCCTCGACGTACCGCGAGATCTCGAGGAAGAAGTCGGTGGCGATCCCGTCCCCGATGTAGGCCTTGACCAGGCCTTCGAGGAGGTTCCGGGGACGGGTGCGGGCGTGGTAGGCGTCGAAGGCGGGCCGGAAGGGCGCCATCGCGGCGTTGGGGTCACCACCGAGCTCGACGATCCGGTCGGTGAGCAGCTCGTGGTTGTGGAATTCCGAGACCGCCATCCCGGCCAGGGCACGCTTGAGGGCGAGATCATCAGCCATCTCCGAGTCCGCGGCCATCCGGGTGAAGCCCGAGATCGCGCCGTAGGCGATCACGCCGAGCAGCTCGATCGTGCCCTCCCGCTCGCGCTCCCCGAGACCCCCGGCGGACGAAGGAGTTACCTGCTCGCTCATGCCCGCAGCCTAGTGCGCGCCCCGCGCGTGCGACTGGCCCGCCGTTCGGCGGGTAGCATGGTGGTGACCAGCGGTGCCCGGTCGGCATCCTTTCCGGCTGGACGAGACGTCCGGCGCGGTCGCCCCACGCGTGGCAGACCGCTTGACTGACCTCCGATCGGCCCGTGCCACCCACGGCGCACGCAGCGCCGTCCACGCTGATCGAGAGACACATGACCGACACCAGCACGTCCGAATTCACCGAATCCGTCGACGAGGCGGTTCAGGCCACGCCCGACGTCGAGGGCACCGCCCCGCAGGCGACCCAGCAGACCTTCGCGGACTTCGACGTCCGTCCCGAGATCGTCGAAGCGCTGGCCGACGGCGGGATCATCCACCCCTTCCCCATCCAGGCGATGACGCTGCCGGTCGCCCTGGACCGGCACGACATCATCGGCCAGGCCAAGACCGGTACCGGCAAGACGCTCGGCTTCGGTGTCCCGATGCTCAACCGCATCGAGACCGACACCGACGACCCCCGACCGCAGGCCCTCGCCGTCGCCCCCACCCGTGAGCTGGCCGGCCAGGTCGCCGCCGACCTCGAGCGCGCCGGCAAGCGTCTGGGCATCAAGGTGCTCACCGTCTACGGCGGTCGCGCCTACGAGCCACAGATCGACGCGCTCAAGGCGGGCGTGCACGTCGTCGTCGGCACCCCCGGGCGCCTCATCGACCTCGCCCAGCAGAAGCACCTCGACCTGTCCGCCACGAAGACCGTCGTCCTCGACGAGGCCGACGAGATGCTCGACCTGGGCTTCCTGCCCGACGTCGAGAAGATCATGGCGATGACCAACCCGTCGCGGCACACGATGCTCTTCTCCGCGACGATGCCCGGAGCGATCGTCGCCCTGGCCCGTCGATACATGACCCAGCCGACGCACATCCGCGCGATGAGCGAGGACGGCGACGCCAAGGACAGCCACACCGTCAAGGCGACCGAGCAGTTCGTCTACCGCGCCCACGCGATGGACAAGGTCGAGATGATCGCCCGCATCCTGCAGGCCAAGGACCGCGGCCTGACGATCATCTTCTCCCGCACCAAGCGCACCGCCGCCAAGGTCGCCGACGAACTGGCCGACCGGGGCTTCGCCGCGGCGTCGATCCACGGTGACCTCGGCCAGGGTGCGCGCGAGCAGGCGCTGCGGGCCTTCCGCAACGGCAAGGTCGACGTGCTCGTCGCCACCGACGTCGCCGCCCGCGGCATCGACGTCGACAACGTCACGCACGTCATCAACTACCAGTGCCCGGACGACGAGAAGACCTACGTCCACCGCATCGGGCGCACCGGCCGCGCCGGCCACACCGGCATCGCCGTGACCTTCGTCGACTGGGACGACGAGACCAAGTGGTCGATGGTCAACCGCCAGCTCGACCTGGGCATCCCGGAGGCTCTGGAGACCTACTCCAGCAGCCCGCACCTCTTCACCGACCTCAACATCCCCGAGGGCACCAAGGGCCGCCTGCCCCGCTCCCAGCGCACCCGCGCCGGCCTCGACGCCGAGGAGCTCGAGGACGTCGGCGAGACCGGCAAGTCCGGTGGGCGTCGTCAGGGCGGCGGCCGCTCCGGTGGCGGCCGTTCCGGCGGCCGTGACGGTGGTGGTCGTTCCGGCGGCCAGAGCGAGGCGAAGGGTGACTCCGGCAGCTCCGAGGGCCGCCCGCGTCGCCGCCGCAACCGTCGTCGCACCCGCGGCGGCCAGTCGCAGGCGGGCCAGTCCAACAACGGCTGACGCCTCACCCGCCTCCCGAATCTCGGGTCACCCGATGAACCCCGGGTTCGCAAGAGTTCGAAACTCCTGTGAACCCGGGGTTTGTCTTGTCGAGCACGAGCGCCAGGCACTCCCCCTTCGCCCAGGTGGCGTCACCCCGGGGCGACCACGCACCCTCCCAAGCCACCGTCAGGTGGTCAACTGGTGCGCCAAGTGCCATCCGGAGACGCACCACGTGACCACCTGATCACGCGGACCGGGCTCAGATGGTCTCGAGGATCCGCTCGGTGACCTCGCGGTAGGCGGACGCGCCCTTGCTGGAGCGGGCGGTGTCGAGGATGGATCGCCCGGCCGCCGGCGCCTCGGCGAAGCGGACGGTGCGCGGGATGGGCGGCGAGAGCACCGGCAGCTGGTAGCGACCGCCGAGGTCGTCGAGCACCTCGCGGGCGTGGTTGGAGCGACCGTCGTACATGGTCGGCAGGATGCCGATGGTCTTCAGCTTCTTGTTCAGCAGCTTCTTGACGTCGCGCACGGTGTCGAGGAGCTGGCCGACCCCGCGGTGACTGAGCATCTCGGCCTGCATCGGGATGATCAGGCCGGTCGCCGCGGTCAGCGCCGCCAGCGTCAGCACCCCCAGGCTCGGGCTGCAGTCCAGGAGGATGACGTCGTAGTCGGTGCGCACCTCCTCCAGGACCGATTGGAGGACGAACTCTCGCCCGGGCCGCGTCAGCAGCTGCGCCTCGGCCCCGGCGAGGTCGATCGTCGACGGCAGCAGGTCGACACCCTCACTGGCCTCGAGGATCGCGTCGGCGACCTCCGCCTGGCCCAGCAGCACCTCGTGGATGGACACCTCGACGACATCTGGGTCGATCCCGAGGCTGAAGGTCAGGCTCGCCTGGGGGTCGAGGTCGACGAGCAGCACCCGCCGTCCCTCCTCGGCCATCGCCGCACCGATCGATGCCACGGACGTCGTCTTGGCGACACCGCCCTTCTGGTTCGCGACGGCGATGATCGCTGACTTCTTGGCTCGTGCCACCGGTGATACCCCTCCTCGAGGTGCGGGACTGCGAGATCATCCTCGCAGGTCGGGTATGCCTGCACGCGAAGGTCCACCGCGTGACCCAGCACACTCAGACCGAGGCGACCTGCCCGATACGCCCCTCGCGGAAGGCCTCGACGAAGAGCGCGTGGTCCTCCCGCACCCGCTGCGCGTACTCGACCCCGAAGTCGACGATCTCCCGGACGAACTCCTCCTCCCGCCCCTGCAGCACCTCGACGATCGCCTCCTCCGTCTGGAAGTCGACGACCGTGTGGTCGCTGTCGGCGTCGGAGACGCAGTGGATCTTGGCCGTCGCCCGGCCGAGCGCGTCGACGACCGACTCCATGTCGGCCGGCTCGTTCAGGTCGTCCCAGGACAGGTCGAGCTCGTACGGCGAGACCTCGTCGACGAGGTAGCCGACGCCGTCGATCGTCGTGTACCCGAGCAGCGGGTCGGCGTGCACCTGCAGCGCCCGCTGGCTGATGACCGTCCGCTCACCCTCGTGGGTGAACAGCTCCGCCATCGTCGGTACCTCGACGACGCCCTCGAGCGCGGGCCGGTTGGCCTGCTTCATCGACAGGACGATGTCGTTCTCGTGCGCCTCGTTGAACCCCTCGATGAGGATGCTGTACGCGGGCAGACCCGCGCTGCCGATGCCGAAGCCCGAGCGCCCCACGACGTCCTTGACCTGGTAGAAGGTCTCCCGCTCCACCCGCTTCGCCTCGGGGATCGTCTCCAGGTACCGCCGGTAGGCCTCGAGCACCACGTCGCGCTCGGCCTCGTCCAGGCGACGGACCCCCTTCGCATCGGTGAACAGGCGCCCGTCACCCCTGATCTCGGTCATCGAGTCGAGCATCGCCGCCCGGCTCTGCCGCCGGGCGGCCTGCAGGGTCTCGTGCAGCGCCCCCGTCGTGTTGCCCAGCCGCAGCGCGAACTCCTCGTCACCGGCCCCCTCGACGAAGCCGTGGACCCGCTCGAGGTAGGCCCGCAGGTAGCCGGCGGCCAGGTCGCGCACGGTGTGCTCCGGCAGCGCCTTCTGCCACGCCATGACCGCGAAGCCGGCGACGAAACGGCGCAGGTCCCACGAGAAGGGCCCCACGTAGGCCTCGTCGAAGTCGTTGACGTCGAAGACGAGCTCGCCGTGGGAGTTGATGTAGGTCCCGAAGTTCTCCGGGTGCAGGTCGCCGTGGATCCACACCCGGCCGGTGCGCTCGTCGGCCCACGGCTGCTCGGAGGCGGCGAGGTCGCGGTGGAAGAGGCACGCGGTCCCGCGGTAGAAGGCGAAGGGGTTGTCGGCCATCTTGCGGTACTTCACCCGGAAGGCGGCCGGGTCGGCCCGCATCAGGTCGGCGAAGGCGGTCTCGAGCGTCTCGATGACGTACTGCTGGCGGCGGCTGTCGCTCATGGGGCGACGGTAGTCCCCCCGCACGGGGACGGGCGGCTCAGCGCAGGAGCGGTGTGGCACCGGAGGCGATGGCCTCGATGCGTGCGAGCGACTCCGGCGACGTGGTGTTCTCCCCCAACCGGTTGGTCTTGCCGTCCCCGTGGAAGTCGCTGCTGCCGGTGACGACGAGGTCGAGGTCGGCGGCGAGGTCGCGCGCGAGCGTGCGGCCCGCGTCGTCGAGGTCGCGGTGGTCCGCCTCGATGCCCACGAGCCCGGCCTCGGCGAGCATCGCCACGTCGTCGCCGTCGACCGCGCGCTGACGTCGCACGGCGAAGGGGTGGGCGAGGACGGGCACCCCGCCGGCCGCCCTGACCAGGCGCACCGCGTCGGCGGTCGCGGTGGCGTAGTGGGGCTCGTAGAAGGCCGAGCCGTTGTGCAGCCAGCGGGCGAACACCTCGCTGCGGTCGTGCGCGAGTCCCTTCGCGACGAGCGCATCGGCCAGGTGCGGTCGGCCGAGCGAGACCGGCCCCTCGGGCACCTGCGCCAGGACGTCCTCCCAGGTCACGGGGAAGCCGTCGGCGGCCATGTGCTCGACGATCCGCTGCAGCCGCGGCACCCGGTCCTCGCGGGTGCGGCGCATCTCCTCGGCCAGCTCCGCCTCGTCGGGGTCGAAGAGGTAGGCCAGCAGGTGCACCGAGCGCCGGTTGTGGCGCGTGGACAGCTCGGCCCCGCGCACGAGGGTGATGCCGTGGCGCTGCGCCGCGGCGGCGGCCTCGGCCCAGCCCACGGTCGTGTCGTGGTCGGTGAGCGCGATCGTGCTCAACCCGGCCTCGGCGGCCTGGGCGATGAGCTCCGCGGGCGCGTCCGTCCCGTCGCTGCGGGCGGAGTGGGTGTGCAGGTCGATCACATCGCCACCATATGGCCTCCCGGCATGGCCGAGGTGCAGAACGCGATCCATCGCGACGGTCTGCGTTCGAGCCCGGTCGACGTCGAGAGGGTCCGCGAGCGCTACCTCGAGATGGAGTACCGGGTCGCGTGCACCGTCGCCGAGCAGGGGGGCCGCGTCGTCGGCTTCCAGTCGCTGAAGCGGGCGTGGCCCGGCAACCCCTACGACGTGCCCGAGGGGTGGGGGATCATCGGCACGCACATCCACCCCGACGCCGGCCGGAGCGGACTTGGGCCGCCGCCTCTTCGCCGCATCCCTGGCTGCGGCACGCGACGCTGGCGCACATCGATGCAAGCATCGGCGCCGACAATGCGGCCGCCCTGGCGAACTACTCGGCCATGGGATTCACGCCGTACCGGCAGCTGGGCGAGACCATCCCGCACCGGTTCGACGTCGGGTGAGCACGCCCCCTTCGCCCCCGCCCGGTGGTGCCCACGCGACGCGCACCACATGGTGAGACGATGGCGCCATGAGCGAGGAGCAGCAGCAGGCAGACAACCGCAAGCGACCGACGACGGACGAGTTCCGTGCCTTCGTGGCCCAGGACTGGGCGCCGCGGTCGAGCGAGCGTCCCCCGCTGACCGAGGCCGCGAGGCGCGCCGCCGAGCGCCGCGCCACCGTCTCCGCGGCCCACGAGGGCGAGCGCCTGGTCGTCCCGGCGGGTGGGTTGAAGGTGCGCGCCAACGACACCGACTACGTCTTCCGGCCGCACACCGCCTTCGCCCACCTCACCGGCCTGGGCGCCGACCGGGAGCCGGACGCCGTCCTGGTCATGGAGCCGCTCGGCGGCCCCGACGAGCAGGCCGGCCACGAGGCCTCGCTGTACTTCCGCCCCCTGGCGCCGCGCGACTCCGAGGAGTTCTTCGGGGACGCCCGCTACGGGGAGTTCTGGGTCGGCGCCCGCCCGTCGATCGAGGACGTCGAGTCCGAGCTGGGCCTCACGGGCCGCCACGTCGACCAGCTCGAGGACGCCATCGGCAAGGACGCCGGGCAGATCATCGTGCGGATGGTCCGCGACGCCGACCTCGCCCTGACCGCCCGCCTGGACACCGTGCGGGTGCAGGGCGGCGCGAGCGAGGAGAGTCTGGTCGAGGCCGACGAGGCCCTCGCCCACGACCTGTCCCACCTGCGGATGGTCAAGGACGACTGGGAGGTCGAGCAGATGCAGGAGGCCGTCGACGCCACCCGCGTCGGCTTCGAGGCGGTCATCCGCGAGCTGCCGAGCCTGCCCGAGCGCGGCCGCGGTGAGCGCTGGGTCGAGGGGACCTTCGGCCTGCACGCCCGCCACCAGGGCAACGGCGTGGGCTACGACTCGATCTGCGCCTCCGGTGACCACGCCAACACGCTGCACTGGATCAAGAACACCGGCGACATCTCCGAGGGCGACCTCATCCTGCTCGACGCCGGCGTCGAGCTCGACTCGCTCTTCACCGCCGACATCACCCGCACGCTGCCGGTGAGCGGGACCTTCAGCGAGACCCAGCGCGAGATCCACGAGGCGGTCGTCGCCGCGCAGGCCGCCGGGATCGCCGCGGTGCGGCCGGGCGCGAAGTTCTCCGACGTCCACGCCGCCGCCATCCGCGTCATCGCCGAACACCTGCACGCGTGGGGGCTGCTGCCCGATGGCGTCTCCGTCGAGGACACCCTCGACAAGGAGCACGGCCAGTACCACCGCCGCTGGATGGTGCACGGCACGAGCCACCACCTCGGCCTCGACGTCCACGACTGCGCCCTCGCCACGCGCGAGGAGTACATGGACGCCGAGCTCGCACCGGGCATGGTCCTCACCGTCGAGCCGGGCCTGTACTTCAAGGCGGACGACCTGAAGGTCCCCGAGCGCTTCCGTGGCATCGGCGTGCGCCTCGAGGACGACGTCGTCGTCACGCAGGACGGCTGTCGCAACCTCTCCGGCGAGTGGCCGCACTCCGCCGACGAGATCGAGGCGTGGATCGCGCAGGTCCAGGCCCGCTGAGCGTCGTGCCGCGAGGCCCTGAGCTGGCCGGGACACCTGGGGCCGGCCGCGTCACGACCCGGCCACCACCGGCGAGCGCGGCCGGAGCGACGTGTCCCGGCCGTGTGGCCGGGTCAACACGACTCGGCCACACCCCCTTCGCCGACCGTGCGAGAAGATGGCGGGGATCCCCCTTCGCCCGACGAAAGGCCCCCGCATGTCCACCAAGACGGTCCCCGGCAACTACTTCGAGGACTTCTCGATCGGTCAGGAGATCCGGCACGCGACGCCGCGCACGGTGACCGACGGCGACATCGCCCTCTACACCGGCTTGTACGGACCGCGCTTCGCCGCGACGAGCGCCTCGACCTTCGCCGAGGCGATGGGCTTCGCGCGGATGCCCGTCGACAGCCTGCTGGCCTTCCACCTCGTCTTCGGCAAGTCCGTCCCGGACATCTCGCTCAACGCCGTCGCCAACCTCGGGTACGCGGGCGGCCGCTTCGGGGCCCCGCTGCACGTCGGTGACACCGTGACGACGACCTCGACGGTCATCGGTCTGAAGGAGAACTCCAACGGCCGGACCGGCGTCGTCCACGTCAACTCCGTCGGCGTCAACCAGCGCGGCGAGATGGTCGTCGATTACGTCCGCTGGGTCATGGTCCACAAGAAGGACCCGGCCTCCCCCGCCCCCGAGACCGTCGTGCCCGACCTGCCCGGTGCGGTCGCGGCCGAGGACCTGCACGTCCCCTTCGACCTCACCGGTCGCGAGTACGACGTGGACCTGGCCGGCAGCCCCTTCCTCTGGGAGGACTACGAGGTCGGCGAGCGCATCGACCACATCGACGGCATGACCATCGAGGAGTCGGACCACATGCTCGCCACGCGGCTGTACCAGAACACCGCGAAGGTCCACTTCAACCAGCACGCCCAGTCGCAGTCGAGGATCGGCCGCCGGCTCATCTACGGCGGCCACATCATCAGCCTCGCCCGGGCCCTGTCCTTCAACGGCCTGGCGAACGGCCAGATGATCGCCGCGATCAACGCCGGCGCCCACGCCAACCCGACCTTCGCCGGCGACACCGTCTACGCGTGGTCCGAGGTCCTCGAGAGCATCGAGCTGCCCGGCCGCACCGACGTCGGAGCGCTGCGCCTGCGCACGGTCGCGACCAAGGACACCCCGTGCGCGGACTTCCCGTACAAGGGCGAGGACGGCAAGTACCTGCCGGAGGTCGTGCTCGACCTCGACTACACGGTGCTGATGCCGCGCCGCTGAGCCGAGCCCTCCCGGGACGCCTGACCTGGTCGTTCCGGGACGCAGAAATCGAGTCAGGACGTAGGAATTACTACGTCCTGACTCGATTTCTGTGTCTTGAGCGTCCGATTCTTCGTCATGCTCGGCGAGCCACCCTCGCCAGAGCACCGTCGATCCTCGCCCGCACGCGCTCCGGGTGGTCCAGGTCGGCCCAGACGAGCCGGATGACGACACACCCGAGGGCGGTGAGGCGCTCCTCGCGTGCCTTCTCCCGCGCCAGGGCACCACGCCCGTCGGCACCCTCGTACTTGACCATGCCGTCGAACTCCACGACGACCGCTCCCCCCACCATGAAGTCGACCCGGCCGACGAAGCTCCCGTGGTCGTCGCTCACACTCACCTGGCTGCGCACGTCGTAGCCGAGCCCGTGCAGGAGCAGCCGCGTCCGGCTCTCGCCGACGGACTCGCACAAGGGATCCGCCTGCTCCACCAGCGCCGTCACCCGCGCCCGGTCCAGTGGACCGCGTGCCAGCCGCTCACCGGCCGCCTGCACCGTCGGCAGGCGGCACCTGCGCTGGTGCAGGGCGTCGTCCAGTGCCACCACGCCTGCCTCGACACCGTGCCGCAGCGTGACCTGCACGACCGCGGTCGCGATGTCCACCGTCGCGTGACCACCGACGTGGACCGGTTCGGTCGTGGCATCCACGGGATGCGTCCGGACACCGCTGACCGTCCGGGTGCGCGGCACCGGGGCCATCTGGTCGACCACGCGAGTCGGCACGCCCCACAGCGCGATGCCGTGGAGCGCGAGCGCGCTCTGGTGGCTCGCCGTGTGACCCGGTCGGCCCAGCAGGACCGCGCGGACGCGCAGGGCGAGCTGCTCCGCCGGACGCGCCGATCGCCATCGGTCCTCGAGCACGTAGGCGTTGCGCCGCACCCGAACCGCCTCCCCTGCGCGCACGAGCTCCCGCACGTCGTGCTCACCCAGGAGGCAGGAGCGCACGTCCTCCCAGGTGAAGACGTCGCCGTTCTGCTCAGCCCGTCGTCGGAGTCGATCATCCACCGTCCGATCGTGCCGGACCCGCGAGATCGGCCGCCCACGATATCCACAGGACCTCCCCCCTTCGCCTCGGACGCAGAAATCGAGTCAGGACGCAGGAATTACTACGTCCCGACTCGATTTCTGTGCCCAGCGGAGCCCGCGCAGGGGGATCAGCGCGGGTAGTACTCCAGGAGCAGGGCGTGCGTGACCATGGGATCGCGCACCCGCTCGGCCCCCATCCCGAGGATGTTTCCCAGCAGCTCCGCCGGCGACGGGAAGTCCTCCGGGAGCGCGGCGTTGTAGAGCCGGTGCTCCTCGAGGGACTCGATCGCGTCGTCCAGGTGCCCGGTGACGTCGACGTAGTGGCTGGGGTTCGGCGTGGAGACGACACCGAGGGCACTCGCGTTCCACGGCTCGAGCCCCTCGTCGACGAGCTCGGGGAAGATCCACCGGTTGCCGGCGTCCGCGACGGCGTCGAGGGTGGCCAGGCCGACGGCGCGGTGGTCGGCCTGGTTGAGCATGCCCGGGCCCCACGTCAGCGTGTGGTTCTGGGTCAGAACGAGGTCGGGCCTCGCCCGGCGAATGGCCGCGGCGATGTCGCGACGCAGCCGCAGCCCGTACTCGATCGTCCCGTCGGCATGGTCACCGAACTCCACGGACTCGACCCCGACGACCGCGGCGCTGGCCCGCTCCTCGTCGGCCCGGGCGGGCGCGGCATCGACCGGGTCCATCGTGTCGATCCCGGCCTCACCCCGGGTGAGCAGGAAGTAGCGCACGGTCTTGCCCGCGCCGGTCCACGCGGCGACGGCTGCGGACATGCCGTACTCGATGTCGTCTGGATGGGCGACGACGCACAGCACGGAGTCGAAGGATGACTCGTCGATGGCGGCCAGGTCGGACAGGGTGGTCACCCCTCGACGCTATCCAGCCGAGCGCGTTCCGGCCAGCCCTCGAGCCGGCCGATGGCGAAGGGGGGGTCCTCCCCCCTTCGTCAGGTGGTCAGGTGGGCTGCCCGCCCCGGCCACGGTCCATGCGCTCCTGCTCGGCGCGGGCCTGCTCCTGCCGCTGGCGCACCTGCTCCTGGGCGGCGCGCATCGGGTCGAGCTCGGCGAGCAGCTCACGGGCGGTCTGCATGTGCTTGTGCTCGGTGAGCACCTCGTAGCGGGAGGCGACGACCTGGCTGATCGAGGTGAAGTCACGCTGCCCACCGGTGGAGCGGTAACCCAGCCACGCCCACACGAGGCCGAAGACGGCACCGATGAGGACCGTGGACACCAGCCGCTGGACGAGGTTGTCCCCGCCCTCGAACATCGCGAAGACGAGCCCGACGAAGACACCGATCCACAGACCGGACAGCAGGCCGCCGAGCAGCACCTTGCTCGTGGTGAGGCGTCCGCGCACCCGCTCGACCTGCTTGAGATCGGTGCCGACGATCATGACGTCCTCGACCGGGAACTCCTTGTCGGCGAGGAAGTCGACGGCACGCTGCGCCTCGGCATAGGTGTCATAGGTGACCAGGGACATCGGGAAGCGCAGCCCGAGGTGATCTTCCATCCGGGCGGTCATGTGCGGCTGCGTACTCATGGCCCCATTGTCCCACCAAACTCCCGACCCCCAAGCCCGCGGTGATCCGGTGCACACGCGAGGGCGGGAGTGGGGTCGGTCAGCGCTTGGCCGGGTAGTCCTTCAAAATGCTCTTGCCGATGATCATCTTCTGGATCTCGGCGGTGCCCTCACCGATGAGCAGCATCGGGGCCTCGCGGTAGAGGCGCTCGATCTCGTACTCCTTGGTGTAGCCGAAGCCACCGTGGATGCGGAAGGACTGCTCGACGACGTCGGCGCAGTACTCGGCGGCCATGTACTTCGCGATGCCGGCCTCGAGGTCGTTGCGCTCGCCCTTGTCCTTCAGCCGGGCGGCCTTGACCATCAGCTGGTGGCCGGCCTCGACCTTGGCGGCCATGTCGGCGATGCGGAAGAGGATGCCCTGGTGGTCGACGATCTTCTTGCCGAAGGTCTCGCGCTGCTGGGCGTAGTCGATCCCGAGCTCGAAGGCGCGCATCATCAGGCCGCACGCACGCGAGGCGACGTTGACCCGGCCGACCTCGACGCCGTCCATCATCTGGTAGAAGCCCTTGCCCGGCTCGCCACCGAGCAGCTGGGCGGTGCTCGTGCGGTGGTTGTCGAAGATCAGCTCGGTCGTGTCGACGCCCTTGTAGCCCATCTTCTCGATCTTGCCGGGGACGGTGACGCCCTGCGCGGTCTCACCGAAGCCCTCGGTCTTGTCGATGAGGAAGGTCGACATGTTCTTGTGCGCGGTGTCGGCACCGAGGTCGGTGCGGCACAGCACCGCGACGAGGTTGGCGGAGCCGCCGTTGGTCAGCCACATCTTCTGGCCGTTGATGGTCCACTCGTCCCCAGCGCCCTGGACCGCCTTGGTCTTGATGCCGGCGACGTCGGACCCGAGCGCGGGCTCGGACATGGAGAAGGCGCCGCGGATCTCACCGGTTGCCATCTTCGGCAGGTAGCGCTGCTTCTGCTCGTCGGTACCGTGCTTGAGGATCATGTACGCGACGATGAAGTGGGTGTTGATGATGCCCGAGACCGGCATCCAGCCTCGCGCGATCTCCTCGACGCACAGCGCGTAGGTCAGCAGGGACTCGCCGAGACCGCCGAACTCCTCGGGGATCATCAGGCCGAAGATCCCCATCTCCTTCATCTGGTCGACGATCTTCTGCGGGTACTCGTCCGCGTGCTCCAGCTCCTGGGCCACCGGGATGATCTGCTCGTCGACGAACTCCTTCACGAGCCCGAGCAGGTCCTGCTGCTCCTCGGTCAGTCCATCGGTCGTCTGCAGTCGGGACATGCGCGTTCAAACCTCATTGCGGTCGTGGGCAGGGGATCCGCGCCAGTATCCCAGCCGGGCGCCCACTCCGCTACGGCGTCCACGGGTGTCGTGGGCCACTCCGGACAGGGGCGAAGGGGGGCGCCCCCTGCGCGCCCCCCTTCGCCTCGTCCGTGCCGTCAGTACACCCAGACCCGCCGACCGATCGGGGCGAGGCCGGAGCCCCAGACGTAGTTCATCGCGGCGTTCGACACCCGCGTGCAGCCGTGGGAGGCCGGATAGCCCGGGACGGACCCGTAGCCGTGGATCGCGATCCCGCCGTTGAAGTACTTCGGTCGCCACAGCGCGCCGAGCGGGCCGTAGTCCATCCGGTTGACCTGGCGGAAGATCCGGTACCGCCCTCGCGGGGTGCGCCAGCCGGCCTTGCCGGTGCTGGTGTTGAAGACCCATCGGGTGCGCCCCGAGACGACGAAGATGATGACCTGCTTGGCCAGGTCGACCTCCATGACGGTGCCGCTGGTCGTGCGCCCACGCGGTCGGCTGAGGCGGTCGATGACGGCCCAGGTGTTGGGCCCGCAGACACCGTCGCGCGCGAGTCCGTGGACCTTCTGCACGGCCATGACGGCCTGCGCGGTGGTGTGGCCGTAGATGCCGTCGTTGCCCGTGTGCCAGTACCCGTTCGCCCGCATCGTGCGTTGCAGGCGGGTCACGGCCGACCCCCGGCTGCCGCTGCGCAGCAACGGGTGCGAGCCGGACGCCTCGGGCGCGGTCTCCCCACCGCCGCCGCCGGATCCCGCGAGGCGGTCGACGACCGCCCAGGTGTTGGGCCCGCAGATGCCGTCCACGACGAGCCGGTGGTCGCGCTGGAGGGCGATGACCGCCCCCCGCGTGGACGGCCCGTAGATGCCGTCGACGCCCATGTGCTCGTAGCCGGCGTCGAGCAGCTTGCGTTGCAGCTCACGGACGGCGGTCCCCCGACTGCCCAACCGCAGGAGCGGATGGGTGGCGGCGTGGGCGGGTGCGGCGACACCGACGCCTGCGAGGCCGGCTGCCAGCGCGGCAGCCATGCTTCCTCGCATGAGCAGACGCCGGTCGAACGCCCCCGTGGACGTACCGGCCACGTGGCGAGGCTGGTGAGTGTTCATCTGTCTGACCCCCTGTGGTCGAGGACGAGCGTCCCTGCCCGCCCCTCACTGACCCAGACGTCCGGGGCGCCTCGGGCGGTTGCGTGCCAGGAGGTCACAAAACGATGACGTGCGCCGTCCCCCGGGGCACGTGCGAGCAGCACGAAGGGGGGCGACCCGGCCGTGTCGGCCGGGTCGCCCCCTTCGTCTCGCTCCTCGTCAGGAGCCGGTCGATCAGGACCGCGCGAGGATCGCCTCGTGGGTGGAGAGCACCCGGCGGGCGATGTCCACGTGGAGGTTCTCGATCATCTTGCCGTTGTGGGTGACGACGCCGGTGCCGGCGCCCTCCTCCCAGGCGGCGAGGATGCCCTTGGCCTCCTCGACGGCCTCCTCGCTCGGCGCGAAGGTGGTGTTGCACACCTCGACCTGGCCGGGGTGGATGAGGGTCTTGCCGTCGAAGCCCATGTCGCGGCCCTGCTCGCACTCGGCCGTGAAGCCCTCGAGGTCCTTGACCGCGTTGTAGACGCCGTCGAGGACGGCGATGCCCGCCTCGCGTGCCGCGAGCAGCGCCCACGACAGCGAGGTGAGCAGCGGCGCCCGGCCGGGGACGTGGTCGGCCTGCAGCTCCTTGACGAGGTCGTTGGTGCCCATGACGAAGGCGACGAGCCGGTCGGAGGCCTGCGCGATCTCGCGGATGTTGAAGATCGCGGCGGGCGTCTCGATCATCGCCCACAGCTTCGTGTGGTCGGGGGCACCGGCGGCCTCCATCGCCGCGACGAGCGCACGCACCTCGTCGGCGGTGTTGACCTTGGGCACGACGATGCCGGCGGGCCCGGCCGCGGACGCGGCGGCGATGTCCTCCTCGTGCCACTGCGTGCCGATGCCGTTGACGCGGATCGTCAGCTCGCGGTCCCCGTACTCACCGGACTGCACTGCGGCACAGGCGGCCTCGCGGGCGGCGGGCTTGTCGTCCGGGCCGACCGCGTCCTCGAGGTCGAGGATCAGGGCGTCGACGGGCAGGGTCTTCGCCTTCTCCAGCGCGCGGGCGTTGGAGCTGGGCATGTAGAGGACGGAGCGGCGGGGGGTGTAGGTCTCGCTCATGATCAGGCCTCCTTCCCGGCGTCGGCGTACGTCTTCGCCAGCTCGGGGTCGTTCGCGGAGAGGCGCTCGGCGAGCTCGAGGACGACCATGCACTGCTTGTAGGAGGCGTCGTCCTCCATCTTGCCGTCGATCATCACGGCGCCGCGCCCGTCGGGCATGGCCTCCTTGACGCGGCGGGCGTGGGCGACGTCCTCCGCGGTGGGGCTGAAGACCTTCTTGGCGATCTCGATCTGCACCGGGTGCAGGCTCCACGCGCCGACGCAGCCGAGGAGGAAGGCGTTGCGGAACTGGTCCTCGCAGGCGACGGTGTCCTTGATGTCGCCGAAGGGCCCGTAGAACGGGAAGATGCCGTGCATCGCGCAGGCGTCGACCATCCGGGCGATCGTGTAGTGCCACAGGTCCTGCTGGAAGACGGCGCGCTCGCCCGCGTAGTCCGGGACTCCATCGGCGCCCTTCGCCGGGTCCTGGCGCACCAGGTAGCCGGGGTGGCCGCCACCGACGCGCGTGGTCTTCATCCGGCGGTCCGCGGCGAGGTCGGCCGGGCCGAGGGAGATGCCCTGCATGCGCGGGGACGCACCGGCGATCTCCTCGACGTTGGCCACGCCGCGTGCGGTCTCGAGGATCGCGTGGACGAGGATCGGGCGCTGCACGCCCCCCTTCGCCTCGAGCTGGGCGAGGATCCGGTCGATGTAGTGGATGTCCTCCGGGCCCTGGACCTTGGGGACCATGACGACGTCGAGCTTGTCGCCGACCTCGGTGACGAGGCGGGTCAGGTCGTCGAGGACCCACGGGCTGTCGAGGGAGTTGATCCGCGTCCACAGCTGGGTGTGCTCGCCGAAGTCGACCTCCCGGGCGATCCGCACCAGGCCCTCGCGCGCGGCCTCCTTCTTGTCGGCCACGACGGCGTCCTCGAGGTTGCCGAGGAGCACGTCGGAGACACCGACCATGTCCGGGACCTTCTTGGCCATCTTCTCGTTGCTCGGGTCGAAGAAGTGGATCATCCGGCTCGGCCGGGCGGGCACCTCACGAACGGGCGTGGGGGCGCCCACGGCGAGGGGGGCGAAGAAGTCCTTGGCACTGCGCATGGGGTGGCTCGAGTCCTCTCGAAACGGCGAAGGGGTATCGCTGCGAAACCTAGCAGCGGGCCCCGGCCGCGGCTCATGATCCAGAACACACGCACTCCCGATCGCTGCGCGGGCTGCGCCCTACGCTGAGGGCATGAGCGAGGTCAACCTCTCCGCCCTCACCACCGAGGCGCTGAGCAAGTCCACGGTGCTGTGGCTGCGAGCCGGCGGTCGCGACCGCGCCACGTGGTTCGCCACCGGGGACGACGAGCTCGCCGACCACGTCCTCCTCGCCTCGGGCGGACCGGAGGTCGACCTCGGTCCCCTGCCCGACGAGGTCGAGCTGATCCTGCGCAGCAAGGGGCACGGCGGACGCCTGCTCACCCTGCGCGCCGAGGCCCGCGCGATCGACCCCGGCAACCCGCTGTGGGAGTCGGCGGCCCACTCCCTGCTCGGCGAGCGCCTCAACGCCCCGCAGGACCTCCTCGAGCAGTGGCGCACCCGGACGACGCTGTGGTCGCTCGCACCGTACGGCGCGCCGCTGCAGGCCCCGGGCATGCCGGGGCCGGACTCCACCGCCCGGGTGGACGCCCCGATCACCACGGGCGAAGGGGGCACCCGCCCGCGCCGTCCGTGGCACCTGGGCGGCCGGTCCCGCTCTCGCAGATCCGCAGGAGCTTAGGCTCCTGCGGGCGTCCGGTCGCAACTGCTTAGGCAGTTGCGAAGGCGTGCGGATGTCGGCCCGCGCCGGGACTCGCCCGCCGACCTGGTGGCGGCTGGCCGGCAGCCCATTAGTCTGGGGAACCGTGAGCGCTCCCTCCCGGTTCTTCGTCGCCCGTCTGGCGAGCCTCAACGTCTTCGACCCCCTCGGTGACCAGGTGGGGCGGGTGCGTGACGTCGTCATCACCTTCTCCGCCTCCCGCCGCCCACGGGCCATCGGCCTGGTCGTCGAGGTCCCCGGCCGGCGACGCGTCTTCGTCCCGATGACGCGGGTGACCTCTGTCGAGGGCGGTCAGGTCATCACGACCGGCCTGGTCAACATGCGCCGGTTCGAGAAGCGCGCAACGGAGACGCTCGTGCTCGCCGAGCTGCTCGAGCGCCCCGTGACCGTGCGCACCGACGACGGCCCCGTCGAGGCGACGGTCGAGGACGTGGGCGTCGAGCAGCTGCCCAACCGCACGTGGTCGGTGACCAAGGTCTTCGTGCGTGGCGGGCGCAAGTCCCGGCGCGGCCTGCTCGTGCGCCGGCGCGGGGAGACCTTCACCGTGCCCGTCGAGGACGTGACCGGACTGTCGGAGCGGGCCAGCGCAGCCGAGCACTCCGCGGTCAAGCTGCTCGAGTCGGTCGAGGACCTCAAGGTCGCCGACCTCGCCGAGGTCGTCTCCGACCTCGCGCCCGAGCGCCGCGACGCGGTCGTCGCCGCCCTCGGGGACGACCGGCTGGCCGACATCCTCCAGGAGCTCGGCGAGGACGACCAGATCGCGATCATCGGCACCCTCACCCAGACGCGCGCCGCCGACGTCCTCGAGGCCATGGACCCGGACGACGCGGCCGACCTGCTCTCCGTGCTGCCGGCCGAGCGCACCGAGACGCTGCTGCAGCTGATGAAGCCCGACGACGCGGAGCCGCTGCGCCGCCTGCTCAGCTACGACGAGAACACCGCCGGTGGTCTCATGACGACCGACCCGGTGATCCTCGCGCCCGAGGACACCGTCGCCGAGGCCCTCGCCGTCGTGCGCCGCGAGGAGATCACCGCCGGGCTGGCCGCCACCGTCTACGTCTGCCGCCCGCCGCTGGAGACACCGACGGGCAAGTACCTCGGGATGATCCACATCCAGCGGCTGCTGCGCGAGCCCCCGCACGAGAGCATCGGGCGCTACCTCGACAAGGCGATCGACCCCCTTCGCCCGGAGGAGCCCCTCGGCCAGGTGACCCGGACGCTGGCGACCTACAACCTGATCTCCGCCCCCGTCGTCGACGAGCAGGAGCACCTGCTCGGTGCGGTGACCGTCGACGACGTGCTCGACCACATCCTCCCCGAGGACTGGCGCGAGGAGCGGCACGAGGTGAGCGATGAGTGAGCGCGAACGCCGCACGGCCCGCGTCGACACCCCCCAGGAGGTCCGGCGCCAGCTGATCCGGCGCCCGTCCGGCATGTCGAGCGAGACCTTCGGCGTGCTGTCGGAGAAGTTCGCGCGCTTCATGGGCACACCGCGGTTCCTCATCTGGATGACGGTCTTCGTCACCGTGTGGCTCGCGTGGAACACCTTCGCGCCGCAGTCCGCGCAGTTCGACCCGCGGGCGCTGAACTACACGCTGCTCACTCTGATCCTGTCGCTGCAGGCCTCCTACGCCGCCCCGCTGATCCTCCTCGCGCAGAACCGGCAGGACGACCGCGACCGCGTCGGCCTGGAGCAGGACCGCGTGCAGGCCGAGCGCGCGCTCGCCGACACCGAGTACCTCACCCGCGAGGTGGCGGCCCTGCGCATCGCCCTGCGCGACGCGGCCACCCGTGACTTCATCCGCGGCGAGCTGCGCGACCTCCTCGAGGAGATGGAGACCAAGGGCCTCGAGGTGCGCCGGCGCCAGAACGACGCCGCCGCGGACGAGGTGGACGAGACGACCGAGGGCCCCAGCCCGCGCTGGTGAGCGGACCCACGTCGGAGGGCCCGAAATACGGACCTACGATGGATGCATGGCCCCCCACCCCACGATCACCGACGAGCAGCTGCGTGACGCGCTGAGCACCGTCATCGACCCCGAGATCCGCCGGCCCATCACCGAGCTGGGCATGGTTGAGTCCGCGGCCGTCGACGCCGACGGCCTGGCCACGGTCACCATCCTGCTCACCATCTCGGGGTGCCCCCTCAAGGACACCCTGACCAACGACACCACCAACGCGATGAAGTCCATCGAGGGCGTCACCGACGTGAAGGTCACCCTCGGCGTCATGAACGACGAGCAGCGTGCCGAGCTGAAGAACCACCTGCGCGGTGGCCAGGCGGAGAAGGAGATCCCCTTCGCCAAGCCGGGCTCGCTCACCCGCGTCTACGCCATCGCCTCAGGCAAGGGCGGCGTCGGCAAGTCCTCGATCACCGCCAACCTCGCCGCGTCGCTCGCGGCCGAGGGGCTGAAGGTCGGGGTCGTCGACGCCGACATCTACGGCTTCTCCATCCCCCGCATGCTCGGCGTGACCCACGCGCCGACGCAGGTCGACGACATGATCCTGCCGCCGATCGCCTCCGAGGTGAAGGTGATCTCGATCGGCATGTTCGTCCCCGGCAACCAGCCGGTGGTCTGGCGCGGCCCGATGCTCCACCGGGCGCTGCAGCAGTTCCTCGGCGACGTCTTCTGGGGCGACCTCGACGTGCTCCTGCTCGACCTGCCCCCGGGCACCGGTGACATCGCCATCTCCGTCGCCCAGCTGATCCCCAACAGCGAGCTGCTCGTCGTGACCACGCCGCAGCAGGCCGCGGCCGAGGTCGCCGAGCGCGCCGGCTCGATCGCGATGCAGACGCACCAGCGCCTCGTCGGCGTGATCGAGAACATGTCCTGGCTCGAGCTGCCCGACGGCAGCCGGCAGGAGCTCTTCGGCTCCGGCGGTGGCCAGTCCGTCGCCGACTCGCTCACCCGCACCGTCGGTGCCGAGGTCCCGCTGCTCGGCCAGATCCCCCTCGACGTCACGCTGCGTGAGGGCTCCGACCACGGCGAGCCCACCGTCCTGTCCAACCCCGACGGTCCCGCCGCCGTGGCCCTGCGCGGCATCGCCCGCGGCATCGCCTCGCGCTCGCGCGGACTGGCCGGCCGCAGCCTGAGCCTCACCCCCACCGGGAACTGAGGGGCTTCCTCCCTGCGCCCTCCTCCACGCGGCCGGAGCGTGGCCTTGGGCGCCCTCCGCGCGGACGCAGGGGGCGGCCCTTGGCGCCCGGTCCGGCGGCCTCGGTCGTGATCGCACCGTTGCACATGAGCCGGACCGGGGCCTGAGCCGGGCCAACCCCTACGTCCGCGCTGCGTGCGCTCAGGTGGCCTCGGGGTCCCAGTGCGGCCCGGTCCCGGTCCGCGGCGCTGAGCCCGTCGTGTCGGACGAGGCGTCCGAGGAGGCGGCGGTCCGGGGCGCGGGGGTCGTCGTGCTCGGCTTGTCCTCGAGGCTGAAGGCGTCCTCGAGGGGCTCCATGAGCGCCTGCTTGACGATGCGCCGCGGGTCGTACTGGCGCGGGTCGTACTGGCGCCAGTCGAGGTCCTCGTACTCCGGACCCATCTGGTCCTTCAGCTGCGTCTTGGCGTCGTTGGCCATGCGGCGCAGCTGCACGACGAATCGCGCGAGCTTCGCTGCGTACTCCGGCATGCGCTGGGGGCCGAGGATGATGAAGGCCAGGACGATGAGGAGGATGAACTCCCAGCCGTTGACTGGCATCGCCTAGTTCTCCTCCGCCGCTTCGAGCGTCATCGTGAGCTCGCGCTCGTCACCGTCCCGCAGGACCTTGAGGGTGACCTTATCGCCCACGGCCTGGGCGCGGATGCGCACCACGAGCTGGTCGAGATCGGTGACCCGCCGGCCGTCCATCTCGATGATGACGTCGCCGGGCTCGATCCCCGCCTTGTCCGCCGGGCCGCCCGGGACGACCGAGGGCTGGTCCCCCGGCATGTCACCCTCCTCGATGACCTTGGCGCCCTCGCCCTGCCACCGCCGGTCGAGGGAGACACCGATGATCGGGTGCTGCGCCTCACCGCTGCTGATGAGCTGGTCGGCGGTCCGCACGACGACGTCGGAGGGGATGGCGAAGCCGAGGCCGATCGAGCCGGAGGCCGACATCTGACCGGGAAGCTGCGCGATGGCGGTGTTGACGCCGATGACGTTGCCGTCGCTGTTGAGCAGCGGTCCACCGGAGTTGCCGGGATTGATCGCCGTGTCGGTCTGGATCGCGGAGATGTAGGACTCGTCACCGCTCTCGCCGGCGGCCACCGGTCGCTCCAGCGCGGAGACGATGCCGGCGGTGACCGTGGAGCCGAGGCCGAGCGGGGACCCGACGGCGACGACCTCGTCGCCGACGACGACCTCGTCGGAGCTGCCGATCGCGATGGGCTCCAGGCCCTGGGGCTCGACCTTGAGCACGGCCAGGTCGTAGGCGGAGTCCCGGCCCACGACCTCGGCGCTGCGGCGGCTGCCGTCGCTGAGCTCGATGCGCACCCGGCCGGAGCCACCGGCCGCCTCGACCACGTGGTTGTTGGTGACGATGTGGCCCCGGTCGTCGTAGACCCAGCCGGAGCCCGTCCCGGACCCGCCGGAGCCGTTGACGCGGATCGTCACGACGCTCGGGACCGCGTCGGCGGCGATGGCGGCGACCGACCCCTCGGGACGCTCGGCCTGCTCCCCGTCGCGCTGGACGATGGTGGGCCCGCCGCCGCTGCCGTCGTCGCGCAGGTCGGTGACCAACCCGCCACCGATCCCGCCGATGGCACCCGCGATCAGGGCAGCGGCCAGGGCGAGTGCCCCCGCACCGAACCAGCCCGGTCCTCGGCGCCGGGTGGACGAAGGGGGTGTCCCCGGTGAGCCCGGGTACGGGTACCCGGGCGAGGGGCCCTGCTGGGCGTACCCG
The DNA here is from genome assembly GCF_029510815.1 of Janibacter sp. DB-40. Taxonomy (NCBI): domain Bacteria; kingdom Bacillati; phylum Actinomycetota; class Actinomycetes; order Micrococcales; family Intrasporangiaceae; genus Janibacter; species Janibacter sp. DB-40. The sequence continues at coordinate 730,407 of NZ_CP120360.1, read as the reverse complement.
TGGTACTGGTGTGCGTTGCCGGGGGCATACGGGTCCTGCTGCCCGTAGGGGTCCTGCTGTCCGTAGGACTCGCGGCCTTGGGCCGCGTGGTCGCCCGCGCTCCCACCGGGGAGCTGCTGGGTCTCCTCCCACCACCCCTGCCGGTCACCGGTCGCGCCGCCCTCGCCGTGGGCCTGCGACGCGCCCTGCTCCTGCGAGCCGAGCGAGTCGTAGGGCAGGTACGGGCTCGTCGGTATCGGCCCCGCGCTGTCGTCCCGTGGGGTCGGCTCGTCACCCTGGTGCGGAGAGCTCATGCAGATGATTGTGCCTTGTCGGTCACAGGGTCCCGGTCACCGGGCGCGCGAGGGGGAAGCCCGAACCGCTACGCCGGCGCGACTCCGTGCGCGGCGCGCGGGTCGTGGTCGGTTCGCGGTGGCTGAGGCTCTCGCGGAGCATGGCCCGACCCCGGTGGATGCGCGAGCGGACGGTCCCGAGCTTGATGTCGAGCGTCTCGGCGACCTCCTCGTAGGTCAGGCCCTCGACGTCGCACAGCACGACGGCGGCCCGGAACTGCGGCGGCAGCGCATCCAGCGCGCGCTGGATGTCGGCGTCGAGGTGGTCCCGCAGGACGATCTGCTCGGGGGTGGCGGTGCCGCTGTGCAGCAGGGCGGCGAAGTCATCGGTGAGCGAGTCCAGGCGCAGCCGCTGCTTGCGCCGGGCCCTGTCGAGGAAGAGGTTGGTCGTGATCCGGTGCAGCCACCCCTCGAAGGTCCCCGGCACGAACCCGTCGAGGGAACGGAAGACCCTGATGAAGACGTCGTGCGTGAGGTCCTCGGCCTCGTGCGTGTCGCCCGTGAGGCGGTAGGCGAGGCGGTAGACCCTCTCCCCGTGGTCCTCGACCACCTCGCTCCACGTGGGCTGGACCCACTCGTCCCCAGCGCGATCGGCGGTCTCGGCATCGAAGGTCACCCACCCATCGTCATGGGCGAACCTGACAGAAGCCTGTGATGCGCCTGCGCGGACGGTGGGCCGTGCGCAACCGGACTAGGGTGGACTCCCATGACCGCCGCGCAGCTGACCAGCCTTGCCTACGCCGAGCAGTTCGTCCCCGAGGACGACGTCGTCGAGGCGGCCCGCCATGCCGGCACGGAGCTCGGGGCGCCGCCCATCGGCACCGGAGGCGGCTCCGCCCTGCGCCTGCTCGCCGCCGCCTCCCAGGCGCGGCACGTCGTCGAAATCGGGACCGGAGCCGGGACCTCGGGGCTCTGGCTGCTCGCCGGCATGCCCTCCGACGGCGTGCTCACGACGATCGAGCTCGAGCCGGAGAACGCCGCACGCGCCAAGAAGTCCTTCGCCGCCGCCGGCATCGTCGGCCACCGCACGCGGGTCATCGGCGGCCGCGCCCTGGACGTGCTGCCGCGGATGAACGACAACGCCTACGACCTCGTCCACATCGACGCGGACAAGGAGGGCTACCCCGACTACGTCGAGCACGCCATCCGGCTGCTCCGCCCCGGCGGCGTCATGGCCATCGACAACATGCTCTGGCACGACAAGGTCGCCGACCCCGCGGTCCGCGACCAGACCACGACCCTGCTGCGCAACCTCGGCAAGCAGCTGCGGGAGGACGAGCGACTCGTCGCCAGCCTGCTGCCCGTCGGCGACGGGATGCTCGCCGCCGTGAAGCGCTGAGGAACTCCCCCGACCAGCGCTCGACCCTGCGAAAGCGCGCGCGTCAGGCGGTTCCGGGGCCGGGGCCGCGACGGAACTGGGCGGGCCCCTCGGCGATGGCCACGACCTCGAAGGGCTCGATCTCGATCGGGGCCGAACCGATGATCTTGCTGCCGGCGGAGTCGGCAGCCGTGGTGGCGAAGTCGGCGCAGAACTCGTCCCGGTCCTTCGCGGCCTGGAAGATGTAGGTCCCCTCGAACCACTCACCCTCACGCATGCGCCACGTCTTGAAGGCCAGTCCGTCGAGGAACATGAAGTTGGCCATCGAGGTCCCAACGACGTACTCGCGCAGCTCCTCGGCCACGCCGTGCGGGGCCTCGGTCAGTGACCAGCGGACGGTGAGTCCGTATCCAGCGTTCATCGTTGTCCCCTCGGCTCGGTGAGCCAGCTCAGCAGTATCCGGCCAACGTAGCCAGTCGCGCCGGTGCTGGGCAGCCCCGTGTCATCATCCGAACGACCCCGGGCACGAAAGAACCCCCGGACCAACCGGTCCGAGGGCCCCTTGCAGCAACTACTTCTTCAGGCCGTCACAGTTGTCGATGGCCTCGCCGAGCTCGAGCACCTCGTCGGGCTTCATCTCGACGACGAGGCGACCGCCACCCTCCAAGGGCATGCGCAGGACGATGCCGCGGCCCTCCTTGACGACCTCGAGCGGACCATCCCCGGTACGTGGCTTCATTGCCGCCATGTGTGCGTTCCCTTCGAATTCATACGTGGTCGGCACAACGCCGACCACCCGACGCCCTCGCGTCGAGGCTGGCTCCCATTATCCACCCCGCCGCCGCGGTAGGCCTAATCAGGGTCGACGGGTGTCCCGGCCCTCGTTCTCCAGCTCGGCGATGCGCTGCTGGAGGCGATCGATGACGTCGTCGACCTGGTCCATCCGGTAGCCGCGCAGTGCGGTGTCGAAGGTGACCTCGGCGACGTCGCCGGACCGGACGGTCCCGGCGGGCAGCCCGTGGTGCGGCGTCGACGTGACCGGGTCGGCCATGGGGTCGGGGGTGAACCGCCCGACGACGACCGCGGCGGTCGCGACGACCACGAGCACGGCGACGACGATGAGCAGGACCCAGATCATTCCGGGTTCGTCCGGTCAGGGGCGATCCGACCGGAGCCGTCCTTGAGGTGGCGCACGGCCGCCTCGCAGTCGTCGGTGACGATGAGCCGGTCGATGTCGCCCTCGCTGATCATGCCGCCGCTCTCCACCGAGTGGCGCAGCCAGTCGAGGAGACCAGACCAGTACTCGACGCCGATGAGCACGATGGGAAAACTCGTGACCTTGCCCGTCTGCGCGAGGGTGACCGCCTCGAAGACCTCGTCGAGGGTGCCGTACCCACCCGGCAGCACGAGGAAGCCCTCGCTGTACTTGACGAACATCGTCTTGCGGGCAAAGAAGTAGCGGAAGTTGATGCCGAGGTCGACGTACGGGTTCAGTCCCGCCTCGAAGGGCAGCTCGATGCCCAGACCGACGGACGTGGCGCCGCCCTCGCGGGCGCCGCGGTTGGCCGCCTCCATCGCCCCGGGGCCACCACCGGTGATCACCGAGAACCCTGCCTCCGCTGCGAGACGGCCCAGCTCGACCCCCTTCGCGTACCACGGGGAGTCGACGGGAGTGCGGGCGCTGCCGAAGATGCTCACCGCCGGACCGAGCTCCGCGAGGGCACCGAACCCCTCGACGAACTCCGCCTGGATGCGCAGGACGCGCCACGGGTCGGTGTGCAGCCAGTCGGCACGGCTGCGGTCGTCGAGCAGCCGCTGGTCGGTCGTGGTCCTCGGCACCTGCCGGCCCCGCATGACGACGGGACCTTGGTGGTACCAGCTTTCGCTCCTGCCCTGAGGTGTCACGGGCGCGAGACTACGCGAGCCACCGGAGCACGGCCTCCTCGGACGCGACGATCTGCTCGACCGGGCAGCGCTCCTCGTCGTGGTGCGCGAGGTTGGGGTCACCGGGCCCGAAGTTGACCGCCGGGATGCCCATCGCGGAGAAGCGCGCGACGTCCGTCCAGCCCTCCTTGGGGCCGACGGGCACGTCGAGCGCGGCGACGAAGGACCGTGCCGCGGGCAGGTCCAGCCCGGGGCGGGCGCCCTCGGCCAGGTCGCGCACGTGCAGCTCACGCCCGGGCAGGACCGTCTGGACGTACGCGAGGGCGGCCTCCGCGTCCTTGTCGGGGGCGAAGCGGTAGTTGATGAGGACGCTGCAGCTGTCGGGGATGACGTTGCCGGCGATGCCACCGGTGATCCCCACCGCCTGGAGTGCCTCGTGGTAGTCGAGCCCGTCGACGTGGACGGTCTGCTCCTCGTGCGCGGCGAGGGCGGCGAGGACCTCGTGCGCGTCGTGGATGGCGTTGTGACCGTTCCAGGGTCGGGCGGAGTGGGCCGCGATGCCCTTGAGCTGCACCTCGACGCGCATCGTGCCCTTGCACCCACCCTCGACGGCCGCGTTCGTCGGCTCGAGGAGCACGGCGAAGTCCGCCTCGAGCAGCTCCGGGTCGGACCGGGACAGCAGCGCGAGGCCGTTGTAGACCTCGTCGATCTCCTCGGCCTCGTAGAACAGGAAGGTGATGTCGCGGCTCGGCTCGGGAAGCAGCGCGGCCTTGAGCTGGACGGCGACGCCGCCCTTCATGTCGACGGTGCCGCGCCCCCACAGCACCTCCTGCCCACCGATGTCCTCCCGGCGGACCGGGAGGTTGGCCGGGTCGCTGGTGAGCGGGACGGTGTCGATGTGCCCCGCCAGCACGATCCGCTCGTCGCGACCGAGGTCGGTGCGCGCGACGAGGGTGTTGCCGCGCCGCGTCACGCTCAGGTGCGTCAGCGGGGCGAGAGCCTCCTCGATCGCATCGGCGATGGCCCCCTCGTCGCGGCTGACGGACTCGATGTCGCACAGCTGCTGGGTCAGGGTCACGACGTCCGCGGTGAGGTCCAGGCTCGGCATGCCGCCACCCTAGGCCGTCCTCCGATACGAGGCTTATCGCTGGGCGGAGGTGGGTCTCGTACGATTCAGCCATGACGACGACGCGCGCAGCCTGGGCCCATGGCGTGGCCACCGTGACCACCGACGGAACCGTGCTCGACACCTGGTACCCGGAGCCCGTGCTGGGCGCGGTCCCGGAGGGCGCGACGGCGCCCGAGGAGCTGCTCGCCCTCACCGGCGAGGACACCGCGCGGGGTGTGCGGACCGATGTCGTCACGGTGGGCATCGACCTCGACGCCGCGCCGCAGGGCGCCTCCGACGGGTACCTGCGCCTGCACCTGCTCTCCCACCGTCTGGTCCAGCCCAACTCGATCAACCTCGACGGCCTCTTCGGCCAGCTGGCCAATGTCGTGTGGACGAACCACGGCCCCTGCGCCGTGGAGGGATTCGAGGCGACCCGCGCCCGGCTGCGCGCCCGCGGCCCGGTGCAGGTCACGAGCATCGACAAGTTCCCGCGCCTCACCGACTACGTCACCCCCACGGGTGTGCGCATCGGCGACGCCGACCGCGTGCGCCTCGGCGCCCACCTCGCCTCCGGCACGACCGTGATGCACGAGGGCTTCGTGAACTTCAACGCCGGGACGCTGGGCACCTCCATGGTCGAGGGCCGGATCAGCCAGGGCGTGGTCGTCGGCAACGGCACCGACATCGGTGGCGGCGCCTCGACCATGGGCACCCTCTCCGGAGGCGGGACCGAGCGGGTCTCCATCGGCGAGCGCTGCCTCATCGGCGCCCAGGCCGGCATCGGTATCGCCCTCGGCGACGACTGCATCGTCGAGGCCGGGCTCTACGTCACGGCGGGGACCAAGGTGGCCCTGCCTGACGGGTCGACCGTCAAGGCCGGTGCCCTCTCCGGCCGCAGCTCCCTGCTCTTCCTGCGCAACTCGCTCACGGGCGCCGTCGAGGCACGGGACCGCACCGGCCAGGGCATCGCGCTCAACGACGCGCTGCACGCCAACGACTGACCGTGCCCCGCTCCCGCCCGGCCACCGACGGGAGGCGCGGTCGCCGCTGGGTACCGGCGGTCGCGACCCTGTGCGTCGTCGGCCTCGTGTGCACCGCCGGCGTCTGGTACGCACGCGACCGCATCGGCCTCTTCCTCGGGGAGAAGTGCGAGGCGACGGCGCTCGAGGAGACCGTCAGCTTCGCCCCCGACCAGATGAACCACGCGAGCACGATCGTGCTGCTCGGGGTCGAGCGGGGGCTGCCCGCGCGCGCCGGCTCGATCGCCGTCGCCACGGCCATCCAGGAGTCGAAGCTGCGCAACCTCACCTACGGTGACCGCGACTCCGTCGGCCTCTTCCAGCAGCGCCCGAGCCAGGGCTGGGGCACCGTCGACGAGCTGCAGGACCCGGTCTACGCGACCAACGCCTTCTACGACGAGCTGACCCGGATCGACGGCTGGGAGGGCATGCGCATCACCGAGATCGCCCAGGAGGTGCAGCGCAGCGCCTACCCGGAGGCCTACGCCGACCACGAGCACGAAGGGCGGACCATCGCCTCGGTCCTCACCGGCCACTCCCCGACCGGCTTGGTCTGCCGCCTCGACGAGCCGACCACGGCCGGACGCCCGGACACCTTCGTCGCCGCGGTCACCGAGCAGACCGGTCAGCAGGCCACGGCCGAGGGGTACGTCATCTCGGTCCGGGCGAGCGACGAGCGGCGCGCCTGGGCGGTCGGCGCCTGGGCCGTGGCCCAGGCAAAGGCCCGCAACGTCCGCTCCGTCCAGGTCGGCGACCGCCGGTGGACCCGGGACATGGGCGACTCCGCCATGTCATGGGGCGACGCGGACAGCGCACTACCCGCCTCCGAGGTGCGCGTGACCCTCCACGGGGGCTGAACCCGCTCGACCCCGGGGAGATGCGGCGGTGTCCCCGCGGGCCACGCAGCGGCCCCCTCCACCCGTGAGGGGCGAAGGGGGCCGGTGCGGCTGCGCGTGGGTCAGCGGTTGTCGAGTGCCACGTAGTCGCGCTCGGTGGGGCCGGTGTAGATCTGGCGCGGACGGCCGATCTTGGTGGCCGGGTCCTCGATCATCTCGCGCCACTGGGCGATCCAGCCCGGGAGGCGGCCGATCGCGAAGAGGACGGTGAACATCTTCGGGTGGAAGCCCATGGCCGTGTAGATCAGGCCGGTGTAGAAGTCGACGTTGGGGTAGAGGTTGCGCTCGACGAAGTAGTCGTCGGCGAGGGCGACCTCCTCGAGCTTCATGGCGATCTCGAGCTGCTCGTCGCCGCCCATCTTCTCCAGGATGGTGTGGGCGGTGTCCTTGACGATGGCCGCACGCGGGTCGTAGCTCTTGTAGACCCGGTGACCGAAGCCCATGAGGCGGACGCCGTCCTCCTTGTTCTTCACCCGCTTCATGAAGGTCTCGGCACCGTCGTCGGAGGCCTGGATCTGCTCGAGCATCTCCAGGACCGCCTGGTTGGCACCGCCGTGGAGCGGGCCGGACAGGGCGTGGATGCCCGCGGAGACGGAGTTGAACATGTTGGCGTGCGCGGAGCCGACGAGACGCACCGTGGAGGTGGAGCAGTTCTGCTCGTGGTCGGCGTGGAGGATGAACAGCTGGTCGAGCGCCTTGACGATCTCGGGGTCGAGCTCGTAGGGCTCGGCCGGGAAGCCGAAGGTCATCCGCAGGAAGTTCTCGGTCAGGCTCAGCGAGTTGTCCGGGTACAGGAACGGCTGGCCGACGCTCTTCTTGTGCGCGTAGGCGGCGATCGTCGGCAGCTTCGCCAGGAGGCGGATGGTCGAGATCTCGACCTGCTCCGGGTCGAAGGGGTCGAGGCTGTCCTGGTAGAAGGTACCCAGCGCGGAGACCGCCGAGGAGAGCACCGGCATCGGGTGCGCGTCGCGGGGGAAGCCGTTGAAGAAGGCCTTGAGGTCCTCGTGCAGCATCGTGTGCCGGCTGATGCGCTCCTCGAACTCGCCCAGCTGGGAGGCCGTCGGCAGCTCGCCGTAGATGAGCAGGTAGGCGACCTCGACGAAGGTCGACTGGCCCGCCAGCTGCTCGATCGGGTACCCGCGGTAGCGCAGGATGCCGTTGCCGCCGTCGATGTAGGTGATGTCGGACGTGCAGGCGGCGGTGTTGACGAAGCCCGTGTCCAACGTGACGTTGCCGGTCTCCTTCAGCAGTGTGGAGACGTCGTATCCGTCGTTGCCCTCGCTGGCCTTGACGAGCGGGAAAGTCAGGTCCTTGCCTGCGGCGGAGAAGGTGGCGTCATCGGTCATGAGGTATCAGCCCTTCGTTCGTGCCGTGCCGCGGAGGCGGTGGCCCCGGGCATGCGATTCTTCCCCGAAACTACCTCAGCCGTGGGCCCGGTCACCACGCGGGTACGAGGTGTGGGACGGGGGTGGTGGGAGGCGTCGCCCCTACCGCTGCGCGGACAGGCGTGCGGCCGCGGTGGCGATGTGCTCGTCGGTGGCGGTGAGCGCGATGCGTACGTGCTGCTGGCCCGACGGGCCGTAGAACTCACCCGGCGCGGCGAGGATCCCGCGCTCGGCGAGCCGGTCGAGCGTCACCCGGCAGGGCTCGTCCGCGCTGGCCCACAGGTACAGCCCGGCGTCGGAGTCGTCGATCCGCAGGCCGAAGTCCTCGACGGCCGGACGCAGGACCTCGCGCCGGGCCCGGTACCGCTCCCGCTGGGCCGCGACGTGCTCGTCCTCGGAGACCGCGGCGAGCAGGGCGCGCTGGACCGGCCACGGCACGATCATCCCGACGTGCTTGCGCACCTCGAGCAGGCGCCCCACCAGCGTCGGGTCGCCGGCGACGAAGGCCGCCCGGTACCCGGCGAGGTTGGACTGCTTGGACGTGGAGTAGACGGCGAGCAGCCCCTCGTGGGAGCCGCCGTTGACGCGCGGGTCGAGGATCGACGGTGTCGTCGGCAGCTCGGCGTAGGACTGGCCGCGCTCCTCCTCGGAGCGCCAGTCCAGCTCGGCATAGCACTCGTCGGAGGCGACGACGACGCCCCGCTCGCGTGCCCAGGCGACGACCTTGGCCAGGTGCTCGACGCCCAGGACCTTGCCGGTGGGGTTGCTCGGGCTGTTGAGCCACAGCAGCCTCGGCGCGCTCGACGGCGTCGTCGGGCCGAAGGCGGTGGTGGCGTCCGCGGCGAAGGACGTGGCCCCGGCGACGCGGGCGCCCACGTCGTAGGTCGGGTAGGCCACGGTCGGGAAGCCGACGACGTCACCGGCACCGAGACCGAGCAGGGTCGGCAGCCAGGCCACCAGCTCCTTGGAACCGATCGTCGGCAGGACACCGTCCGGATCGAGATCGGGCACCCCACGGCGTCGGGCGAACCACGCGGCGACGCCCTCGCGCAGGTCGGGCGTCCCCCACGTCTGCGGGTAGCCGGGAGCGTTCGCGGCCGCGACCAGCGCGTCCTGCACGACCTGCGGGGCGGGGTCGACGGGGGTCCCGACCGAGAGGTCGACGATCCCCTCACCCAGGGCGGGGTCGCCGGACGAAAAGGATCTCGCCCGCTCCTTGGCAGGCGCGAGCGAGTCCCAGGGAAAGTCGGGTAGGTCCACTACTGGATCACTCGAGCTGTCGGTCGCGACTCCACGGGCTGCTGCGGGCCTCGTTCCTCGGATCCTCGCAGCCCTGTCGTCACTCCGAGTGCTCCTGCGGGGGGAGGGCGGCGATGATCGGGTGGTCCTTGTCGATCATGCCCATCTTGGCGGCACCGCCGGGGCTGCCGAGGTCGTCGAAGAACTCGACATTGGCCTTGTAGTACTCGGCCCACTCCTCGGGGGTGTCGTCCTCGTAGTAGATCGCCTCCACGGGGCACACCGGCTCGCAGGCGCCGCAGTCGACGCACTCGTCGGGATGGATGTACAGGCTGCGCTTGCCCTCGTAGATGCAGTCGACGGGGCATTCCTCGATGCAGGCCTTGTCCTTGAGGTCCACACAGGGCTGCGCGATCACGTACGTCATGCGACCCATACTATGTGCCCCCATGAGCGAACTGTTCCGGGGTCTCACCACAGGGTCCAGGGCAGTCGTGCGCACCCGGATCGAGCCGCCACCGGCCGACGGACCGCAGCTGACCGACACCGTCGGCGAGATCGCCGCGCTCGACGAGGAGAGCGTGCGGATGACCACCCGCACCGGCGAGGTCACCCTGCGCCGCGACCTCGTCGTCGCCACCCGCGCCATCCCACCGCGGCCGACCCGTCGCGGTGCGCCCCACCGGGCCATCGCGATCGAGGACCTCCACCTCGTGATGACCAAGGGGCAGCCCGGCAGCACCCGGGCCTGGCTCGGCGAGGAGCGCGCAGGCTGGCTGCTGCGCGCCGGCCACGGCTGGACCGGCCGCTCCAACTCCGCCCTCCCCGTCGGCGACCCCGGGCTGCCGCTCCCCGACGCGGTCGACGCCGTCACCGCCTGGTACACCGAGCGCGACCTCACCCCGCTCGTCATGCTCCCCCGCCCCCGTGGCGCCACCACCGGCGACGACCCGCTCGGCCGGCTGCTGCTCGAGCGCGGCTGGACCGAGGGCCAGCCCGTCGACGTCCTCACCGGCCGCACCGACACGCTCCTGACCGGGTCCGCCCCGGCTCCGCAGGGCCTGACCCTGCACTCGGGCGAGCACGTGGACGAGACCTGGCTGGCCGGCTCCCCGCCGCGCGTGCAGCAGCACCTCGACGCCGCCCGCGAGATCCTCGCCCTGCCGCCGCGGCAGGTCTTCCTCACCGCGCAGGACGACGAAGGGGGGACCGCCGGCGTCGTCCGCGTCGCCCTCGCCGATGGCTGGGCGGGGATCTTCGGCCTGCACGTGGCGCCCGGGCACCGCCGCCGCGGCGTCGGGAGGTGGCTCACGCTCGCGGCCGCGCGCTCGGCCCGCGACGCCGGGGCCTCGCTGACCTATCTGCAGGTCGAGCCGTCCAACGAGGCCGCCCAGCAGCTCTACCGGGGCCTGGGCATGCAGCAGCACCACGACTACGTCTACCTCGCCCAACGCGCCTCTCCCTCCGCAAAAGCCTAGGCTCCTGCAACCCACCGGGGCCTCCCCCTTCGCAAGTGCCCGGGCTCCTGCGACGTCAGGGCCACCTGCCCGCGGCGAGCTGCTCGAGGGCCGCGGCGGACTCGGCGACGTCGTGGGTCACGATCACCGGCTGCTCCGGACCGGCGCGGGCGAGTGCCGCGAGGTACCGGGGCAGTGGCGGCTGGACCATCAGGGAGGTCACCGGCGCCTGCGGCTCGGCGCCTGCCTTGGAGACCGCCTCCCGCGTGACCCAGCGCGCCACGTCGTCACCCCGGTCGACGGACTCGACGTCGACCCCGACCGCGACGTCCGCCGTCCCGACGAGGACGAGCGGACCGGCGTGCGCGACGCTCACCCGCGCTCCTGCGACACGGGGCGCGCCGTGGGCTGCACCGCAGTCGGTGCACGTGCGCTCGACCGTGACCGATCGCGGGTCGACCCCCGTGGCCGCCGCGACGGCGACCCGCAGCAGCAGCGCCCCGACGACGAACCGACCGCGGTCCGCCGCACGATCCATCCGCTCCAGGCGCTCGACCTCGAGATCGTCGAGGAGGGGGAACAGCCGCGCGTCCGCAGAGCGCAGGTCGGCCCACCACAGGTCCACGACCTGACCATCTGGCACGGCCATGTTTCCTCCGGGTGGTGGGGCGCGGTACTGTTTCGCCGTCAGAACCAAGGATAGGCAAACCTCATGTCATTGCTCGCGGAGCTGCACGAGATGCCGGTCCCGGCTCCCACGAGCGGCAGCCGGTGGGCGGTTCCCTTCCTGCACCCCACGCGCACCTCGACCGCGCTGATCACGCCCGAGCGCACGCTCGCCCACGACGAGCTGGCCGTGCGCGTCGCCGCCGTGGTCGAGCGACTGCCGGACGTGGCCACCGGCCGCCGGCTGGTCCACCTGCCGCTGACCGAGCACCTGGACGACGTCGTCGGGTACCTTGCCGTCCTCGCGGCCGGCCACGTCGCGCTGGTGACCGGGCCGCAGGCCCTGCAGGCCACGTCCGTCACGGACCGGTTCGGCCCCGACGTGCGCCTCGCCGGCGCCGACGTCGAGGTGCTCTCCCCCGACGCACAGCACCTCCTCCACCCCGACCTGGCGCTGCTGCTGTCCACCTCGGGCAGCACCGGGAGCCCCAAGCTCGTGCGCCTGACCCACGACAACCTCGCCGCCAATGCCCACGGCATCGCGACCGCCCTCGAGCTGGACGCCGACGACCGGGCGATCACCTCCCTTCCCCTGCACTACTGCTACGGCCTGTCGGTGCTCCACAGCGTCCTGCTCGTCGGCGGCAGTGTCGTGCTCACCGACCACTCGGTCACGGACGAGCGCTTCTGGCGGCTGCAGGCCGAGCACCGCGCCACCCTCTTCGCCGGGGTCCCGCACACCTTCGACCTCGTCGGGTCCCGGCTGCGCGGCCACCTGCCGGGCCTGCGGCTCGTCACCCAGGCCGGCGGCGCGATGGACCCCGACCGCGTCACCGAGATCGCCGAGACCGGGCGGGCGAAGGGGTGGCAGCTGGCCGTCATGTACGGGCAGACGGAGGCGACCGCACGGATGGCGGTCCTCCACGGCCGCGACGTCCTCGCCCACCCCGACTCCGTCGGAGCGCCGATCGCGGACTCCTCCTTCCGGATCGACCACGACGTCCCCGGCGGGACCGACGAGGTCGGCGAGCTCGTCTTCACCGGCCCCGGGGTGATGCTCGGCTACGCAGAGCACCCCGACGAGCTCGCGCTCGGCCGGATGGTGACCGAGTTGCGCACCGGCGACCTGGGCCGGATCGGTGACGACGGGCTCGTGCGCATCGTCGGCCGGCGCGACCAGGTCGCGAAGGTCATGGGCCTGCGCATCGACCTCGGGCAGGTCTGCGCGGCGATCACGGCGAGCGGCCACGACGTCGTCGTCACCGCCGATGCCCAGCGACTCCTCGTCACGCTCGTGGCGGACCCCGGCGCACCCGGCACGCGGGAGAGTGCACGCGAGGTGCGGGACCTCGCCGCGGACGCCTCGGGCCTGCAGCCCGGCTCCGTCGTCGTCGCCCCGATCGCCGGGCTGCCGCGGCTGGCCAACGGCAAGACCGACCGGGCCGGCTGCCGTCGCCACGCCCTCGACCACGCCGAGCGGGCGGACGACACGGCCGACGGCGACCGTCTGGGCGCCACCGTCGACATCGTCGCCTCCGCCCTCGGCCGTGACGACATCGACGCGGACCGCTCCTTCACCGAGCTCGGCGGCGACTCCTACAGCCTGGTGCAGACATCGGTCCGGCTGGAGAAGGTCCTCGGGCCACTCCCCGCCGACTGGCACCGGGTACCGCTGACCGAGCTCGCCCGCACCACCAGCGGACGGACCGGTGCCATCAGCTGGCTGGAGACCCCCGTGGTGCTGCGCGCCGCCGCGGTGCTGGCCATCTGCGCCTCGCACATCGGGCTGGTCAGCTGGCCGGGTGGGGCCCACACCCTCCTCGTCGTCGCCGGCTGGGCCATGGCCCGCTTCACCCTCGTCTCGTCCGACCCGGCGGAGCACCGCCGACGAGGAACCCGTGCCGTCGTCGCGCTCGTCGTCCCCTCCGTGCTCGTCGCCCTCGCGGTGCGCCTGGCCGGAGGAGGCTACGACTGGGCCAACGTCTTCCTCGTCAACTGGCTCGTCGGCACCGTCGTCAGCGACGGCCCACGGGTACAGCTGTGGTTCATCGAGGCGCTGCTCGCGTGCATCGTGCTCGTCCTGGCCCTGATGGCGGTGCCCGCGATCAGGCGCACCTACCTGCGCTCCCCGTGGGCCTGGAGCATGGGGCTCGCCGGGCTCGCGCTCGTCCCGCGCTACCTCCTCATCCCCGACCCCACCGGGTCGATCAGCGGCCTTCCCGGCAGCGTCCTGTGGCTCTTCGCCGTCGGCATGGCGCTCGGGGTGGCCAGGACCCGACGACAGCGCCTGGCCGCTCTCGCCCTCACCGCGGTCGGCATGGTCGGCTTCTTCTTCGACCCCACGCGCGGGGCCACCGTGCTCGCCGCGGTCGTCGTGCTCGCCCTCGTCCCGCGGATCCCGATGCCACGGCTGCTGGCACCGCTCACCGGCCTGCTCGCCACCGCGTCGCTGCACATCTACCTCGTCCAGTTCCGGATCTACCCGTACATCGACAACGGCCTCCTCGCGCTCGTGCTGTGCCTCGCCGCCGGCGTGGCGACCTGGGCCCTGCTGCACCCCCCGACGCGCGCCCTGACCGAGGCCATCGCCCCCACCACGCCCCGCAACCGACACCCCGAGGACACCCCATGCGTCGCCGCACCCTGATCACCTCCGCCCTGACCTCGACGGTCCTGGCACTGTCCGCGTGCGGGGGTGCCGGCGAGAGCTACTCGCCAGACCCGGACGCGCTGCAGATCTACTCCAGCCAGCACGACAACCTCACCAAGGCGTGGGCCGAGGGCTTCGAGGAGCAGAGCGGCATCGAGACCCAGATCCGCCCCGGCGAGGACGCCTCGATGGGGCACATGATCGTCGAGGAGGGCGCCGAGTCCCCCGCCGACGTCTTCCTCACCGAGAACAGCCCGGCGATGACCCTCGTCGAGCAGAACGACCTGCTCGCACCCGTCGACGACTCGACGCTGCAGCTCGTCCCGGAGGACCGCCGCCCCTCCAGCGGCGACTGGACCAGCGTCGCGGCACGCTCGACCGTCCTCGTCTACAACCCGGACGAGATCGCCGAGTCGGAGCTGCCCGAGTCGCTGATGGACCTGCAGAAGCCCGAGTACCAGGGCATGTGGGGTGCCGGTGCCACCGGCGCCGACTTCCAGGCCATCGTCGCCGGCATGCTCGCCGACCGGGGCGAGGAGAAGACCGCCGCCTGGCTCGAGGGCCTGGAGGAGAACGCAGAGATCTACAAGCACAACGTCGCCACGATGAACGCCGTGAACGCCGGCGAGGTGCCGATGGGCGTCATCTACCACTACTACTGGTACCGCGACCAGGCCGAGACCCAGGAGGGCTCGGGCAACACCAAGCTGCACTACTTCAAGAACGGCGACCCCGGCGCCTTCGTCAGCCTCTCCGCCGCCGGCGTGCTCAAGAACGCCGAGCACCCCAAGAAGGCGCAGGAGTTCATCGCCTACATCCTCTCGGACGAGGGTCAGAAGGTCCTCGAGACGAGCGGCTCCAAGGAGTACGCCGTCGCCAAGGGCGCGACCTCCGACCCCGACCTGCCGACGCTGGAGTCCCTCGAGGCCCCGGCCATCGACCCCGTCGACCTCGAGTCCGAGAAGGTCACGCAGATGATGACGGATGCCGGGATCCTCTAAGCAGCTCGTGACGGCCGCGGCGATCCTCGTCGCGGCCGTCACGCTGCTCCCGATCGCAGTCGTGGCCGCGGACGGGATGGCCGCCTCGCCCCGCGCGGCGCTGGACTACCTGCTGCGGCCCCACGTCGGCGAGCTGCTGGGCAACACGGTCGTGCTCGTGCTCGTCACCGTGCCCGCGTGCCTCGGCCTGGGCGTGGGCGCGGCCTGGCTCGTCGAGCGCACCGACCTGGCCTTCGCCGGGGTGTGGCGGGTGGCGCTCGGCGCTCCGCTCGCGGTCCCCGCCTTCGTCGCCAGCTATGCGTGGATCTCCATCTGGCCGGGGCTCGACGGCCTCGGGGGTGCGGCGCTGGTGACGACCGCCGCGTACTTCCCCTTCGTCTACCTCCCCGTCGCCGCCATCCTGCGCGACCTGGACGCCGCACCCGTCGAGGACGCCCGCGCCCTGGGGGCCACCCCCTTCGCCGCCTGGTGGCGCACGGTCCTGCCCCGGCTGCGCCCGGCCGCGAGCGGCGGCGCACTCCTGGTCGCGCTGCACCTCCTCGCGGAGTTCGGCGTGCTCGAGATGATGCGCTACCAGACCTTCACGACCGCGATCCTCGTGCAGTACGAGGTCAGCTTCAACAGCCACCGGGGCAGCCTGCTCGCGCTCGTCCTCACCCTCCTGTGCCTCACCGTGCTCACCTTCGAGCACCTCCTGCGCGGCACCGCCCGCACCTCCCGGGTCGGCCGGGGCGTGCACCGTCGCGCCGACCCCGTCCGTCTCGGCCGGTGGTCCCCGATCGCCACCGCCGCCCTCGGGCTCGTGGTGGTCATCGCCCTCGTGGTCCCGGTGACCACCGTCGGACGGTGGCTGCTCGCCCACCTCACGACGCCCGGCACCGATGCCTTCCCCCGCCCCTCGCTGCTGCTGACCACCGGCTCGTCGGTCTCGCTCGCCCTCGCCGCGGCCGCGCTCGCGACCGCCATGGCCTTCCCGGGAGCGTGGCTGCTGAGCCGCCGCCGCACCGGGTGGACGATGCTGCTCGAGCGCGCCACCTACGTCGCCAGCTCCCTGCCCGGCGCCGTCATCGGCCTGGCGATGATCACCATCACCGTCAGCTACCTGCCGGGCATCTACCAGAGCCCCTTCATCCTCGTGCTCGGCTACACGATCCTCTTCATCCCCCGCGCGATGATCTCCCTGCGCGCCGGGCTGGCCGCGGCGCCGCCGGAGCTGGGCGAGGCCGCCCGCTCCCTGGGCACCGGACCCGTGGGCGCCTTCCGCCGTGTCGTGCTGCCGCTGATGCTGCCGTCCGTGCTCACCGGCGCGGCCCTGGTCGCCATCGCGGCCGCCACCGAGCTGACCGCCACCCTGCTCCTCGCCCCGACGGGGACCTCGACGCTGGCCACCGCCTTCTGGGCCGCCAGCGACGAGTTCGACTACGTGGGTGCGGCCCCCTACGCGGCGATGATGATCCTGTTGTCCGCGCCCTTGACCGTCCTGATGCTCCGACAGAGTGGGATCGAGCAATGAGTACAGTCCAGATCGACGGCGTCCGCGTCGGGTACGGCGGCGTGCCCGTCCTGCGGGACATCGACCTCACCGTGCCGAGCGGCACCACGACGGCCGTCCTCGGGGCCTCCGGTGGCGGCAAGACCACCCTGCTGCGGGTCATCACCGGCTTCCTCGCCCCCGAGGCGGGCACCGTCCGCGTCGGCGAGCAGCTCGTGGCCGGCAACGGCCGCGCGGTGCCCCCGGAGCGGCGCGGGGTCGGCTACGTGCGCCAGGACGGCGGCCTCTTCCCGCACCTGGACGTCGGCGGCAACATCACCTTCGGCATGCCCCGGGCGGCCCGCCGCCGGCGCGAGCGCGTCGGCGAGCTGCTCGAGCTCGTCGGCCTCCCCGGCGACGTCGCGACCAAGCGCCCGGACCAGCTCTCCGGTGGCCAGCAGCAACGCGTGGCACTCGCGCGTGCGCTGGCACTCTCCCCCCGCGTCGTCCTGCTCGACGAGCCCTTCTCCTCCCTGGACACGGCGCTGCGCGCCAGCACCAGGGAGGCCGTGGCCCGGGCGCTCGCGGAGGCCGGGGCCACCACGATCCTCGTCACGCACGACCAGCAGGAGGCGCTCTCCTTCGCCGACCAGGTCGCGATCATGCGCGACGGTCGCTTCAGCCAGGTCGGCACGCCCCGGGAGATCTACGAGTCCCCCGTGGACGTGCGGGACGCCGCCTTCCTCGGTGACGTCGTGCGCCTGCCGGGCCGACCCGCGGACGGCGGGATCAGCTGCGCCCTCGGTGTCGTGCACACCCCGGCGGGGGCCACCCCCTTCGCCTCCTCGGCGGTCGTCGACGTCGTCGTCCGCCCGGAGGACCTCACCCTCACCGATGCCCCGGCCTGCGCCCACGGCACCGTGCTGGACACGCGCTACCACGGTGCCCACGCGCTCGTGCGGGTCGCGCTCGTCGACGGCACCGAGGTCACCGTCCGGGTCACCGGGCGACGCACGCCCGAGGTCGGTGAGGTCGTGCCGGTCCACGTCGACGGACCGGTGCTGGCCTACGAGTACTCCTGAGACCACCGTGCCCCCCGGCGGGCACACCCGTCGAGGGGTCCGTCAGCCCGTGCAGACGATGTGGTCGGCGGCGTCGTAGACGGTCGTGAAGGACGAGGACTTCACGGTGCTGCCGTTCTGGATGAACGACCGGGTGATGTCGACGGTGAAGCCGGGGTTGGGCGACTGCGGCACGCACTTCTCGCTGTCGTCGGTGATCCGCTCCGGCTCGACGACATTGCGCCGGGGGCTCTTGTCGGCCCTGATCTCGTCATACTTCTTGCGGCCGGAGAAGCTCACGGTGACCTCGTTGCCGCTGACCGAGGCGTTGATGAGGATGCCGGCGCCGGTGTCGTTGGTGAAGCGGTTGTCGAGGTTCGGCCAGGAGATCGTCGCCTCGCGCCCCTCGGGGTAGCGCGAGATGTAGAAGGAGTGCGGGTGGAACTCCTCGATCCTCGCCCCGGAGAAGAAGACGGCGTTGAACAGCGTCGTCGACAGCTGGGAGATGCCGCCGCCGTAGTCCTTGGCCAACCGGCCGTTGTAGATGACGCCGGCCTGCTTGTAGCCCTTGGCCGCGGTGCGCTCGCCCAGCCGCTCGTTGAGGGAGAAGGTCTCCCCCGGCGCGACGTACGCGCCGTCGAGGGTGCGCGCCGCCAGCCTGATGTTGGCCGTGCGGACCGGGTTGTCCGGCAGGTACGTCGTGAAGCTGGAGATGGTCTCCTTCGGCAGGGTGCTCCTGGCCTTCTCCGTGGTCAGCTCCGGCTGGGTCGTCGTCACCGACGCCGTGGCGACCCGCTCGTCGCCGTTCTTGCCCATCGCCTCGACGACCTCGGCGCCCAGGCCCTCGGTCTCCAGCGTCAGACCGGTGCGTGAGGGCGAGACGTCGAAGCCCGAGCCGGACCGCGTGACCACCGCGTCCCGGGCGTCGGGGAACTTCCCCGAGTCCCTCGCTGCGGTGGCGGCGGCCTCACGCGCCTTGGCCTCGTCGACCTTCGTGGCGAGCGTGCCCTCCTCCTTGGTCACCGAGACGGCCGTGGCCAGCTGCTCGGGGGTGACCTCGAAGGAGACGTTCCCACCGTCCGGTCGGGAGGCCTTCACCGTCACCGGGCCCGCGACGAGCGGCCTGAGCTCGTCCTCGACGAAGGCGTCGATCTCCTCCGGCAGCAGCTCCGGCTCGGGCCGGGTGATCGGTGCCTCGTACTGGTGCTGGTCCGGCCAACCGTCGGCGATGGCCTCGGTCAGCTCGTCGCGCTGCACGCTCAGACCCAGCTTCGACTTCTTGGTCTGCACGGTCGCGCCCTCGAGCGCCACGCTGCCCTCGACGGGCTCGGTGTCCATGCCCTTGGTCGCCTCGTCGACGGCCGCGGAGAGCTGCTCCTCGTCGATGTCGACCTCGACGTCGCGGTGGATGTCCCCGGTGGCCTGCGCCCACAGGTCCATCGGGTTGAGGCTGAAGCCGGTCAGGCCCTCGAGGGAGGCCTCGTAGTCGTGGGAGAGCCCGGCGTCGGCGGGGTCGATGGTCCGCTCCTTGCCGTCGACCATGATGACGACCGGCTCGGCAGCCTCCTCCGCAAGGCCCTCGCGCAGCGCCGTGCGGGCCTGCGCCTGGGTCATGCCGCTGACGGAGACGCCCCCGACCGTGGTGTCACCGGGCACGCGGTCACTGAAGTACACCGCCGCCGCGGCGTAGAGCGCCACGACGACGAGGAGCACGAAGCCGACGGCGGCCCAGAGGCGCCGGCCGCCCCGGCCGTGCTCATCCCCGTCCGTGCGGGTCTCGTCGTGGGTCATGCGGTCACCTCGTGCTCGTGTAGCGGCTGCGGTAGTAGATCAGGGGGTCGTCCCGACGGGCGTCGGCACGACTGGCCACGACCTCGCCGACGACGATCGTGTGGTCGCCCGCCACGTGCCTGGAATGGGTCCGGCACTCGAGCGTGGCCAACGCGTCATCGACGAGTGCCACACCGAGCTCCCCCCGGTGGTGCGGGATCTGCGACAGCTGACCATACAACGGCCGACCGCCGGTGCTGAGCCAGCTCGCCGCCGGGCGCCCGGACTCGGGCAGCAGGGAGACCCCCCAGACACCCGAGGAGTCCACGGCCTCCAGCCAGCCGGAGTCGTTGCGGACCGAGACCAGGACGAGCGGCGGCTCGAGCGAGACCGAGGTGATGGAGTTGGCGGTCATCGCGTGGTCGTGGCCGTCCTCGAGCGTCGTGACGATCGCGATCCCGGTGGCGAAGTGCCCCATCGCGAAGCGCAGACTCGTGTCCTCCAGGCCGCTCATCGCTGCACCAACGTCCCGCGCGGCCCGCCGTCGCCCGCCAGGGGCTGCCCCGTGCCCGGGTCCAGGCGGGCATAGCCCTCCCGACCGGACAGGAGGGCGGCGATGTCGTTGGACAGGGCGAAGGTCCGCTCGGGCCCGAGCGTGACCTGCGTGCGGTGGTGCCGCAGGGCGGCGATCTGCTGGTCGACGGCGTCGGGGTCGACGACGGCGTGCGTGACCACCTCGTCGTCGACGACCGAAGGGGGGAACTCCCCCGTCGGCAGGCTCCAGCCGAGGTCGCGCAGACCGGTCACGGTGGTCAGGACCTGCCGGTCCTCCTCGGCCCAGGACCGCGGGGTGAACGTCCCGAAGAGATCGGGCCGGCCCCCTTCGGGCAGGGCCGCGACCGCCCACCGGGTCACCTCGTGGGTGCGGATGTGGTCGGGGTGGTCGTAGCCGCCGTGGGCGTCGTAGGTGACGACGACGTCGGGAGCGATCTCGGTGATCACCTCGGACACGGCCTCGACGGCCACCTCGTCGTCCGCGCGCACCCATGCGCGCGGGTGCTCCGCACCGGCGGTGCCGGCCATGCCGGAGTCGCGCCAGCGGGAGGTCCGCCCGCTCGTCAGCTCCTCACCGAGCACGCGGTGACGGGCACCGATCGCGGCCATCGCGGCCCGCAGCTCGTCACGTCGGTACTCGCCGAGGGTGTCCTCGTGGTCGGCGTCGAGGTGGGCCAGCTCGGGCGGGATGACCTCGCCCTGCTCCCCGAGGGTGCAGGTGAGCACGTGCACCTCGTCACCGGCGGCGACGTGGTGGGCGATCGCGACCCCGGTGGCCAACGACTCGTCGTCCGGGTGCGCGTGGACGAACAGCAGGCGGGCGCTCACTGCGTCACCCCCACCAGTCCCAGCTCCGGGATCCCGCCGTAGACGGGGTTCGCGACGAAGGAGGTGACCTCCGACCCGGCGACGTGCGTCAGTCGGCTCTGGCTCAGCGGCAGGTAGGCCACGTCCTCGAGCAGCTCGGTGTCGATCGTCGCCCACTCCTCGGCACGGTCGGGGTCGTCGCGGGTGCCGGTCGCCTCGTCCATGGCCTCGTTGATCTCCTTGTCGGCGTACTGCCCGTAGTCACGCCCGACCGACTTCTTCGACAGGTTCACCCGGTCGTCGAAGAGCGGGGGCAGCACGGTCGCCGCCGACGGGTGGTCCGGCCCCCAGTTGGCCCAGACGAGGTCGTGCTCCTCGACGGTCGAGCGCGAGGAGATCGTCGTGAAGTACTCCTCCTCGTCGACCGGCTCGAGCGTGACGTCGAAGCCCGCCGCCCTCCAGCCCGGCAGGAGCTCTTCGAGCGCGGCAGCCAGGTCCTCGGTGTCGCGGTGGACCAGGGTCAGCTCGATCGGGGTCTCGACGTCGGCCTTCGAGACCAGCTTCTTCGCCGCCTCGGTGCTGCCCTGGGGGCCGTGGTCGAGGACGGTCTCGTGGGCCGAGGGGAGAGCGGTCCCCAGGAGGGACCACGTCGCCCTGCCAGTGCCCATGCTCGCAGCGTAGGCCTCGCGATCGGTCGCCGCGGCGAGCGCCCGGCGGACGTCGGACGACTGCAGGGCCTTGCTCTCGGCGTTCACGGCCAGGTAGTCGACGAGCTGGCCGTCGGTGTCCACGGACTGCACCAGCGGCCCCGCCTCGCGGATCGCCTCGTCGAGGGCCGGGGGCATCGGGTCGAGGGCGAGAGTGCGTCCGCCGTCCTTCCCCTCGATGATCGTGCTCAGCGCCTCCTTGGGCGCCACGCCCTCCTTGTGCACGATCGAGGCGGGGCCGGGCCGGCGAAGGGGGTCCGACGTCGGCTTCCACTCCGGGTTGCGCACCCAGGTGCCGCCCTTGGACGGGGTCCACCCGTCCTGCAGCATGTACGGCCCGGACGAGTACGCGCGGTAGGTCGCCCCCTTCTCCGCCTGGTCCGCCTTGACCGGGGCGAACTCGGGGAGGGAGACGATCTCGTCGAAGTTGCCGACCGGCTGCGAGAGGTGGAAGACGACGGTCGAGGGGTCCGGGCACTCCACGGCCTCGTCGATCAGCGTCCGCGCCTTCTTCGACTGCCCCTCCTTGCCGGTGGGCCCGGGGTAGGTGGAGGACCCGTCGGACTCCTTGGGGATGTCGAGGTAGGTCAGGGCGTAGCCGCTGGAGGAGACCTCGGGGTCGAAGGAGCGGGCCACCCCGTGGCGCACGTCCTCGCAGGTGATCGTCGAGCCGTCCTGCCAGGTCACCCCGTCCCGCAGGGAGAAGGTCCACCTGCTGGCGTCATCGTTCGGCTCACCGGTTCCCCTGGCGAGGTCCCCGGAGATGGTGCGCTGCGCGGACAGGGCAGAGTCGGGCTGGTAGGCGGTGAGCGTGCGCATCCACGTGCGTGAGGCGAAGCCGGCCGCGCGGCGGTCGGTGATGCGCTGCGGGTCCCACGCCCGGACCGGCCCGGCCGCCAGGACGGTGAGCCGGTCGTCCGGCCCGGTGACGCTCCCGGAGGCCGTGGACGTGTCGGAGCTGCTGCTGGAGTCGGCGAGGCCGCTCACGAGGTCGCTGGAGCACCCCACCGCCCCCGCCAGAGCGAGGGAGGTGAGGACAGCGAGGGTGCCACGCGTGGAGCGCCGCATCGGCGCCGACCTCCTCAGGAGTTGCGGGCCCGGGCCGCGCTGCGGGCGCGCATCGTGTGATCGAGCTCGACCTTGCGGATGCGCACGGCGTCCGGGGTGACCTCGACGCACTCGTCCTCGCGGCAGAACTCCAGCGACTGCTCGAGGCTGAGGCGGCGGGCAGGGACGACCTTCTCGAAGTTGTCCGCCGACGACGCGCGCACGTTCGTCAGCTTCTTCTCCTTGGTGATGTTGACGTCCATGTCGTCGGCGCGGGAGTTCTCGCCGATGATCATGCCCTCGTAGACCTCGGTGCCCGGCTCGGTGAAGAGCGTGCCGCGCTCCTGCAGGTTGACCATCGCGTAGGAGGTGACCGGGCCGGACCGGTCGGCGACGAGGGAGCCGGAGACGCGCGTGGTGATCGTGCCGAACCACGGCTCGTAGCCCTCGAAGACGTGGTGGGCGATGCCGGTGCCGCGGGTCTCGGTGAGGAACTCCGTGCGGAAGCCGATGAGGCCGCGCGAGGGCACGAGGAACTCCATGCGGATCCAGCCGGTGCCGTGGTTGGTCATCTGCTCCATGCGGCCCTTGCGGGCGGCCAGGATCTGGGTGATCGCGCCGAGGTACTCCTCGGGGGTGTCGATCGTCAGGCGCTCGACCGGCTCGTGGACCTTGCCGTCGACCTCGCGGGTGACCACCTGCGGCTTGCCGATGGTCAGCTCGAAGCCCTCGCGCCGCATCTGCTCGACGAGGATCGCGAGCGCGAGCTCACCGCGGCCCTGGACCTCCCAGGTGTCGGGGCGCTCGGTGGGCAGGACGCGCAGCGACACGTTGCCGACGAGCTCCTTGTCCAGCCGGTCCTTGACCATGCGCGCGGTGACCTTGGTGCCCTTCGTCGGTCCACGACCGACGAGCGGGGAGGTGTTGGTGCCGAGGGTCATCGAGATGGCCGGCTCGTCGACGGTGATGACCGGCAGCGGGATCGGGTTCTCGGCGTCGGCGATGGTGTCGCCGATCATGATCTCGGGGATGCCGGCGATGGCGATGATGTCGCCCGGGCGGGCGGTGCCGGTCTCCATCGGCACCCGCTCCAGGCCCTCGGTGATGAGCAGCTCGGTGATCTTGACCTTCTGCTGGCTGCCGTCGTGGCGGCACCAGGTCACCTGCTGGCCCTTGCGCAGCTCGCCGTTGAAGACGCGCAGCAGCGCGAGCCGACCGAGGAAGTTGCTCGAGTCGAGGTTGGTGACGTGCGCCTGGAGGGGGGCGTCGTCCTCGAAGGACGGGGCCGGGATGGTCTCCATGATCGTGCGGAACAGCGGCTCCAGGTCGCCGTTGTCGGGCAGCGTGCCGTCGTCCGGTCGCGTCATGCTGGCCGCGCCGGCCTTGCCCGAGGTGTAGACGATCGGGAACTCGATCTGGTCCTCGTCGGCGTCGAGGTCCATGAACAGCTCGTAGGCCTCGTCGACGACGTCGGCGATCCGGCTGTCGGGACGGTCGACCTTGTTGATCGCCAGGATGACCGGCAGCTTCGCCGCGAGCGCCTTGCGCAGGACGAAGCGGGTCTGCGGCAGCGGCCCCTCGGAGGCGTCGACGAGCAGGACGACCCCGTCGACCATGGACAGTCCGCGCTCGACCTCGCCACCGAAGTCGGCGTGACCGGGGGTGTCGATGATGTTGATCGTCACGCCGTCGGGTGCCCCGTGGGCGGCCGCGGAGGGACCGTTGTAGTGGATCGCCGTGTTCTTGGCGAGGATGGTGATGCCCTTCTCCCGCTCCAGGTCACCACTGTCCATGGCCCGCTCGTCGACGTGGTCGTGCTCGCCGAAGGCTCCCCCCTGCCAGAGCATCTTGTCGACGAGGGTGGTCTTGCCGTGGTCGACGTGGGCGACGATGGCGACATTGCGGATGTCGCGGCGGAAAGTCAGGGGCATGGGTGGGATTCTCTCAGGACGCGCACCCATGCCCCAAATGGCGCGGCCGGACCGGCCCGGCAGGTGAGGGTTTTCCCCCTTCGTCGCGGGCTGGTCCGCACACGCGGTATCACTCCGGTAAAGGTGACCCGCTGACGGCGCACCAGCCGACCATTGCCGCTAGATTGCCGGGTCAACCCGTGTGTGCGTCACGTCACACGGGGGTTCTCCGGGCAGTCCTGCCCGGGGCCGGCACGACAAGCGAGGATCACATGTCGATGAGGAAATCAGCTCCGCTGGCTGCGGCCGCCGCGGTGGCCCTGACCCTGAGCGCCTGCGCCGAGAGCGAGCGCGACGGTTCCGGTGGCAGCGGCGGAGAGGGCGGCGGCACCTTCACCTTCGGCGCCGCGGGCGCCCCCGAGGTGTTCGACCCCTTCTACGCCACCGACGGCGAGACCTTCCGCATCACCCGCCAGATCTTCGAGGGCCTCGTCGAGGTCAAGCCCGGCAGTGCCGAGCTCGGTCCCGGCCTGGCCACCGAGTGGGAGCCCAGCGAGGACGGCAAGGACTGGACCTTCACCCTGCGCGAAGGGGTGCAGTTCAGCGACGGTGAGCCGCTGAACGCCGAGGCCGTCTGCGCCAACTTCGAGCGGATGGCCAACCAGAACGAGGCCGCCCAGTCCGGCCCGGCCGAGTACTGGGCCTACAGCACGGGCGGTTTCGGCGAGGACTCCCTCTACGACGGCTGCGAGGTCGAGGACGAGCAGACCGTGGTCATCTCGGTCAAGCGCGCCACCTCGAAGTTCCCCGCGCTGCTCTCCCTCTCCTCCTTCGCGATGCAGTCGCCCAAGGCCCTCGAGGAGGGCAACGCGAACAACGTGAAGACGCAGGGGCAGGGCTTTGTCTACCCCGAGAACTCGAAGAACCCCGTCGGCAGCGGCCCGTACCTCTTCGAGGAGTACGACGAGGCCAACAAGACCGTGACCCTCGTCCGCAACGACGACTACTGGGGCGAGAAGGCGAAGACCGAGAAGATCGTCTTCAAGATCATCCCCGACGAGTCGACCCGTCGCCAGGAGCTCGAGGCCGGCAGCATCGATGGCTACGACCTGCCCAACCCCGTGGACTGGCAGGGCTTGGAGGAGGCCGGCAACAAGGTCGAGATCCGCGACCCCTTCAACATCCTCTACCTGGGCCTGAACCCGGAGTCGAACCCGAAGCTGAAGGACGTCAAGGTCCGTCAGGCGATCAACTACGCGATCGACCGGGAGAGCCTCGTCAGCTCCCAGCTGCCCGAGGGTGCGAGCGCGGCGTCGCAGTTCATGCCCGAGGCGGTCAAGGGGTACAACAGTGACCTCGAGCCCTACCCGCACGACGTGGACAAGGCGAAGGAGCTGCTGAAGGAGGCCGGCGCGGAGAACCTCACGCTGCAGTTCGCCTACCCGAGCCAGGTGTCCCGGCCGTACATGCCCAACCCGCAGAAGATCCACGAGGCCATCGCCAACAACCTCGAGGCGGCCGGCATCACCGTCAAGGCGACGACGAAGCCGTGGAACGGCGGGTACCTCGACAACGTCGACGCCGGTCAGTACGACGCCTGGCTGCTCGGCTGGACGGGTGACTACGACTCGGCCGACAACTTCGTCGGCACCTTCTTCGGCAACGCGTCGGCCAACGACTTCGGCACCGTCGAGGCCGGGTACGGCGAGCAGCTCGCCGAGGAGCTGGCCGAGGCCGACGGCACGGTCGACGAGGAGGAGCGCGCCGCCAAGTACGAGGAGCTGAACAAGAAGATCGCCGAGGAGTACGTCCCCGGCGCTCCGATCTCGCACTCCCCGCCGGCCATCGTGGTCAGCGAGGACGTCGAGGGGCTCGTCACGAGCCCGCTGACGGCCGAGCACTTCGACACCGTCACCGTCGGCGGCGAGTGAGCGGCCCCAGCTAGACACGCCCTCCACCCATCACCGGCGGTTCGGGGCCGTCGTGACCGATCACGGTCACGACGGCCCCGAGCCCCGCCGACAGCGAGGTCACTCCCTGTGCTGAAGTTCATCGTCCGACGGCTGATGCAGCTGGTGCTCGTCGTCTTCGTCCTGTCGATCCTGCTCTTCGCCTGGCTCCGCGCCCTGCCCGGCGGGGTCGTCTCCGCGATGCTCGGCGAGCGCGCCACACCGCAGTCGCGTGCGGCACTCACCGAGGCACTCGGCCTCAACGACCCCATCCCGGTGCAGTACCTGCACTTCCTCCAGCGGGCCGTCCAGGGTGACTTCGGCGTCTCCACGGGGGTCCAGACCGGCCGGCCGGCGCTGGAGATCTTCCTCGAGCGCTTCCCCGCGACGATCGAGCTGAGCGTCGTCGCCCTCGTGCTCGCGATCTCCCTCGCCATCCCCCTGGGCTACCTCTCGGCCCGACGCAGCGGCGGCGTCATCGACAACGCCTCGATCCTCGGGTCGCTCGTCGGGGTGGCCGTCCCCGTCTTCTTCCTCGCCTTCCTGCTGAAGTACTGGTTCGCCGTGGAGCTCGGCTGGCTGCCCGTCTCCGGCCGGCAGAGCATCGGCAACGCGACCTCGGTGACCGGCTTCTTCGTCCTCGACGGGATCCTCACCCGGGAGTGGGACGCCGTCTGGGACTCCTTCAAGCACCTGATCCTTCCCGGGATCGCCCTCGCCTCCATCCCCTTCGCAATGATCTTCCGGATCACCCGGGCGTCGGTCCTGGACGTCCTGGACGAGGACTTCGTCCGCACCGCGCAGGCGAAGGGGTTGAGTCACCGCGTCGTGCGCGGTCGCCACGTCATGCGCAACGCCCTCCTGCCGGTGGTCACCGCGGTCGGTCTGCAGATGGGACTGCTGCTGTCCGGCGCGGTGCTCACCGAGACCGTCTTCAACTTCGGTGGCGTCGGCAGTGCCCTCGAGGAGGCCTTCCGTGAGCGGGACTACCCCGTGCTCCAGATCATCGTGCTCGTGGCCGCCATCGCCTACGTCCTGGTGAACCTGCTCGTGGACATCCTCTACGCGCTCATCGACCCCCGAGTGAGGCCCTGATGACTTCGTCCGACAACGGCCCCCGACGGGGCCCCGGCGCGCGACGCAAGCAACGCATCGACGACCTCGCCGCGAGCGGTACGACCACGGCGACCGTCGACGAGGCGGGCGCCATCGACGAGGGCGCCGGCGTGTCGCTCATCGCCTCGGCGTGGCACCGGCTGCGCCGCAACCCGATCTTCCTGCTCGGTCTGGGCATCACCGTGGTGTTCGTCGTGCTCGCGACCATCTCGCCGCTGCTGGCCCCGCACGACCCGGCCGAGTGGATCCTCAAGGACCAGATCAGCCAGCAGACCAATCCCGTCCCCGACCCGCAGCCGGGCCACCCCCTCGGTGGGGACCCGAAGGGACGCGACCTGCTCTCGCGGCTGCTCATCGGCAGCCGCCAGACCCTGATGGTCGGCGTCCTGGCCACCCTGGGCGGGCTCACCGGCGGCGTCCTCCTGGGCACCATCGCCGGTGCCTTCGGCGGGTGGGTCGACTCGGTGGTCATGCGGGTCGTCGACGTGATGCTCTCGATCCCCTCGCTGCTGCTCGCGATGTCCATCGCCGTCATCGCCGCCGAGCCCAGCCAGTGGACGGTGATCATCGCCGTCGGCGCCGTGCAGGTCCCGATCTTCGCCCGCCTGCTGCGCGGCTCCATGCTCGCCGAGCGCAGCAAGGACCACGTCCTGGCGGCGCGGGCGCTGGGTGTCCGCCGTCGGGCGATCGTGCTGCGGCACATGCTGCCCAACTCCCTCGGCCCGGTCATCGTGCAGTCGACGCTCGTGCTCGCGACCGCGATCATCGATGCGGCCGCCCTGTCCTTCCTCGGCCTCGGCAACCCCGACGACTCCCAGCCCGAGTGGGGCCAGATGCTCGGCCAGGCCCAGCAGTACATCTACGACAACCCCCACCTGGCGTTCTACCCGGCGGCGTGCATCATCGTCGTCGCACTCGGCTTCACCCTCATGGGTGAGTCGCTGCGCGAGGCACTCGACCCCAAGAGCCGACGGTGACCACCATGACGACGACCCACTCCCAAGAGCCCCTGCTGTCCGTGCGGGACCTCACGGTCTCCTTCGGACGCAGGAACCAGGAATCCTTCGCCGCCGTCGACGGGCTCAGCTTCGACGTGCGGCCGGGCCAGACCGTCGGCCTCGTCGGCGAGTCGGGCTGCGGCAAGTCGGTCACCTCCCTGGCGATCATGGGCCTGCTGCCCCCGCACGGCAACGAGGTCACCGGCACGGTCTCCTACGACGGCCAGGACCTGCTCGCGATGCCGGAGAAGGAGCTGCGGGCGAAGCGGGGCCGGGAGATCAGCATGATCTTCCAGGACCCCCTGTCCTCGCTGAACCCCGTCGTGCCGATCGGCCGTCAGGTCAGCGAGGTCCTCGAGCGGCACCGGGGCCTGTCGCGCCGGGCTGCCAAGCCGCGCGCCCGGGACATGCTCGACAAGGTCGGCATCCCCGACCCGGACCGTCGTCTCACCGACTACCCGCACCAGCTGTCCGGCGGCATGCGGCAACGCGCCCTCATCGCGATGGCGCTCGCCTGCGAGCCCCGCCTGCTCATCGCCGACGAGCCGACGACGGCACTCGATGTGACGATCCAGGCGCAGATCCTGGCGCTGCTGCGTGACCTCGTGGAGGACACCGGGACGGCGCTGATCATGATCACCCACGACCTCGGGGTCGTCGCCGGCCTCTGCGACGAGATCAACGTCCTCTACGGCGGACGCCTCGTCGAGCGCGCCGAGCGCCATGCGCTCTTCGCCGAGCCCCGCCACCCGTACACCGGGGGCCTGCTCGCCAGCGTCCCCAGCCTCGACGGCGACCGGGGTGCACGCCTCAACCCCGTCCCGGGGTCGGTCGCGGACAACCTGCCGTGGACCAGCTCGTGCGCCTTCGCCCCCCGGTGCGCCAACGCGATCGACCGTTGCCTGGAGGTCACCCCCGACCTCGCGGTCACCGACGACCACCGGGCGCTGCGCTGCTTCAACCCGCTGGCCGGCACCCCTTCGCCCGCCGAGGGCGCCACGACCGAGGAGGTCCGATGAGCACCGACGCCACGACGAGAGCCGCCGGTCCCGAGCACGAGGACGGCGACGTGCTCGTCGACGTGCACGATCTCAAGGTCCACTTCCCCATCACGAAGGGAGTGATCTTCGACCGCGTCGTCGGGCACGTCTACGCGGTCGACGGCGTCGACCTGCAGATCCGACGGGGTGAGACCTACGGTCTCGTCGGCGAGTCCGGTTGCGGCAAGTCGACCCTGGGGCGGGCGATCCTGCACCTCGAGCCGGCGACCGAGGGAACCGTCACCTTCGACGGGGAGGCGATCAGCACGCTCAAGGGCGAGGAGCTGCGGCGTCGACGGCGGGACCTGCAGATGATCTTCCAGGACCCGATGGGCAGCCTGGACCCACGACAGAGCGTCGAGGCGCTGCTCGTCGAGGGGATGCGCGCCCACGGCATCGTCAAGGACGCCAAGGACGCCGGCCCCCGCCTGCGCCAGCTGCTGAAGGACGTGGGCCTGCCCACGGCCGCCCTGAAGAAGTACCCGCACGAGTTCTCCGGTGGTCAGCGCCAGCGCGTCGGCATCGCGCGGGCCCTGAGCGTCGAGCCGGAGCTGATCGTGGCCGACGAGCCGGTCTCGGCCCTGGACGTCTCCGTGCAGGCGCAGGTGATCAACCTGCTGTCCGACCTGCAGGAGCGCTACGGGTTGACCTACCTCGTGATCGCCCACGACCTCGCCGTCGTCCGCCACATCTCCGACCGGGTCGGGGTGATGTACCTCGGCGGGATCGTCGAGGAGGCCGACGCCGACGACCTCTACACCACTCCCCTGCACCCCTACACGCGTGCGCTGCTGTCCGCCATCCCGGTGCCGGACCCGGTCGTCGAGGACTCCCGTGAGCAGATCCTGCTCACCGGCGACCTCCCGTCACCGGCCAACCCCCCGTCGGGGTGCCGCTTCCACACGCGGTGCCCGTGGCGCCAGGAGTCGCTGTGCGACACCGAGCGGCCGCAGCTGCGGGTCGTCGACATCGACGGTGCGGGCAGCGGTCACAAGGTCGCCTGCCACTGGGCCGAGGACATCGCCGCCGGCCGCATCCAGGCGCACGAGGTCACCCCCGAGGCCGATGAGACCGGCGCCGAGCTCGCCGCGAGGCAGGAGGCGGAGCGACTCACCGAGGACCTCCCCTTCGCCTGACCCGACCCGACTCTCCCTCTGCGCACGTGCGCTGCCTTCGCAAAAGCCTAAGCAGTTGCGAAGGGAGGGGCCCGAACTGTCGCAAGAGCCTAAGCAGTTGCGAAGGGATGGGCCGAACTGTCGCAGGAGCCTAAGCAGTTGCGAAGGGATGGGCCGAACCGTCGCAGGAGCCTGAGCAGTTGCGAAGGGTTGGGTGTGCGCCGGGGGCGGGAACGACAGCGCCCCCACCCGATGACCGAGTGGGGGCGCCGTGGTGTGGGCGGAGCTCGTCAGTGACCTGAGCCTGCGCTGGAGGTCTCGA
The DNA here is from genome assembly GCF_029510815.1 of Janibacter sp. DB-40. Classification (NCBI taxonomy): domain Bacteria; kingdom Bacillati; phylum Actinomycetota; class Actinomycetes; order Micrococcales; family Intrasporangiaceae; genus Janibacter; species Janibacter sp. DB-40. Next base: position 699,581 of record NZ_CP120360.1, on the reverse strand, counting down.
CGTGCGGCCCCGCGGTCGGGCCGCCGGTCTGTCCCTCGGCCAGGACGTCGCTCGTGTCGACGTCCCCCTGCCCGGCGAACAAGCTTCGCTGGTCCTTGCCGGTGAGGTCCTCGGTCTCGACGATGACCTTCGGCTCGGCGAAGTGGCACCGGGAGTCGTGCTCGCCGACGCCGTCCGGGCGCGGGATGAGCTCCGGCGGCGGCTCGACCTTGCAGATGTCCTGCGCCTTCCAGCAGCGGGTGTGAAAACGGCACCCGGCCGGCGGGTTGGCCGGCGAGGGGACGTCGCCCTGCAGCACGATCTGGTCGCGCTTGCCCCGCAACGTGGGGTCGGGCACGGGCACTGCGGACAGCAGCGCCTGCGTGTACGGGTGCGTCGGCCGGGAGTAGATGTCGTCCTCGTCCCCGATCTCGACCATCTTGCCGAGGTACATCACGGCGACCCGGTCGGAGATGTGCCGCACGACCGACAGGTCGTGGGCGATGAAGACGTAGGACAGGCCCAGCTCGTCCTGCAGCTTCTCCATCAGGTTGATCACCTGTGCCTGGACGGAGACGTCCAGGGCCGAGACCGGCTCGTCACAGATCAGGACCTTCGGGTTCAGCGCGATGCCGCGGGCGATGCCGATGCGCTGGCGCTGACCGCCGGAGAACTGGTGCGGGTAGCGGTTGACGTGCTCGGGGTTGAGACCGACGAGCTCGAGGAGCTCCTGCACGCGTGCACGCCGCTTGTCCTTCGGCACGACGTCGGTGTGGATCTCGAAGGGCTCGGCGACGATCTCACCGACGGTGCGCCGTGGGTTGAGGGAGGTGTAGGGGTCCTGGAAGACGATCTGGATGTCGCGCCGCAGGCGCCGCATCTCCGCCCCCGACTGCTTGAACATGTCCGTGCCGTCGAACTCGATCGAGCCCTCGGTCGGCTCCTCCAGCCGCATCAGCAGCCGACCCAGCGTGGACTTGCCACAGCCGGACTCGCCCACGACACCGAGTGTCTCGCCGCGTCGCAGCTCGAAGTCGACTCCGTCGACCGCGCGGACGTGGCCGACCGTGCGGCGCAGGACGCCGCCCTTGATCGGGTAGTGCTTCTTCAGGCCCGTGGCCTTGAGGATGACGTCATGATCAGGCATTCAGCACCTCCTGGCTGAAGTGGCACGCCGACTGGCGGCGCGGGCCCACGTCGAGCAGCTCGGGACGGTCGACCCGGCAGATGTCCTGGGCCATGACGCAGCGCGGGTGGAAGGCGCAGCCCGGAGGGATCCGGGTGAGGTTCGGCGGCAGGCCGCCGATCGCCGACAGCTGCTGACCCTTCTGGTCCAGTCGGGGGATCGACTCCAGCAGACCCTTGGTGTAGGGGTGGGCCGGCTGGGCGTAGATGTCCTCGACCTCGGCCCGCTCGACGATGCGTCCGGCGTACATGACCGCAATCCGGTCGGCGACGTCGGCGACGACGCCGAGGTCGTGGGTGATGAGGATCATGCCCATGTTGTGCTCGTGCTGCAGGTCCTGGAGCAGCTCCATGATCTGCGCCTGGACGGTCACGTCCAGGGCGGTGGTCGGCTCGTCGGCGATGAGCACCTTCGGGTCCAGGGCGATCGCCATGGCGATCATGATCCGCTGGCGCATCCCACCGGAGAACTGGTGCGGGTAGGCCTTGACGCGCTGCTTGGCGCCGGGGATGTTGACCCGCTCCATCAGGCGCACGGCCTGGTCGTAGGCGTCGGAGCGGTTCATGCCCCGGTGCTGGCGGAACATCTCGCCGATCTGCCAGCCCACGGGGAAGACCGGGTTGAGCGAGCTCAGGGCGTCCTGGAAGATCATCGAGACATCGGGTCCCCGCCCCTTCCGTCGCTTCTCGTCCTCCATGGTCAGCAGATCCTCACCCTTGTAGAGGATGCGGCCCTTGGTGATGCGCGCCGGGGGGATGTCGAGGATGCCCATGATCGCTTGGGCGGTCACGGACTTGCCGGAGCCGGACTCGCCGAGGATCGCCAGGGTCTCCCCCTCGTCGAGGGAGAAGTCCACGCCGTTGATCGCCTGGGCCACGCCTTCGTCGGTGTGGAACTCGACGTGCAGGTCGTCGACCTCGAGCAGGCGCTCGCCGGTCGTCGTCGGGGTACTCATGTGGTCACTCACCTTGCTCTCAGCGACTCTTCGGGTCGAAGGCGTCACGCACGGAGTCACCGAGCATGATGAAGGCCAGGACCGCGAGGCTGAGGAAGAGGGCGGGGAAGAAGAGGATGTAGGGCTCGGTCCGCAGTGCGATCTGGGCGTCGGTGATCATCACGCCCCAGGACACGGTCGGCGGACGCAGGCCGATACCCAGGTACGACAGGGTCGCCTCGACGCTGATGTAGGCACCGAGGTTGATCGTGCTCACCGCGATGACGGGGGCCATCGCGTTGGGCAGGATGTGCCGCCGGGTGATCCGCATCGGCGAGGCTCCGAGGGCCCGGGCCGCCTGGACGTAGTCGTTGGGCTTGACCTGCAGCACCGAGGAGCGCATGAGGCGCATGATGCTCGGCCAGCCGAAGATCACCAGCACGAGGACGACCTGGAAGATCACGCCGAAGTACCCCTGGATCGGGACGCCGAAGATCGTGTCCTCCTCACGCATGGCGGCCAGGAAGATGATGCCGGCCAGCAGCAGCGGGATGGCGAAGAAGATGTCCGCCACGCGGCTGACGAGGGCGTCGGCCCAGCCGGAGACGTACCCGGCGAGCAGACCCATGATGCTGCCCAGTACCAGTGCGCCCGACGCCGCGAAGACACCCACGAGGATCGAGGCCCGTGCGCCGTAGACGACGCGGCTGTAGATGTCGTAACCCTGACGGTCGGTACCGAACCAGTGCTCCGTGCTGGGCGACTGCATCGCCCGGCTGAGCACGCCGTAGTGCGGGTCCTGGTTGGTGAAGAGCGAGGGCCAGGCGGCCATCAGCAGGAATATCAGGACCAGGACGCTGGAGACCCAGAACAACGGATTGCGCTTGAGCGAGCGGAAGGCGTCCGCGCTCAGCGACCGTGCGACGACCTGGTCGTCGTCGACGACCGGCCGACCGTCGGCACTGACCCCTGAGCTGCTCACGGGTTCTGCGCCGGGTGTCTCCCGCTCGGGCTGGGGCGTCTCGGGTGCGGTGCGGGTCTTCTTGTCAGTCATGGCTGATCCTCGGGTCCAGTACGCCGTACAGGAGGTCGACGATGAGGTTCACGATGAGGTAGATGATCACCAGCGCGGTCACCGCGCCGACGACGGCCATGCCGTCGCGGTTGTGGATCCCCTCGAAGATGTACCCACCGACGCCGTGGATGTTGAAGATGCCCTCCGTGACGATGGCACCGCCCAGGAGCGCTCCGAAGTCGTAACCCATGAAGGTGATGACGGGGATCATCGAGTTGCGCAGGGTGTGCACGCCGATGATGCGTCCCTGCTTCAGTCCCTTGGCCTTGGCGGTGCGCACGTAGTCGGACTTGAAGTTCTCACCGATGTTGCTGCGCATGAGTCGGGCGATGTAGGCCATGGACAGCGAGCCGAGGACGAAGCCCGGCAGGAGCAGGCTGTAGAAGGAGTACTCGGCCCCCACGAGGGCCGGGACGACCCCGAGATTCAGCCCGAGGATGTACTGCAGGGTGAAGCCGGTGACGAAGATGGGCACCGAGATCACGAAGAGGGTGCTCACCAGGACGAGATTGTCCAGGAAGCCACCCTTGCGCAGGCCGGCCAGCACACCCGCGAGGATGCCGATGACACCCTCGATGACCAGGGCCATAAGTCCCAGCTGGGCGGTGACGGTGAAGCGGTCCTTCAGGTCCTCCGACACCGGGATGCCGTACTGGTTCTCGCCCAGGTCGCCCTGGGCCACCTTGGCCATGTACTTGCCGTACTGGACGGGCAGGGGGTCGTTGAGGTTGTACTTCTCGTTGAACTCGGCAATGTACGCGGGCGGGCACGGCCGCTCACCACACTTGCCTGCCGTGGGATCACCAGGCATGGCAAAGACCATGGCGTAGATCAGGAACGTGGCGCCGATGATGACGGGGATCATCTGCAGCAGTCGGCGGACGATGTATTTACCCACGTTCACCTCCTAGGGGTGTTGGTGGCGCTGTGACGCCGGCAGAGGATAACTCTTCCAGATGCTCGGGGACGCGCCCACGGGTCGAGGGCGTCCCGAGCGCGGACACACCAACCGGCCGGCCACCTTCAGGGGTGACCGGCCGGTGGTGGACTAGCTCAGACCGAGCGGTCCGATCACTTGGTGGTGACCTTGGCCAGGTCCGGGTTGCCGAACGGGGTGGCCTTGACGTTCTCCACGTCGTCGGACCAACCCATCATGGACTGGCCGTACCACAGCGGGATGGCTGGCATGTCCTCGAGCATGACGCGCTCCGCCTCCTGGTACATCTCGTTGGCCTCGGCCGGGTCGTCCGACGCCGCAGCCTTGGTCAGCAGCTCCTCGAACTCGGGGTTGGCGTACTGGTAGTAGTTCGAGGCCGCGCCCTTGCTGAAGATCGGGGCGAGGTAGTTCTCGATGGACGGGTAGTCCATGACCCAACCCATGCGCCACAGGCCCTCGAGCTCGTTGTTGCCGAGCTTGGTCAGCATGGTGGCGAAGTCGACGGTCGGGGAGGCGACGCAGTTGACGCCGAGGGTGTTCTTGATCGAGTTGCAGACCGCCTCGGTCCACTCCTTGTGGCCACCGTCACCGTTGTAGGTGAGGGTCAGCTTGCCGTCGTAGCCGCCGGCCTTCTCGAAGAGGTCCTTGGCTTTCTCCTCGTCGTACACGCAGTACTCACCGCACTGGTCTTCCTTGAACCCGTCGACGACGGGGGAGACGACGCCGGTGGACGGCTCGTAGGCGTTGTTGAAGATCTGCTTGACGATCGTCTCGCGGTCGATCGCCATCGACAGGGCGTGGCGCAGGTCCTTGTTCGCCAGCTTCTTGTCGATGTGGTAGTTCATGCCGATCCACTGCGAGGTGGAGTTCGGCTGGGTGAGGTAGTTGCCCTCACCGAGGTCGGACTTGAACTTGTCGCCGACCAGGGCGTTGGCCGGGATCGCGTCGATGATGTCGATCTCGTCCGCGAGGAGGGAGGTGTAGGCGGCCTCCTGCTCCTTGAAGATCCTGAAGGTGATCTTCTCGGTCTCGCCGGCGTACTCACCCGCGTAGTCCTCGAACTGGCTCAGGCTGATGGCCTGGTTCTTCTCCCAGGAGTCGAACTTGTACGGGCCGGCCGCGATCGGCTCCTCGCCGAAGGCCTCCGGGTCCTCGAAGAAGGCGTCCGGCTGCGGAGCGAAGGCGGTGTAGCCCAGACGCATCGGCAGGTTCGAGACCTTCTCGCTGGTCTTGATGGTGAAGGTGTGGTCGTCGACGACCTTCAGGCCGGACATCTCCTCGAGGGAGGGCTTGCCGTCACCGGCGCAGGGGTCATCGCCCTCGCCGCTGCACTGCGTCTCGTTGAAGCCCTGGATCGGGGCGTAGAAGTAGGACCCCTGCTGGGCGTTCGGACCGTAGGCCGTGTAGTTCCAGGCGTCGACGAAGTTGTGGGCCTTGACCTCGGTCCCGTCGTGGAACTTGTAGCCCTCCTTGAGCTTGACCGTGAAGTTCTGGTTGTCCTCGGTCTCGATGGACTCGGCGATGTCCATCTCCGGCTCGGCCGTCTCGGTGTTGTAGTGGATGAGCTTGGCGGTCATGACGTCCAGGACGTTCCCACCACAGGTCTCACCCGTGTTTCCTGCGATCAGCGGGTTCTCCGGGGTGCAGCCGGAGACGACGATCTCGCCGCCACCGTCGCCGCCGGAACCGCCGCTGCTGTCGTCGCTGCTGCCGCCGCACGCGGTCGCGAGAAGCGCGACCGCGGAGATGCTGGCAATAGCCATCGAGCGAGACTTCACTCGCATGGATGTCCTCCTACGTCATGCCGCCGAGTTGGCGGTCCGATCAGCGTCACCGTCGGCCGGTGGCGCCCCTGGGTGCAGCGCGGTCAGCGGCTGCTCGTGACATCAAAAACCACGGAATGGTCAAATTCCATGGACACGTGTGCGGTGAGACACAACTGTGACTCTTCGGAGACCACCCCGCCATCGGCCGCCGAAGATGCAGGGTTAACCCTCAGGGGCGGCTGCGCGACCCGCCCACGACGTCCTCGAGGAGAAGCGGGACGCGGTCCGGTCCGGCCAGCGGCAGCCGCCAGTTCGGGTACTCCTCGTCGGTCCCAGGCTGGTTGATCGCGCGGACGTCACCGACGAGGTCGGTCAGGGCGTACCCGCGGAGCCTGGCCGGGGTCAGGGCGAGCCACCGGTGCATGGCGGCCACGACCGCACCGGTGGGGGCGAAGGGGGTCTCGAGCAGCCCGCGCTCGGCCAGGGCCGAGCGCACGGCCGCGATGCTCCCTTCCTCCGCCTCGGTCTCCGCCTCGACCGGCCGGGTGAGCAGACCGAGCCGCTCGCGGATCGCCACGTGCTCGAGGTGGAGGTACCCGGCGGTCGGCGGGATGTCGTGCGTGGTCACGGTCGCCAGGCACAGCTCGCGGTAGTCCTCCGGCGGCCTGGGCCGGCCGTCCACCCACTCGAACCACATGACGCTCGTGCCGAGGATCCCCCGTTCGCTCAGGTGCTCGCGCACCCACGGCTCGACGACGCCCAGGTCCTCCCCGATGACGACCGCCCCGGCCCGCGCGGCCTCGAGCGCCAGGATGCCGATGAGCGCCTCGTGGTCGTAGCGCACGTAGGCACCCTCGCCCGGGTCGTGGTCCTCCGGCACCCACCACAGCCGGAAGAGTCCGATGATGTGGTCCACGCGCAGCCCGCCGGCGTCCCGCAGGACGGCGCGCAGCATGTCCCGGAAGGGGGCGTACCCCGTCTCGGCGAGCCGGTCCGGCCGCCACGGCGGCTGGGACCAGTTCTGGCCGAGCTGGTTGAACTGGTCAGGCGGGGCGCCGACCTCGATCCCCCGGGCGAGCACGTCCTGCAGCGCCCACGAGTCGGCCCCCTCGGGGTGGATGCCGACGGCGAGGTCGCCGACGATGCCGATCCCCATGCCGCTCGCGCGCAGCGCCTCGCGGGCGCCGGCGAGCTGGTGGCGCACGAGCCACTGCAGCCACATCGTGAAGGCGATCTCCTCCCCGTGGGCTCGCTGGTGCGCCTCGACGGCAGCGCCGCGCGGGTCGTGCAGCTCCCGGGGCCAGTCGCTCTCCCACTCCGTGCCGTGGACGGCGGCGATGCTGCACCACGTCGCGAAGTCGAGGAGTGCCTGCCCCTCCTGCTCGCGCAGCGCGGCGACGTGGGCGTCGTGGTGGGGGCCGAGGTGGCGGAACGCGGTGCGCAGCGCCCGGCGCTTGATCTCCCAGACGGCGTCCCGGTCGATCGTGTCGGCCTCGTTGAGCTCCTGCCCCCGGGTCACGAGCTCGGCGATCTCCGCGCGGGCGTCCGGCGGCAGCGCGTCGGCGTCGGGCAGGTTGCGCAGGTCGATGTAGACCGGGTTGACGAAGCGCCGCGAGGTCGGCAGGTACGGCGACGGCTCCATCGGCGCGACCGGCTCGGCCGCGTGCAGCGGGTTGACGAGCACGAAGTCGTGCCCGTGCTCGCGCGCGGCCCACTCCCCCAGGGTGACGAGGTCACCCACGTCGCCGATCCCCTGGCTGCCGCGGCTGCGCACCTGGTACAGCTGCGTCATCAGGCCGTCACGCGGCCCCGGCACGGTCTCCGGCAGGTCGAGCCGGGTCGGGACGGTGACGAGGACGGCCCGCTCGCTGCCGGGCAGCAACGGCGCCGACTCCGTCACGGCGACGAGCTCGTGCCACCCCAGCGGCAGGTCCGCCGGCAGCTCGAAGGCCGCCTCCCCGACCCGCTCGCCGTCGACCTCGCGCGGCTCCACGACGTGCTCGACCTGCTCCAGCAGGCGGCGCCCTCCCCCTTCGAGCTCCACGGAGACGGAGACGGCGGCGCCGTGGGAGACGTGGACGAGCACGCGGGTGGCCTCCCCGGCCCGCTGCACCACCGTCGGCGGCAGCGTCCGGCGCCACGGGAGGGTGCGGGTGCGCTCGAGGGATGCGGCGAGCGCCTCCTCGTCGTCGGTCTCCTCGCCCATCGCGGACAGCACGGCGCGAAGGGAGGAAGCCGGCACCGTGCGCCGCTCCCCGCGCCAGTCCCACCACCGGGTGGAGACCCCGCGCGCCTCGGCCAGGTCCTCCAGCAGGGTGCTCTCGTCGCTCACCCGGCCACCCTCCTGCAGCGTGAATGCCGGTGTCCACCCCCGCCCGCTCCCCCGAGCACGCGGGTAGCGTGGGGATGGTGGCCCACCTGCAGATCCTCATCCCGCGCGAGGTGCCGTTGGGCGGCCCCCGCGCCATGCACGTCCGTCGCACCGTCCCCTCCCGCGCACGCTCGCTCGTGGGAGCGTGGTGCTTCCTCGACCACTACGGGCCCGACGACGTCTCGGCCACCGGCGGGATGGCCGTCCCCCGGCACCCGCACACCGCCCTGGCGACCGTCTCGTGGCTCTTCACCGGCGAGATCGAGCACCGTGACTCCACCGGCGTGCACGCGACGATCAGGCCGGGCGAGCTGAATCTCATGACCGCCGGTCGCGGCGTGAGCCACTCGGAGTTCTCCACCCCGCAGACCTCGACCCTGCACGGCGTGCAGCTGTGGTTCGCGCTGCCCGGGTGGGCCGTGGGTGTCGAGCCGTCCTTCGTCCACCACGTGCCCGAGCCGATGTACGTCCCCGGCGGGATCATCCGGGTCTTCCTCGGCAGCCTGCTCGACGTCGAGTCACCGATCACGACACCGACACCGCTGCTCGGCGCGGAGCTGCTCCTCGACGCCGACGCCGAGACCGTCCTGGACGTCCCGGAGGGCCACGAGCACGCCGTCCTCCTCGACGACGGCGACGTCACCGTCGACGGGCAGGGCCTCGAGGCAGCCGAGCTCGGCTACCTCTCCCCCGGACGCACCCGCATCAGCCTGCGTTCTGCGACGGGTGCGCGCCTGCTCATCATCGGCGGCGAACCCCTCGGCGAGGAGATCGTCATGTGGTGGAACTTCGTCGGCCGCAGCCACGACGACATCGTCGCCGCCCGGGACCGGTGGATGAGCGAGATCGGCGCGGGCACCGAGCCGGCCGCCGGGCCGGAGCGTTTCGGCCCCTTCGAGGCGGGGCAGGCGGAACAGGTGAGCCCCCTTCCCGCCCCCGCCATGCCCGGCGGGCGACTGCGAGCGAGGGCCTGACATGCCGATCATCAGACCGACCGCACGGACCGTCTTCGTCCACGGCCGTGGCCGCAGCGGGCCCGAGGCCTGGCCGCTGCAGGCCGGGGCCGAGAACCCCGATGACGTCTTCCTGCGGCGCACCGGCCGGGCCGACCAGCCCGAGCGCGACGCCGACCGGGTCATCGAGGCCCTCGGCGGACGCGGCCACGTCGTCGGGCACTCCTACGGCACGGTGACCGCCGTGCTCGCCGCGCAACGACGCCCGGACCGGCTGCGCAGCCTCGTGCTCCTCGGTCCGGCCTGCTTCGACCTCGCCCGGGGCGGCCGCCGCGTCGAGCGGCACATCCGGGCCCTCGCTCCCGTCTTCGCGCTCGCCGACGACCCGGAGGTGGGGGGCCCGGAGTTCCTCGCACGCTTCGCAGCGGGCATGGGGTCACCGCCACCGGACCTCGACCCCGGCACGTGCGAGGAGGTCGCCGCGCGCATGCGCACGACCCCGGCGCCGTGGGAGATCTCGCTGCGCGCGGACACCCTCCGGCTCGTGCCGACGCTCGTGATCACCGGTGACCAGTGGCCGCTCTACACCGAGGTCGCCGAGGCGCTCGCAGCGAAGGGGGCGCAGCACCTCGTCCTGCGCGACACCGACCACCGCCCCCAGGACACCGAGGAGGGCGCGGAGGCGATCCGGCGCTTCCACGCCGAGCACGCGGGCTGAGTTCACGCCTTCGGTCCGGAGCTACCCGAGGCGTCCGCTGCTCGGCAGGTCCGCTCCCGAAGGCCCGAGGCGTCCGCTCCCGAGGGCGTCGAGGCGTCCGCTCCCGAAGGGAGGGGGCGGCCCTTGGCGCGAAGTCCGGACTCGTGGCGTACACAGAGGTGCCTCTCAGTGCCGGTCCGGACTTCGGCCTGAGCCGTGCCGCCCCCTCCCTTCGTGCGCTTCCATCACCACTCACCGGGCCCGCGTCGGTAGGAGCGTGGCCGGCGGCAGAGGCACCTCCCCTGACCACTCCGGAGGAAGCGGCCTAGTGCTTGTGCAGCACCCCGACCGGGACGGTCGCCCGGCCCAGGATCCGCTGGGACACCGAGCCGAGGAGCATCCCGCGGAAGCCTCCGCGGCCGCGGGAGCCGACGAGGAGCAGGTCGGCGCCATGGGCGACCTCGACGAGCGTGTCGGCGGCGCGGCCGTGGTGGACCTCGACGGAGACGTCGATCTCGGGGTGGGCCGCGCGCAGGTCGGCGATCGTCGCCTCGGCCATGTCGCGGTAGCGCTTGTCGACCGTCTCCCACTCGGGCGAGCCCGGCTCGGTGACGACGACGCCGTTCACGACCTCGACGTTCCACGAGGTGACGGTCGTGACCGTCTTGCCCCGCAGCGCGGCGACCTCGAGGGCGTACTGGAAGGCCAACCGGCTGTGCTCGCTGCCGTCGATGCCGACGACGACCCGGCCGTCGCCCCTGACGTCGCAGTCCTCCGGCACGAGCACGACGGGGCAGGGTGAGTGCGCGACGACGCTCAGCGAGGTCGTGCCCAGGACGATCCGCTCGGCCTTGGTCTTGCGGGCGGAGCCGACGACGAGCAACCGCGCGCCGTCGGCGGCGTTGAGCAGGCCACCTGCCGGGGCGCCCGTGGGCAGCGCGATCGTCACGGCGAGCGCGGGGTGGGTCGCGGTCACGCGCTCCCTGGCCTCGGTGGCCACGCGCACCGACTCCTGCTCGACCTTGTCGACGATGTCGGGGCTGGTCAGCAGCTCCCCGTACGCGGACAGCGGGGTGCCGAGGTCGACGGCGTGGACGAGATGGAGGGGTGCGCCCACGGCGACGGCCTCGGCAGCGGCCCAGTCGAGGACGGCCGGGTCACGGTGGCTGCCGTCGATGGCGGCGATGACGGCCCCGGCGGGCGTCGGGGCGTCCTGCATGCTCGCGTCGGTGCTCATGGCTGAAGCATCCCACCCCCGGGCGGCTCACGACCAGTGGGTCAGTCCGTGTCGGTCGTGCGAGCCGCCGGGCCACACGGCGCGGATGATGCCGGCGGCGGCGAGGGCCTTGCGGCACCCCGGGCAGGGCGGGTCCGTGATGTAGGCCGTCGCCCCCTTCGTGTCCCTCGTGGCGAAGAGGAGCGCGTTGACCTCGGCGTGGATGGCGATGCAGAAGCCGGGCGTCCCGGGCCGGTCGTAGTCACCCAGGCCGGGGATCACCTCGTAGTCGAGCTGCCCACGCGGGCAGGCGCCCTCGAGGCAGTCGGGCTCACCGGGGGCGGCACCGTTGTACCCGGTGGCGATGATGCGGTGCTCGATCGTCAGGACCGCACCGACGCGACGACGGGTGCACTTGGCGCGGGCCGCGACGGCGTCGGCGATCCCCAGGAAGTACTCGTCCCACGTCGGCACGCGGTGGTCTCTCTGCTCGAGCATGGCCAGATCCTAGGCGGAGCCCCACCGCGGACCGGTTGGGCGCCCACCACCCGCGGGTGGTAGACCCGACTGATGAGCACGCGCCCCGAGACCCGACCGGGTCCCCCCTTCCCCGCAGTGCTCGTCGTCATCGGGGTCGCGCTGATCTCGATCAACCTGCGCCCCGGCGCCACCTCCGTCGGCCCGCTCCTGCAGGAGCTGAGCGCCGCCCTGTCCCTCGGCCCGACGCTCGCCGGCCTGCTCACCGCGCTCCCCGGCTTCACCTTCGCGCTCGCCGGTGGCGTCGCCGTGGCCCTGGCCAAACGGGTCGGCCTGTCCAAGGGCATCACCCTCGGCGTCGCCGCCCTCGTCGTCACACTGCTCCTGCGGGTGCTCACCGACTCCGCCGTCGTCTTCATCGCGCTCACGGCCGTCGGTCTGGCCGGCATGGGCCTGGGCAACGTGCTCGTCCCGGCGTGGATCAAGGCCCACTCGCTCGACGGCGGCGTGCGGCTGATGACCGTCTACAGCATGGGCCTGACCATCGGTGGCTCGATGGGTCCGCTCCTCGCCGCTCCCCTGGCGCAGGTCGCCCCGGGGCAGTGGCGCGGGGCGCTCGGGGTGTGGGGGGTCGTGGCCCTGCTCGCCCTCGTGCCGTGGCTGGTGATCAGCGCCAAGGACCGCGTGCACCGACGGACCGGCAGCGTCGTCAACGGCCGCATGATCCACTCGCCGACCGCGATCGCGCTCACCGCGCTCTTCGCGGTCCAGTCGATGAATGCCTACGTCCAGTTCGGCTGGCTGCCGCAGATCTACCGCGACGCCGGGCTCTCGGCGACCTCCGCCGGGGCGTACACCTCGATCGTCGCCGGGCTCGGGATCCTCGGCGGGCTGCTCATGCCCACCGTCATCGACCGCGGCCGCCACCTGTCGGTCTGGATGGTCGCCTTCGGTGTGCTCGCCTCGAGCGGGTACCTCGGCCTGCTCCTGGCCCCGACGGCCCTGCCGTGGGTGTGGGCGGCGCTGCTCGGCGTGTCCGGCTTCGCCTTCCCGACCGCGATCGCCCTGATCACCGCCCGGTCACGGGACCCGCGCGTGACGGCGCAGCTGTCGGGCTTCGTCCAACCGGTGGGGTACCTCCTCGCCGGTCTCGGGCCGCTCGTCGTCGGCGTCCTCCGCGCCGTCACGGGCGGGTGGACCGTCGTGCTCCTGCTGCTCATGCTCAGCGGGGTGGGCATCACCGTGGCCGGGTTGCGCGTGGCCCGACCGGTCTTCGTCGACGACGAGATGGCGGCGAAGGTGGCCTGAGTCACCGTCCCCACGCCGCCAGACAGGCGCGGGTGGCCGCCGCCGGGTCGCCGGCCCCCATGATCTCGCGGACGAGCGCGACACCGGCGACGCCGGTCCCGGCGAGCGCGGGGACGTCCGCGACGGTCACGTCGCCGATGGCCAGCACCGGCAGACGCGTGGCCGCCACCCGGGCCGGGTAGCCCGCCAGCGTGACCGGCGGACGCCCGATGTCCTTCGTCGGGGTGGGCCGGAAGGGTCCGCAACCGAGGTAGTCCGGACGGTCCGCGCCCCGCCGCGACTCCGCCTGCCCGACGAGGTCGAGTGTCCCCGCTGTCAGGCCGATGATCGCATCGGGCCCCAGGAGCGCGCGTGCCTCGGCGACGGGGAGATCTGCCTGCCCGAGGTGGACGCCGTGGACCGCGACCCCCCTGCGGCGGGCGGCGTGGGCGACGTCGGCCCGGTCGTTGACGAGGACCCGGGTCGAGGGCGCCACCCGGGCGACGGCCTCGGCGACGGCCGTGACGAGGGTGAGGAGGTCGCCGGCCAGCAGGTGCTTGCAGCGCACCTGGACCACACCCGCGCCGGCCGCGGCAGCCGCGGCGGCGGCCGTCACGGTCGCCTGGCCGTCGCCGGAGGTGACGAGGGTGAGGCGCCAGTCGGTCACTCCCACGCCAGACCCACCCCATCGCCCACCTCGGCGGCACTCACCGCGTCGAGCGCGTCGAGGAGCGCCACCCTGAAGCTCCCGGGGCCCATGGCGCCCACCCGGTCGGCGGCCACGGTGAGCAGCGCGGTGGCGGCCACGGCGCAGGCGAAGGGGGTGACCCCCTTCGCCTCCGTGCCGCCGGCGGCGACCGCCAGCAACGCTGCGGTCAGCCCGCCGAGGAGGCAACCGGTCCCGGAGACCCGGGTGAGCATCGCCGATCCGCCCGTGACGCGGATCGTGCGCTCTCCGTCGGTGATGAGGTCGCGCTCGCCGGATACGGCGACGATGCACCGTCCATCGGCCAGGTGGCGGGCCGCGGTCGCCGCGTCGTCGGGGGTGGCGGTGCTGTCGGCGCCCCGTCCGCCCCGGCCCCCGCCGGACAGGGTGAGGATCTCGGAGGCGTTGCCCCGCACCACCGTCGGACCGAGCGCGCACAGGTCGTGGGCGATCGGGGTGCGCACCGGCGCGAGCCCGATCGCCGTGGGGTCGAGCACCCACGGGATGCCGCGCTCGTGCGCCGCCCGCGCCGTGGGGACGAAGCCGGCCATCCCGTCGGTGCTCAACGAGCCGAGGTTGATCAGCAGTGCATCCGCGACGGTGACGAGCGTGGGAGCCTCCGCGACGCTCTCGGTGAGCATCGGGCGCGCGCCCGCGGCGAGGAGGCCGTCCGCGACGAGGGCCCGGGTCACCGATCCGGTGGCTCCGTGCACCAGGGGCGAGCGGTCCCGCACCCGGGCGACCGCCGTAGTGACCTCGGCGCGCAGGTCGGCCGTCATGAGTGACCACCGGCGAACGCCGCCTCCGACGAGGCCTCGTCCCTCGCCCGGGCGAGGCTCTCGACGTCGCGGTCCAGCTCCGCCGGGGCCAGTCGCGGACCCAGGGCGCCACAGCCGGCGACGAGCAGGCCACCGACCACGAGGACCGCGGCGACCGACCCATCATGGCCCAGGGCGCCCTCGACCGTGGGCAGCCACCAGGGCCACAGGGCCGGGGCGACGATGGACAGGGAGTATGCGGTCCCGTACCCGGTCGAGCGCACGTGCGCGGGGAACCGCTCGCAGAGGTATGCGCCCACGGGACCGTAGCCGCACACCGTGATCACCTGCAGCAGAGCGATCCCCACGATGACGGGGATGACGCCGGCAGCGAGCGTGCCCCACCACAGCAGGGGTGCCGCGACGGCGGCGACGAGCCCCCACGCGATGAAGAACCGTCGTCGGCCGACGACGGTCGACAGATGGCCGGTCACCGACATCACGAGCGCCTGGGCGACGGCGGCGACGCCCATGACGACCGCGATCCGGCTGCCGGTCAGGCCGGCATCGGCCCCGAGCCGACCGGTGGCGAGGATGACGACCATGTTGGTCATGAGCCACAGACCGGTCATCAGGCCGAACATCTGCCAGAACGCCCCCGCGTAGTGGCCACCGAGGACGGCCCGCAGACCGAGCGCCGCGGGGGCGCCCTCCTCCGCCGCGCGCTCCCGCTGGCGCACGACGTGCGGGGCGTCCGCGACGCGTGAGGAGTAGTAGCCAAGCAGTGCGAGACCTGCTGCACCCCCGGCGGCGAAGACGAGGCGCCACCCCCACGCGGCGTAGGTCTCCGGTCCGAGGAGCGCGATGAGAGCGGCGGTGACGAAGGCGATCGTCGACTGCGCCCACGGGGCCATGGACATGATCAGACCGGAGACGAGGCCCCTGCGGCGGGGCACCGACCACTCCATCGCCAACGGGATGGCCGACGTGTACTCCCCGGCGAGGAACACCCCGCCGATGAACCGCAGGAGTACGACGGTGCTGATGGCGAGCACGCCGATGCTCTCGTGGGTCGGGACCACCGCGATGGCCAGGCTGCACGCCGCGGTTCCCGCGATGGCCACCTTGGTCGTGCGGGTGCGCCCGATCCGGTCGGAGAGCCGACCGAAGACCATGGACCCGATCGGGCGGCCCAGGAGGGTGGCGACGATGACCGACGCACCGGCGGTGACCCCGGCGTGCGGACCGGCGAGCGTCGCCAGGGCGGGGGCGAGCGCCACGACGGGCAGGAAGATGCTCAGCTGGTCGACGTAGTTGCCGATGACGCCCCCGCGCACGGCGGCCCGTCCGGCGGGCGGCAGTCCGGGCACGAGGGTCATCGCGCAGGCGTCTCGGTGTCGGGGCGGACGTAGACGCTGGCGCCGAGCTCGACGAACTGGCGCGACTTCGCCGCCATGCCCTCCTCGATCAGGGCACGCTGGTCGGCCGCCGAGCCGTACGCGTCCCGGATGTCCTGGCTGATCCGCATCGAGCAGAACTTCGGCCCGCACATGGAGCAGAAGTGCGCCGTCTTCGCCGGCTCCGCCGGCAGTGTCTCGTCGTGGTAGGCCATCGCGGTCTCGGGGTCGAGGGAGAGCGCGAACTGGTCGTGCCACCGGAACTCGAAGCGCGCCTTGCTCAACGCGTCGTCACGCATCCGGGCGCCGGGATGTCCCTTGGCCAGGTCGGCCGCGTGCGCCGCGATCTTGTACGTGATGACACCGGTCTTCACGTCGTCCCGGTTGGGCAGGCCCAGGTGCTCCTTCGGCGTGACGTAGCAGAGCATCGCCGTGCCGTACCGGGCGATCTCGGCGGCGCCGATGGCCGAGGTGATGTGGTCGTAGCCGGGCGCGATGTCGGTGACGAGCGGGCCGAGCGTGTAGAACGGGGCGCCGTGGCACCACTCCTGCTCGAGCTCGACGTTCTCCCGCACGAGGTGCATCGGGACGTGCCCGGGCCCCTCGACCATGACCTGGACGTCGTGCTCCCACGCCCGCTGCGTCAGCTCGCCGAGGGTGCGCAGCTCGGCCAGCTGGGCCTCGTCGTTGGCGTCGGCGATCGAGCCGGGCCGCAGACCGTCGCCGAGGGAGAAGGCCACGTCGTAGCGCGCGAAGATCTCGCACAGCTCGTCGAAGTGGGTGTAGAGGAAGGACTCCTCGTGGTGGGCCAGGCACCAACCGGCCATGATCGAGCCGCCGCGGGAGACGATCCCGGTGACGCGGTCGGCGGTCATCGGCACGAAGGGCAGGCGCACTCCCGCGTGGATGGTCATGTAGTCCACCCCCTGCTCGCACTGCTCGATGACGGTGTCTTTGAAAACGGACCAGCAGAGCTCCTCAGCTCGGCCGTCGACCTTCTCCAGCGCCTGGTAGATCGGCACGGTGCCGATGGGGACGGGACTGTTGCGGATGAGCCACTCGCGCGTGGTGTGGATGTCGTCGCCGGTGGACAGGTCCATCACGGTGTCGGCACCCCACCGCGTGGCCCACGTGAGCTTGTCGACCTCCTCGGCGATGGACGAGGTCACGGCGGAGTTGCCGATGTTGGCGTTGATCTTGGTCAGGAAGGCCCGACCGATGACCATCGGCTCGGACTCGGGGTGGTTGACGTTGGCCGGGATGATCGCCCGGCCCGCGGCCACCTCGTCCCGCACCATCTCCGGCGAGCAGCCCTCTCGCAGAGCGACGAACCGCATCTCCGCGGTGATCTCACCGCGTCGGGCGTAGTGCATCTGGGTGACCGTGCGCCCCGCCGTCGAGCGAAGGGGGGTCCGCTCCCGTCCCCGCCAGGCCAGTGAGGCCGCTCCGCGGCGCACGGCCGAGCGGCCGTCGTCGGCCAGGTCGCGGGGGCGGCCGGTGTAGGTCTCGACGTCACCGCGTGCCTCGATCCACCCCGTGCGCAGCTCGGGCAGCCCGACCTGCGGGTCGGAGCCGGGGCCGCGGGTGCGGTAGACGTGCACGTCCTCGTGCTCGCTCCCGTCGGGCGCGGGCGCCAGGGAGATCGCCGTGACGGGCACGCGGACGCTCGGGTCGTGGGGGTCGACGACCTCGACCCGACGGTGCTGGGGGTGGACTTCGGCCTCATGGGATGTGCGCATGCTGCGCCTCCTCTTCCTTCGCCGGCATGATCCGGACAGGTTCAGACGGTCCGGACGGCGACAGTCCGATCTCAGCTCGTGCCCGAGCTCCCGCGGGGGTGCCTCCACACTAACCACATCGTTACGGTGCTCGCATGACGGTCCCCCTCCCCCGCCCCCCGGTCGTCCTGTCCATCGCCGGCTCAGACCCCTCGGGGGGTGCCGGCATCCAGGCGGACCTGAAGACCGCGAGCGCGCTCGGTGCCTACGGCACCTGTGTCATCACCGCGCTGACAGCCCAATCCACCCGGGGGGTCACGCTCGTCCACGAGGTCCCGGTCGACGTCGTGCGCGCGCAGGTCGACACCCTCGTCGCCGACGTCGCGATCGACGTCGTCAAGGTGGGCATGCTCGCCTCGAGCGAGCTCGTCGAGGCGGTGCACGCGGCGCTCGCCTCGGGCCCGCTCGCGGACGTCCCGGTCGTCCTGGACCCGGTCATGGTCGCGACCTCGGGCTCACGGCTGCTCGCCGACGATGCCGTGGCCGCGGTGCGCGAGCTCGTCGCCCGAGCGGACGTGATCACACCGAACGTGCCGGAGGCGGCTGTGCTCCTGGAGGAGGAACCGGCGACCTCGCGCGAGGGTCTGATCACGCAGGCACAGCGACTTGCCGGCGCCGGGTCCCGCCGGGTGCTGCTCAAGGGAGGCCACCTGGAGGGGCCGGAGTCGGTCGACGTGTGGCTCGACGCCGCCGATGGTGACGTGGTCGAGCTGCGCTCCCCCCGGATCGCGACCACGGCCACCCACGGCACCGGCTGTACGTTGAGCACGGCGATCGCCGCCCTTCGCCCCCGTCACGACGGCTGGCTCCCCGCGGTCCGGGAGGCGAAGGACTGGCTCACCGACGCCCTTCGCCACGGGGAGGACCTGGCCGTCGGGGCCGGCGCGGGACCGGTGCACCACTTCCACGAGCAGCCGCGGTGGGGTGCGCTCAGCGGGTGAGCAGGTCCCGCAGGACGACGGCCTGGTTGTTCTCCTTGTCGGAGGCGCCGAAGAGCAGGGTCACGCGGCCGTGCTCGGCGACGAGGTCCTGCAGGGTCTGCCAGTCCTCGTTGCCCTCGAGCTCCTTCTCGTAGCGCTTCGCGAACTCCTCGAACTTCTCCGGGTCGTGGCCGAACCACTGACGCAGTTCGGTGGACGGCCCGACCTCCTTGAGCCAGTCGTCGAGGGCGGCGTCCTCCTTGCTCACGCCCCGGGGCCACACCCGGTCGACGAGCACCCGGTGGCCGTCGCCACTGGCGGGCTCGTCGCGGACGGAGCGGACATGGACCTGGTCACGAGTGGTCATGCCACCGACCGTACGCCCGCGTCCTGACGCCGGCGCCAGGACGACCGGGCCATCTGCACCGCCGCGTAGAGCCACGCCGACGCGCCCACCCACAGCCAGGCGGAGCCGATCGCCTCGACGATGGGAAGGGAGTCGGCGCGCCCGATGTACATCCCCGCCACCGCGTACATGCCCAGGGGGAAGACGATGCTCCACCACGTCGCCTCGTAGGTCAGCGGGATCCGGTGCAGCAGGTGGCGCCACACGCCGACGGCGAAGAGCACCGGGATCAACCACGTCGCCCAGGCCCAGCCGAGCACGGACAGGCCGCCGATGAGTCCGGAGGTGACGTCGATGATCGGCGTCGAGTCCATCTCGACGATCTTCGCGCCCGCGACCACGGTGATGGCCATGGCGCCCATCGAGACCCAGTACGGCGGGTTGAGGTCGGACGGGGAGAAGGGGTAGAGCAGGATCCGCAGGGCGACGAAGACCGCGCAGGCGGCGTACAGCACGATGCCCACCGACCAGGCCGACACGGCGAGCACGGCGATCTCGGACCGACCCGCCGGGACGTGCGGCTCGATGCTCGCCGCCGCGGTGGCGACCGACTGGCTCGCGACGACCCAGATGAACCACGTGCCGTTGACGTGCTGGAGCACGGGACGCTCCGCCCGTCCTAGGGCAGCGGCCCAGGGGACGCCGTAGCCGAGGAAGAGCCCGACGACTGCCGCGAAGGCGAGCATCGCGGCGCTGGCCTGCCAGTACTGGTCGACCAGGCGCACCGCCAGCACGTCGGTGCCGGCGACGACGGTGAAGAAGCCGAAGGCCACGACGGGGTCGTGCAGGTCGGCGACCACCCGGTTGCGGTACAGCACGCACCGCGTCCCCAGTGCCAGGAGGAGCAGGACCCATGCCACCAGGGCGATGACGAGCAGGACGCGGGAGGCGAGGACGAAGCCCTGCTGGTCCATCCCGACCGAGACGATGCCCGTCGCCATGACGAAGGCGAAGGACCCCGGGGGCAGCGTCGCGACGACCTCGCGGACGTGTCCCATCAGCCCTCGACGTCGTGCAGGTGGTGCTCCACGTCGTGGAGCAGGTAACGGCACATCTCGGTGACGGTGAAGGGCCTTCCGTCACCGCGTCGGCCGGTGCACTCCCACTCGTCGCCCTTCACGCGACCGAGGACCGCCACGGTGGACTCGGTCCCGGTCGCGATCTGCTGCGCGACCTCGTCCGGGTCGTTGGCCCAGAACTGTCCGCGGACCGCTGCCGCCTCACCGTCGTAGTCGCTGAGCACCGGGTCCTCCCCCGTGAGCATCGCGTCGACGCGCTCACCGAGCACCGCCACGAGGTCACGGGAGTGGCTGGCGTACTCCAGCGGGGACCACACGTGCTCGCTGGGCCGCCGCGCGACGTCCGGGCGGCCCAGCACCTCTGCCCAGCGCGGGACCGCGGCCCGCAGGCGCTCTCCCGTCAGGACGGGGTCGTGCAGCTCGTACCCGCACTCGGGGCACCCGGCCTCGAGCACGAAGGTCCAGTCCGTGGCGTCTGGCTCGGCAGGTGGTGGTGCGGCGTCCATGCTCCCCATGGTGCCAGCGGTGGGCACCCGGGTGGACGAGCAGTCGGCCACCTCGCCCATGACGTCTTTACTTGCCCCCCGGGCGCCACGACAATGGCCCCGTGGTCACCAACAGCGGGGGCGATCCCTTCGCCACGGTCGTGGACCTCGTCGCCACAGTGGTCGAGGCTCCGGGCACCTCCGATGCCCGAGTCGGGGCCCTGAGCGACCTGCTCATCGATCGGCTCGGCTCCAGCGCGGGCCTGATGGTCCACGGCGCCCCCCTCGGCTACGACGTGCGAGCCGTCGGCCGGTCGGCCTCCCCCTCGGCCCGGGCGCGCATGCGCGAGAACATGCGCATCGACGCGGGGCCGGACCCCCTGATCGACCGCTTCCGTGCCGGCGACCTCGAGCCGACGACCGCCGGCCGGGCCTACGGCGGCCAGGACCGGTGGCAGAGCTCGCCGAAGTGCCTCGGGAGCCTGGAGATCTGGGGGATCAACCAGGTGGCCGCGCTTCCCGTGCGGCCGGGCGCCGAGTTCGTCGTCTTCTTCATCGGCCGTCGCGGCGAGGACTACGACGAGGCGGACCTGGCGCTGCTGCGTGCCGTGCAGCCCGTCGTCGCCGGCCTCGTCCGGCTCTTCGAGCCCGAGCACCTGCCCCCGAAGCACCTGACCGAGCGCGAGACCCAGGTGCTGCGCCTGCTGGCTGCCGGGCACAAGGCGCACACCATCGCCCGACTCGCGGGCTGCTCGGAGCGGACGGTGCACCGGCTCCAACATCTACGGCAAGCTGCGCGTCGGAGACCGCTTGAGCGCCGTCACCCGCGCGCACCGGATGGGCCTCCTCGACAGGGAGGACGGTCTCACCGCGTCCCGCCATGGGTAGATGTACGCATGGCACACCCGCGCCGACCGGAGTGTGCTTGCTCCCAGACCGCCGGGAGGTCCGGCGGCACGGGGACATGGGGAGACGGTCATGGGACACCACATCATTCGCCGGTCGGTCGGGGTGATTGCAGGCGCGGCCGCGCTGACGCTGGGGACGGCGACGGTCGCCTCGGCGCACCACTGCTACAAGGTGGACTGGAACGACAAGGCAGCCGAGCAGCTGGCCAGGGGCGGCACGGCCTGGCTGCCCCTGACCGACCTGGGCGCGATGATCATCGCCGAGGAGATGGGGCAGCCGCAGTGCGCCGGGTACGCCTCGATCGCAGTCGACCACTGGATGGCGGAGACCGGTGCGACGTCGGAGCCACTCATCCACTCCAAGGCCACCGTCGGTGGCGGCGCCTACTACAACAAGGGCAAGGCCCCCAAGCCCTTCGGCTACCTGGGGGAGGCCGACTTCGTCATCCTCACGGACGGGCTGATGATGGCCATCGACTCCTGCATGGCGGACGCCGGGGCCTGAGTTCATCTCCGGGGGGGGAATCGGGCGGGCACTCACCACCGGGTGGGTGCCCGCCCTTCGTGAGCCCCGCAGCCCCGAGCCGGGTCAGGCCCGCTCGGTGCAGAGCTGCGCCAAGCGCTCGATCGAGGCCCGCAGACGCTCCGACGTCGTTCGGCGGGCCCGGGGGAGACGACGTTCGTCGGTCAGCTGCGACCAGTCGTAGGTGTGGGTCACCTCGGTGCGGCCGTCCTCGAGTGCACGCAGCTCCCATCGCCACAGGTGACCGAACGGCTGCGCACCCGGCTCCGCGGGTCGCCAGGCGATCAACCGACCCTCCTCGAACTCGACGACATGGTTCTCCCGAACCATGTCGTCCTTGATCAGGACCATCGAGAAGACGTCCCCGACGGCGCGGACCCGCTGACCGGGCGCGGCCCGGGCGAGGTTGTCGTTGCCGTCCCACGCCGGCTGGTTCGCGGGGTCGGCGATCTGCTCGAAGACCACGTCCGCGGGGGCCTCGACGACGGCGGTGGCGCTGGCGACCTTGCTCTCCTCCATGGGACCACTGTGGCACCGGCCGGGGGCCGTCGCATGTTCGCCGTCGGCCCCGGCCGGGGACGACTCACGCGGGTGAGCCTCCCCGGCCGGGGACGGCTCACGCGGTCAGGCGAGGACCGCGCCCTCGTCGCTGACGGCGACGACGAGCTTGCCACGGGCGCCGCCCTCGCGGCTGAGGGCGAATGCCTCCGGGACCTGCTCGAGCGGGAAGGTGCGGTCGATGTCGACACGCAGCCGCCCCTCGGCGACCTCGGCGAGCAGCCGCGCCAGACGCTCCCCGTCCGGGCGCACCCAGACCCAGCGGCCACCGTGCTCCTCGACGGTCGGGTCGGCGACCGAGGCGAGGCGACCCCCTTCGCGCAGCACCTCGAGGGAGACGTCGAGGACACCGCCGACGAGGTCCGCGACCGCGTCCACGCCGTCCGGCGCCACCTCGGCGAGCCGGTCTGCCAGCCCGTCACCGTGGGCGACCGGCGTCGCTCCGACGGCCGCGAGCTTGTCGTGGTTGGCCGGCGACGCGGTCCCGATCACCGTCGCACCCGAGGCGACCGCGAGCTGGCTGGCGAGGTGGCCGACT
Organism: Janibacter sp. DB-40; assembly: GCF_029510815.1. NCBI lineage: Bacteria > Bacillati > Actinomycetota > Actinomycetes > Micrococcales > Intrasporangiaceae > Janibacter > Janibacter sp. DB-40. The sequence goes on along the minus strand of NZ_CP120360.1, from coordinate 676,707 downwards.
CCTCCGGAGGCGGCATGGACGAGGAGGGTGTCCCCCTTCGTCACCGCGAGGGTCTCCAGGACGCGCAGCGCGGTCAGTCCGGCCAGCGGGAGCGCCGCGGCCACGTCGTCGGTCACCCCGTCGGGCACGGCGGCCACATCGTCGACGCGGACGGTGACGTACTCGGCGAAGGTGCCGGCGGAGACGACCTGCTTGCGGGCGTAGGCGGCGACGCGGTCACCGGGCGCGAACTCCGGGGTGTCCGGCCCGACCTCGTCGACCACACCGGCGACGTCCCACCCGGGGACCACCGGGAAGTGGCTGTCCATGAGCGGGTCGAGGCCGCCCGACATCACCTTCCAGTCCACGGGGTTGACCGACGCCCGGGTCACCCGGATGCGGACCTCGCTCGGCCCGACCTTCGGGTCGGGGCGGTCGACCATCCGCAGCTCGTCATCGTTTCCGTATCGGTCATAGGTCAGTGCACGCATGTGGGCGTCAACGGTCGCGAGGCGCTCGTCCATTCCGTCAGGAGATCAACGGCACGAACCGGTACCGCCCGTGCCGCGTCACCCGGGGGCCCTCCGGGTGCGCCACGACCCGCAGCATCTCCCCTGCGACCGGGACGACCATCACCCCGTCGGTGGCGAGCTGGTCGACGAGCTGCTCGGGCAGCTCCCTCGCCTCCGCGGAGACGAGGATGCGGGCGAAGGGGGCGTGGCCGGGGGCGCCGAGCACGTCCGGGTCGGCGTGGTGCACCTGCGCCCACGGGCGGTCGAGCCCGAGGAGCGCCGCACGGGAGGTCTCGACGAGTCGTGGGATGCGCTCGACCCCGATGACCTGCCCGTCGGGGCCGACGAGGTCGGCCAGCAGTGCCGTCGTCCACCCGGACCCGCTGCCCACGTCGAGCACGAGCTGCCCGGGACGCACGTCGAGCAGGCGCAGCATCGCGGCGACGGTGCTGGGCTGGGAGTTGGTCTGGTCGTCGCCGATGGCCAACGGGCCGTCCTCGGCCGCACGGTGGCGCTCCCGCTCGGGCAGGAAGCCGGACCGCGGGGTGCGGGCGAAGGCCTGCTCGACGCGCTCGCTCACCTCGTCCATGGGGCCATCCTCGCCGTCGGACCACGCACCCGCAAGAGATTCTCCTACTCACGAGTAACCCTGTGTGGCATCGTGTCCGCCATGGACTCCGGACTGATCACCGTCGGCCTGCCGATCGCCCTGGCCATCATCATGTTCGGCCTCGGCCTGTCGCTGACCGTCGGCGACTTCGCCCGCATCGGCCGGGAGCCCAGGGCCGTCGTGCTCGCCCTGGCCGTGCAGGTGCTGGCCCTGCCGGTCGTGGCCTTCGGCCTGGTGAAGGCGTTCGGCCTGCCACCGCTGCTCGCGGTCGGCGTCATGCTGCTCGCGGCCTCCCCGGGCGGGACGACGGCGAGTCTCTTCAGCCACCTCTTCCGTGGTGACATCGCGCTGAACATCACGCTCACCGCCATCAACTCGGTGCTGGCGGCCTTCACGATCCCGCTCATCACGAACTTCGCGATCCGCCACTTCGGCGCGGAGGGCGAGCTCGGCCTGCAGTTCGGCAAGGTCGCCGGCGTCGTCGCCCTGGTGCTCGTGCCCGTCGCGATCGGCATGGCGGTGCGCGGCCGCCGGGCCGAGCTCGCCGCGCGGGCGGACAGGCCCGTGCGGATCTTCTCGATCGTCGTGCTCGTCCTGATCATCATCGGCGCGGTCCTGCAGGAGCGCGAGAACATCCTCGACTACCTCTCCCAGGTCGGACTGGTCACCGGGCTCTTCTGCCTGCTGAGCCTGACGATCGGTTACGGGTCGGCGCTCCTGCTTCGCCTGTCGCACGAGCAGGCCATCGCCGCCTCCATGGAGATCGGCATCCACAACACGACCATCGCCCTCACCATCGCCATCAGCATCCTCGGCAGCACGACGGTCGCGATGCCGAGCGCGGTCTACTCGCTGCTGATGTACCTGCTGGCCACCGCCTTCGGCTTCGCGATCACCCGCGGGAGGAAGGGTCCCGGCGCGGCGTCCACGCCGGCGCCGCTTCGCGCCTGACCCACCGTCGGTAGGATCACGACCATGTCGCGAGCGGGATCGGGGGCCACGTGACGAAGTGGTTCCTGCTCGCCGCCGCGATCGTGTGCGAGGTGACGGCCTCCCTCTCGCTGAAGGGCGCGCTCGAGCAGCCCCTGCTGTACGTCGTCGTCGCCGTGGGGTTCACCGCCGCCTTCGTGCTGCTGGCCGCCGTCCTGCGCCGCGGGATGGGCATCGGGGTGGCGTACGGGATCTGGTCGGCCACCGGTGTGGTGCTGACGACGGTCCTGTCGGCCCTGGTCTACGACGAGACCGTGACCGGCCTCATGGGCGCGGGGATCGTCCTGATCATCGGAGGCGTGCTGCTCGTGGAGCTCGGGTCGCACGAGGACGGCAGCGCACCCGGGGCGACCCCGTGACCGCGTGGCTCCTCCTCGTCGTGGCCGTCGTCGCGGAGGTCGCCGGGACGCTCTCCCTCCGCCTCGCCGCCACGGGTCGCCCGGTCTGGTACACGGCGGTCGGCGCCGGTTACCTCGTCGCCTTCACCGGGCTGGCCGCGACCCTGGGCCAGGGCATGCCGCTGGGGGTCGCGTACGGGATCTGGGCGGCCGCGGGCGTGGCGCTCACCGCGATCGGCTCACGGGTGTTCTTCGGCGAGCCACTCACCCGGGTCATGGTCCTGGGCATCGCGCTGATCATGGCCGGTGTCCTCCTCGTCGAGCTCGGCTCGGTGCGCTGAGGCCGCGACGACGACGACCGCCCGCCGGTCCGATTTCCGTGCACGTGGGCGCCGTCCTCCGCTAGCGTGACTGCTCCCGGCACCCTCGCCGGGTCGACCAGGAGGCACTCATGGCGAACAGGACGTACAACATCACCGAGATCGTCGGCACCTCGCCGGACGGTATCGACGCAGCGGTCGAGAACGCCATCGGCGAGGCGTCGCAGACGCTGCGCAACCTCGACTGGTTCGAGGTGCAGTCGATCCGTGGCCATGTCGACGGCGACGCCGTCGCGGACTGGCAGGTCACGATCAAGCTCGGCTTCCGGCACGAGGGCTGACCGGCCCCGGGCACGGATCGAGGGTCGGACACCGCTGCGGAGTCCGACCCTCGTGGTGCGCCCGGTCAGGCCGGGTTGAGCACACGGCCCCAGGTCGACTTGTTGCCCCAGATGTTCTGCCGCAGGCCTTCCAGCTGGAGAATCTGGCTGTGGTCGACGAAGAGGTTGACCTCGTTGCCGTAGTTCTTGATGTACCACTCGAAGACCGGACCGTCAGCCGCCTCGAACATGACGTTCTCGATACCCAGGCCGTTCATGATCGATGCTGCGGCGCCGGTGTTCCAGGTGCTCACGTTCTCCGTGATGCCCTCGGACTCGATCATGATGATCTCGGCGCCGGCCTCCAGGGTCTTCCTCCCCCGGTCGATGAGGTCGCCGATGTCCTTGGCGCCCTCGGCTGCGAGCTCGGCCTGCGAGGAGTCCCCGCCGGAGCCGATCTGGATGCCCAGCTCCGGCTTGGCCTTCAGGCCCGCCCGGGTGACCTTCTCGACGAGGCGCTGGAGTCCGGAGGTCGGCAGCATGATGAAGCCGGTCGAGATCTCGATGACGTCGAAGCCGACGTCCTTGGCCTCCCGGAGGTACTGGTCGACCGCGTCGTCGCCGTACCGCAGAACGGTCTCGATCCACCCTCCCGAGGAGACGTAGGCATCGTGCTCGTGGGCGATGTCGCTGAAGGCGCGCACCTGCTTCGGCGGGACCAGGGCGAAGGAACCCCCGGCCCACTTGATGCCGTCGACCCACTGGCCGGCGACGTCCATGACGTCCGCCAGGTGCCGGGTGCCGAAGCTGGAGTAGTACGGCGCGCGGATCTCGGTGATGCCGTGGGTGCGCGGCTTGGTCGGTCGCGCCGCTCGCGGCACGAAGTTGAACGCGGTGTCGAAGGGAATCTCGTTGCTCATGGCTCTTTCTCCTTCTCGTGCACGAGGGTCAGGCGGCGGAGTCCGCCGCCTCGGCGCGGGTCGTGCTCACCCGCGCGAGGGCCGCGGTGAGGTCCGCGACGGTGTGGGACTCGAGGTCGTGGACGATGCCGGCGACCTCGTCGCGCAGCCGCGTCCCGGCGAAGGGGGCGGCGAGCCCGTCGAACTTGCGTCGGGCTCCGTCCCAGTCGAGTGGGTCGGTGTGGAAGCCCCGGTAGGAGTCACGCGAGGCACGGAAGGTCGTGCCGTCGACGAGGGTGACCTCGAGGTCGGCCGGCATGGCCTGCGGGAACCGCTGCGAGAACTCGTCGCTGGGGACGATCTCCACCGTGCCCATCAGGCCCTGCACGTCCTCGGCGATGATCCGCTCGTGGTGGTACTGCGCCGGGGTCAGCTCGCCGTCGCAGAGCATGACGGCCAGCATCCACGGCAGGGAGTGATCAGCTTCCTCCTTGCTGCGGACGGTGCGCTTGTCGCCCTCCTCGCCGCCACCGATGATCGAGTGGGCCACGTCGAAGGTCGTCAGCCGCACCGAGGCGATGGCCTCGACGTTGAAGCCGTCCTGGGAGCGGACCTCCTGGGCCGCGTCGAGCGCGGACTGGGAGTGGATCTCGGCGTTGTGCCGCTTGATGATCGAGCGGCGCACGGCCTCGAGGTCCTCGGTGGACCAGTCGATCGTGAAGTCACCGGCGATGGACTGCTTGAAGCCCTTGTTGCCCTCGAAGACCTCCTCGGGGCCGGTGATGCCACGGCCGGCCAGGAGCGCCGCGAAGGTGCCCTCCTTGGCGACCTGGGGGTAGGCCAGCCCCTTCCAGTGACTGAGGTTGCCGGTGCGGGTGACGCGCAGGGCGTTGTTCGCGGTGCCCGAGATCGCGATCGCGTGGGCGATCTGCTCGACGGGCAGACCGAGCGCCTTCGCCGCACCTGCGGCCGCGGCGTACGCGCCCTGGGTCGTGTGGTCGAATCCGGCGCCACGCACGGGCGCCTCGTCGGACAGGCGTGACTGCACCTGGTAGGCCACCGCGAGCGCGGTGAGGAGGTCCCGGCCGCTGCCGCCGACGGACTCACTGGCGGCGAGCACCGCGCCGAGGTTGTCGGAGGGGTGCCCGGTCTCCCCCTTCGCCAGGTAGGAGTCCATGAAATCGAGGTAGCGGGACAGGGCGCTGGTGAGGAAGGCGGCGCGGTCGGGGGCGGCGTGACCGCCGCCGATGAGCGTGGCGGAGAGCCGGGGCGCCGGCTCCCCGGGCGCGCCGGCTCGAGAGGCGCCGAGGTCGTCCACGAGGCCGCGGACGGCCCGGATCGGCTCGGCGTCGAGCGCTCCGATGGCGACCCCGAGGGTGTCGAGCACGCGGATCTTCAGCTGCTCGAGGGCCTCGGGACCGATGTCCTCGAAGGCCGCCCGGTCGACGAACTCGGCGAGCTGCTGCACCTCGGTGCGCGGCGCGGTGTCGGAGACGGAGGTGGAGCTGGCGGTGGAGAGGGAGGTGGTCATGGGATCGTCCTTTCCTTGCGGTCCGTGACTAACCAAGCTGTAGGTAAGGGTTGCCTTACCTGACTCCGACACTACACCCATTTATCTTGATGTCAAGAGATTCTGCCGACGCGGCCGGCGCCCCTCCCCCTTCGCGCGGTGCCGGGTCAGCGTCGGTGGGCGGTCTCCCTGATGAAGAAGGAGCCGACGATCCCGACGACGCCCAGGACCCCGGCGACGACGAAGGAGACGTTCGCGCCGTGGATGAGGCCCGCCCTCCCGTAGATCTCGGGGTCGCGGACGGCCGTGGCCATGACGGTGACGAGGACGGCCGTCCCGACGGCGGCGGCGATCTGGCGCATGGTGTTGTTCAGCGCGGTGCCGTGCGGGATGAGCTTGGGCGGCAGCTGGTTCAGCGCGGCCGTGGTCACCGGCATGATGATCATGGCCGTGCCGATCATCCGCACCGTGTTGACGACCGCGATGTAGGTGAAGGTCGTGTCGACCTCCAGCCGCGCGAGCATGAAGGTCGTGATCGTCAGGAGGGTGAAGCCGGGGACGGCCAGCCACTTCGCACCGATGCGGTCGAAGATCCGCCCGGTGACCGGTGACATCAGACCCATGACCGCGGCGCCGGGCAGCAGCGCCAGACCGGACTCCATCGCCGTGTAGTCGCTCATGTTCTGCATGTAGAGCGGCAGGATCAGCATGCCGCCGATCATCACCATGAAGACACACATGCCCAGCGCGGTGTTGAGCGTGAACATCGGGTAGCGCAGGACCCGGAACTCCAGGATCGGCTCCGGCAACCACAGCTGGCGGCGGATGAAGACCACCAGCGTGCCGATGCCGATGACCAGCGGCAGGGCGACCTGCGGGCTGGTCCAGCTGGCGTTGCCGGCGGCACCGAGACCGAAGAGCAGCCCACCGAAGCCGATCGAGGACAGGACGATCGAGGCGATGTCGAGGCGCGGGTGTGTCTGCTCGGTGACGTTGCGCAGGATGAACCAGGCGACGGCCAGGTCGACCACCGCGAAGGGCAGCATCATCCAGAACAGCACGTGCCAGTCGACGTGGTCGACGATCCAGCCCGACAGGCTCGGCCCGATCGCGGGCGCGAAGGCGATGACCAGCCCGAAGGTGCCCATCGCCTGACCCCGCTTGCCCAGCGGGAAGATCGCGAAGAGGATCGTCTGCATCAGCGGGATGATGATGCCCGCGCCGCTCGCCTGGATGATCCGTCCGACGAGGAGCACGGGGAAGGTCGGGGCGATCGCGCAGGCGAGTGTCCCCACGATGAAGAGCCCCATGGCCGTGAAGAAGAGCGCGCGCGTCGTGAACTTGTTGATGAGGAACGCGGTGACCGGGATCATGATCCCGTTGACGAGCATGAAGATCGTCGTCAGCCACTGGGCCGTGCTCGCGGTGATCCCGAAGTCCGCCATGAACGCCGGCAGCGCCGTGTTCAGCAGCGTCTGGTTGAGGATCATGACGAAGGCGCCGGACACGAGCACGGCGAGCACCACGTTGCGGTTGATCGGCCGGGCGGGTACGTCACCGTCGGTGGCCTTCTCGGCGGTGGGAGCAGGGTCGGAGCGGGTGGCGTCCTTCGTCACGCGGGGCGCTCTCCTTCGGCGGGTCGTGCGCTGGCCCCGTCGGCACCCACGCCGTGCTGGAGCAGGTCGAAGCCGGCGGCGATGAGGTCGGTGGGCGACTGGGAGTCGTCGACCGTCCAGCGGCGGACGGCCACGCGCACGATCCCCAGCGCGAGTGCGGCGAGCGTCGCTGGACGCAGGTCGTCGGGTGCCAGCCCGGTGCGCTCGGCGACGCCCTCGGCGAAGGCCCGCTCGACCGTCGCGAACTGCGCCAGCTGGCGGGCGAGGAGGGCGGGATCGGACTGGATGAGGCGCTGGCGCTGCAGCATCTGCTCGCGACCCGACTCCATGCCGGCGACGAGGTCGCTGTCGATGACGGCGGCACGAAGGGAGTCGATCGGCGCCTCGTCGTGGGGTCGGCCGATGATCGCCTCACGCAGCTGCGCGCCCACGGCCGCGCCGTCGGTGACGAGCGCGTCCTCCTTGCAGGCGAAGTAGTTGAAGAAGGTCCGCGGCGCGATGTCGGCGGCCTCGCTGATCCGGGCCACCGTCAGGGCGTCGACGCCCGACTCCAGGGAGAGCGCGAGCGCGGCGTCACGGATGGCGCTGCGGGTCTCGACCTTCTTGCGCTCGCGGCGACCCGGCTGGTCGGGGGATGGCGGGGTCTGGTCAGGCACGTCGACCCACGATACGCGCCTTTTTGCAGTCAGTGCAAAAAGGCGCATATCCGTCGTCCGGGCCGCCGCCTTCCCTGGGGTCGTGCGACGTCCGGGCTACCCCTCGACGAGCTGGTAGTCACCTGCCCGGGCGAGCGTCTCGGCGATCAGGTCCCGGTCGGGGACCACGTCGTCCGTGTGCTTGATCCACAAGCGCGTCGGCTCGCCCGCCACGATCTCGAAGGTCGCCTGACCCAGGCCGTTCTCGGCAAAGATGTCGAACAGCGCTTGCAACGCCTTCTTGGTGTCGGCGTCGTCGTGGACGCCCTCCACCAGGAAGCGGGTCGAGACGATCCTCGTCACGCGTGATCAGATCCTTCCGTTGAACGCCTGCAGGGCGGAGTCCTCTCTGGTCCCGCCACGACCGTCACCGTACTCCGCGAAGTCGTGGACCCACATGATGCGCGAGACCCACTTCACGTGCTTGTAGCCGTGGTTGGACTCGACCCGCATGCGCGCGGGCGCGCCCAGGTGGTCCTCGAGCGGGAGGCCGTTGCGCTCGTAGGCGAGGATCGACTCCTCCTCCGCCATCGTCTCGAGGTCGATGGCCGCGTAGAAGGGCTCCCGCGGGCGGTTGTCGTACATCTTCTGCGCCAGGCCGTAGGACTCGGCGAGGAGGTAGCGGGCCCCCTCGGGACGCGGACCGAGCTGCTCCATCAGGTCGGTGAGGCGCACGCCGGTCCAGCGGGAGGTCGCCGACCAGCCCTGCATGCAGGTGTGCGTGGCGATGTAGGAGTGCCGGGGCAGGGCCTTGAGGTCGGCGACGGTCAGCACCTTCTCGACGTCGTTGATGTCGTCACGGAGCGTGATCGTCAGCCCCTCCCAGTCGTTGTCCCGGGCCTCGATCCACGCGGCCGACTCCTCCTGCGTCGGCGGGAGGCCGTTGGTCCAGTGGAACTCGGAGATGTCGTCGTCGGTGTAGGCCTTCTTCCGCGCACCGAGCGGCCGCATGCGATTGAGGAAGAGCTTGCGGCCGACCTCGGTGACCCCGGCGGTGAACTTCTGCGCACGGACCCGGTCGGCCAGCGACCAGTAGGACAACGCGATCCAGAAGATCGCGACCGCGACGATGGTGGCGATCATGATGACGAGGGCCTGCGCGGCCCGGGCCGTCGTGACCTCACCTCCGCCGAAGACCATGTTGATCATGTTGTGCTCGCGGTTGACGAGGAAAACGAGGGACACGTGCATCACGATGAAGCCCGAGAAGATGACCAGCCCGATGAAGTGCAGGGAACGCGCGCCCTGGTGACCGCCCCACATCTTGACGAACCACGGGTAGCGGGAGCGGATCGCCGGTGACATCGCGATGCCGGTGAGCATCTGGAAGGGGGCCAGCACGAAGATCACGAAGGTGTAGCCCAGCATCTGCAGCGAGTCGTAGGGCGTGAAGTGGCTGATGTCCGGAGCCGTGAAGTTCAGGTACATCAGCAGCGAGTCCCAGGCCTCGGGGAAGACCTCCCACGAGGTCGGCACGATGCGTCGCCACAGTCCGGTGGCGAAGAGCAGGGCGATGTAGACGACCCCGTTGAGCACCCAGAACATCACCGACAGGCCGTGCCAGTGGCGACCCAGGCCGATGTTCTCCCGACCGGGCAGTGAGAGCAGCGGATGCACGGACTTCTCGTCCATCAGTGAGGTGTAGACCCCCTCCTCCTTGGGCAGCTCACGCCTGGTGAACTTCAACCACTCCGTGCCGGGCGCGCAGTCCTTGCGCCACCACAGCCGGGGCAGGGAGGACAGCATCTCGATGCCCGATCGGATGAGCATGCCCATCAGGATGAAATTGAGGAGGTGCTGCGCCCGCAGCCACAGGGGGAAATCGACATCCATTGCCTTGCTCCACTTCTACGTGTGCCGTGACGTCCGTGCTGCGCGGGGACGTCGGGGACTGCTTGTTCGGGTCGTGCGGGTGGTCAGTCGCCGGCGGCCTCCCCCTTCGCAGCGGCCGCCGGGCGGGCACCCACCGTCGGCGAGCCCAACGCCCTGCCCGGGCGATCGAGGAAGTGGAAGATCGTCCAGTAGAGGACGCCGATCATCACGCCGCCGCCGACGATGTTGCCGAGGGTGACCGGCAGCAGGTTGTCGACGAGGAAGTTGGTCCAAGTGAGGTCGCCGTAGGCGCCCGCGTCCAGGCCCGAGGTGGCCCAGAACTCCTGGCCTGCGGTTGAACGCACGAGGATGCCGAGCGGGATCATGAACATGTTGGCGACCGAGTGCTCGAACCCGGTGGCGACGAAGAGGGCGATCGGCATCGTCACCGCGACCACCTTGTCCACGGTGGTCCGCCCGCTGTAGGCCGCCCAGATGGCGAGGCAGACCATGAGGTTGCACAGGACCCCGAGCACGAACGCGGTGAGGAAGTCGTGGTGGACCTTCTTCAACGCGACGTCCAGGACCACCGCGCCCCACCGGCCCTCCGCCTGCTCCCAGACCCGACCGAGGTGGATCAGCACGACGATGGTCAGGGCCCCGATGAAGTTGCCGACGAAGACGACCACCCAGTTGCGCAGGAGCTGCCACGTGGTGATGCGTCCACTCGCCCGGGCCGTGAGGGTCAGGGTCGAGGAGGTGAACAGCTCCGCGCCGGTGAGCACGACGAGCGCCAGTCCGGTGGCGAAGACGAGGCCACCCATGACCTTGGCGACCCCGAACGGCAGCTGCTCCGCACCCACCTGGCTCGTGGTGAAGAAGACGAAGCCGAGCGCGATGTAACCCCCTGCGGTGAGCGCGAGGAGGAAGGACTTCAGCTGGTTGCTCGTGGCCTTGCCGAAGGCGGCGTCCTCGGCGGCCCGGGCCATCTGGGAGGGGGTCGGGATCGCGCCGCTGCTGCCCCCCGGCGCCGCCTGCGCGGACACGTCGGTGTGGTCAGGCACCGGACTCGAACTCGTCGATCTCGCGGACCTTCGGCCCGTAGAAGCCGGACGGGTCGTGGCGCAGGTCGAGCCACAGGTCGACGAGCGCGCGTGCGTGGGCCGGGGCGATGACGTTCTGCCCCATGCACAGGATCTGGGCGTCGTAGTTCTCCACGGCCCCGCGCACCGTCACCAGGTCGTGCGCGGTCGCGGCCCGCGCGCCGGTGACCTTGGTCGCCGCGATCGCGGTACCGACCCCGGTCCCGCACACGAGGACGGCGCGGTCGGCGCTCCCGTCGACGACCTGCTGCGCGGCGGCGACGGAGACGGCCGGATAGGTGGTGTCCGGGCTGGAGATGTCGACGACCTCACTGACCCGGTCGTCCTTCTCGAGCAAGTCCTTGATCTCGTCCTTGAGTGCCACACCGTTGCTGGGTGCACCGACCACGATCCGCATGACTGGCAACTCCTTCATCGTCCAACCGATTTTCCACTACAAAGCATAGTAGATATTCGGGTGCCCCTCGGACGGGGGGTGGACCGACGCTCCGCCGCCTCGCGGCACGTGCACTCGCGCAGGGGTGTGATCGCGCCGTGCGACGGGGGTACCCCACAATGGGAACGATGCCTGCGTCAGAGATCTGGTACGTCAGCTACGGCTCCAACATGTCCCGCCGGCGCCTCGGGTGCTACATCGAAGGGGGCCGCCCACCCGGCTCCGCGGTGACCTACGGCGGCGCCCGCGACGCGACCATGCCGGTCGCCGACCTGGCGGTCACCCTCCCCGGGAGCCTGTACTTCGCGGGCGACTCGCCCACCTGGGGTGGTGGGGTGGCCTTCTACGACCACGACGCACCGAGCGGGACGCCGGCACGCGCGTACCGCATCACCGTCGGTCAGTTCGTCGATCTGGCGAACCAGGAGATGCACCGCATCCCCGACCCGGACGACCCGCTCGAGGAGGTGCTCCTCGCGGGCCTGCCGGACGCGCGTCACCACGCCGGCCCCGGGCACTACGAGACGCTCATCGAGGTGGGTCGTCACGAGGGCCTGCCGATGCTGACCTTCACCGCCCCCCACGGCCTGGACGCGGTGCCGCACACGCGGCCCGAGCCGGCGTACCTCGCCATGCTCGCGGAGGGCCTGCGTGAGGCGCACGGCTGGGACGAGGCGCAGGTGGCGGACTACTTCGCCTCCGTGGTCGGCCACGAGGATCTGCGGGTCGGCACGCCCATGTGACGCTGCGGACGACGGCGAAGGGGGTGCCCCCCCTTCGCCCTCACTCCGGCAGACGCATCGCGAGGGCCGCCAGGGAGTGCCCCGCTCCCGCATAGATGTTCAGGACCGCGTGCACCCCCTCCTCGGAGAGGTGGGCGACCTGGTCCGGGTGCTGCGCCACCGCGACGATCCGACCGGCGAACCCCGCGTCGTGCAGCCGCTCGAGGGCATAGGCGTTCGAGTCGTGGAAAGCCATCGCCAGGACGACGGTGGTGACGAACCCACCGGAGACCAGGCGGGTCCAGAACTCCAGATCGGTCGCGTCGCCCTCGAGCACGTTGAGCCCGTCCTCCTCCAGCCGGGTGATCACCGCGTGGTCGTTGTCGATGCCCAGGACCGCCATCTGCCCCTCGTGGGTGAGCCGCTCGTAGGCGGCCCTGCCCACACGGCCCATCCCGAGCACGACGACGTCGGATCCGCTCGTGTCGATCGGCCGGTCGGAGTGGCGCAGCCTTGCCGGGTCCTGGGCCGGGAGCAGGTCGCTCAGCGCAGTGGTGAGCCGGAGCCCGTGGGCGTTGAGCAGCGAGGAGACGACCATGCTCACCGCGACGGCGAAGGCCACGACCGTCAGCCAGCGCCCGGGCAGCAGGCCGCTGGTCACCCCGACGGCGGTGACGATGATGGAGAACTCGGAGAAGTTGCTGAGGACCAGCCCCATCCGGACCGTGGTCCGGTTGCGCAGGCCGAAGGCCCGGCCGAGGACCACGAAGCCGATGAACGTCAACGGCAACAGCACGAGGCACAGGACCACGGCCATGGTCGCGTCGGCCCAGGTCGGGGACGAGGTCATCCCGATCGTGAGGAAGAACCCGACGAGGAACAGCTCCTTGACGCTGAAGAGGGCCTTGGACATCTCGATGGCGCGAGGGTGACTCGCGAACAGCAGGCCCATCACCAGCGCTCCGAGATCACCCTTGATGCCCACGGCCTCGAACGCGAAGTAGCCGGGACCGAGCGCCATGGCGACACCGAAGAGCACGACGAGCTCGTCGTGCCCGATGCGGTCCAGGACGTGGCGCAGCAGCCACGCCAGAGGAAGGACGAGCACCAGCGCGAGGGCCCACGGGCTCAGCGGCTCGTCACCGGTGGCGGTGATGAACGCCACCGCCAGCAGGTCCTGGATCACCAGGATCGCGATCGCCGTCTGCCCGTAGAAGGACCCGTCGTCCGAGCGTTCCTCCAGGACCTTCATGCACAGCACGGTGGACGAGAAGGAAGGGCGAATCCCATCAGGACCAGGGTGCGCCATCCCTCGACGGCGGCGAAGCCCATGGCCCCCGCGGCCCCGACCGCACCGGCACCCACGAGCACGCTGAACACGAGATGCAGGGACGCGGTCCCGTACGCCTCGGGGCGCAGCAGGGACCGGACGTCGAACTTGAGCCCGATGGTGAACAGCAGGAGCGTGACACCGACCCCGGCCAGCTCCTCCAGTCCGGGGAAGGGCTCGACCGGCACGCCACCGAGCACGAAGCCCGCCGCGAGGAAGCCGACCAGCGCCGGTACGCGCAGCACGTGCGCGACCGTGCCGAACGCTGCGGCAGCGATCAGTGTCATCGCGATGTCGTTCACGGCGGCCTTCCCACGCTCCCGGGTCGACCCTATCCACCGCAGGCGGTGGGCACGGGGAGGCTCCGCACGCCGCCACCCCACGTCTCGCTGATTCGCCCCCTCCCCGCGGACCCCTCTGGGCAGTACGGTGCCATGGTGAGGACGTCACCACAGCCGACGCCCACGGGCACCAGCGTCGACCGCGCCGAGGGAGACCGGATCCGGCGCCGGGTGAAGTTGCTCGTCGACATCACCTCCCGGGTCGGCGAGTACCGCGACGGCCTGGAGCTCGCCGTCGACCGCCTCACCGACCACGAGGCGACGATCATCCAGGACCTCGAGCGGCACGGGCTCGACGTGCCACAGCTGCGCGAGGTCCTCTGGGGCGGGCACGTGCTCGTCGACGATCCCGACCTCTACGAGAGGTGGCGCTTCCCCACGTCCCGGGAGCGCCTGTCCAGCCACCACAAGACGATGGACAAGTCGCAGTACCCGGACCTGGGCATGAAGGGCCCGCTCGTGCGGGAGAAGCTGCACGGTCGCACGAGGACGGGGACGTGGCTGCAGTTCGAGAAGACCCCGGCGGCGATGGGGCACGGCTTCCGCCTGCCGACGTGGACCGACTTCCTGCACCTGTGCGACTTCGTCGTCTACCGCATCACCAAGAGCAACGTCGGCCCGTGGGGACTGTCGAAGCAGACCGAGCGGTGGCCGATGTACCTCTCCCCGGCCATCTCCTCGTCGCTCCCGGTGTCCCCGGCGGCTCTCGACGAGCTGACTGCCGCCCTGGAAAGGATCGAGGACGCGGACGACACCACGTCCGCCTCACCCGACCTCGCGCGGCACTTCCCGCCGCCGGACCGGGCGAGCACCACGGCCGAGCTCGTCTTCGATCCGGGGACGCGCAACGGGCGCGGCATGTTCGGCGCCGTCAACATCCACGTGCACACCGGGCAGGTCCAGGACGCGCGACGGGCGCTCGACCGGGCTCGTGGGGCCGGGCCGCCCCGATGGACCCTGCCGCCGGTCGCCGACACAGGAGGAACCATGACCAGCACGACGAGCTCGGCCGACATCCCGGCCGAGACCCTCGAGAACCTCGTGGACCTCGTGGGGACCGGCCCGGTCCTCCTCGGCGCCTACACCCTGGCCGAGATCGACGCCGTCGGCGCGATCGACCACCTCTTCGAGGAGAAGCCCGCCCCCGAGCTCATCGCCGAGGCCGTGCGCTCCCTCGCAGCCCGGGGCCTCATCTCGACCGACAGGGGCTCGGACACGCTGCAGGTGCGGGGCGACCTCGGCATCGGGACCGCCGTCCAGCACCGCTCACGGATCGCCATCGACGCTCGCGTCACGGGTACGGAGCCGGACCAGCCGTGGCGGTTCGTGCTCATGCCGCAGCCGGAGGGCATCACCCTCGAGGTGCTCATCGATGCGCTGGGCATCCACACCTACTCCCTGCGCGGCCACGAGGAGGCGCTGGAGCGGTTGTGGAAGCGCCTTCCCTCCGGCGGTCGTGGACCCGAGGGCGCCGATGCGGACACGCTCCTGGGCAGCAGCCCCTGCACGGCCCTGGTCACCGTCAACCGGTGGGACGACTCCGGTGGGCACACGAGCACGGACCTCGTCCTCGCGCAGGAGGGCGGCGACTGCCACGCCTTCGTCCGGGACGAGCAGGACCCCGACACCCTCGTCGCGACGGGCAAGGACGAGGACGAGTGGCGGCGGCTGATCGTGCAGGCCGCGTCCTGACTCCGAGCGGGGCCGAGGGGTGTGGGTCAGTCCCAGGCCTGCGCCAGCAGCTCGATCGAGCGCTCCCGGACGGATGGCTCGAAGGCATAGGTCACGGTGATGAGTTCGTCGGCGCCCGTACGCTCGACGAACTCCTCCAGCTGCCGCACGGCACGCGCGGGTGAGCCGATGGCCTTGACGGCAAGCATCGGGCTGTCGAGGCCCGGGGTGCCGGCGTCAACCGGAGGCCGCAGCCTGCCGCGCTCCCCACGCGCCATGCCGGCGAACATCTGGCCGACGGTGGTGAACTGCCGCTCGGCCTCGGCATCGCTGTCGGCCACCATCACGTTGACCCCGGCCATGACGTATGGCTGCTCGATCTGCGCGGTCGGCGCATCAGCGGTGAAGCTCTCCCGGTAGACCCTGATCGCATCATCGATCTGGTCCGGGGCGAAGTGCGAGGCCAGGGAGAAGGGCAGGCCCAGCTGTCCGGCGATCGAGGCTCCGTTGACGGTCGACCCGAGCACCCAGATGGGCACGTCCGTCCCGGCGGACACGACCGAGGCGATCGGCGTGCTGTGGCCGGTGCCCTCCGGGCCGAACCACCCCTGCAGGTCGTAGATGTTCTGCGCGAAGGCCTGGGGCTCCGCCGAGGAGCGGCTCAGCGCCTGGGCCGTCATCATGTCGGTGCCGGGGGCGCGGCCGAGGCCGAGGTCGATGCGGTCGCCGTGGACGTTGGCGAGGGTCCCGTACTGCTCGGCCACCATGAGCGGGGCGTGGTTGGGCAGCATGACCCCGCCGGCTCCGAGGCGAATCCGCTCGGTGGCGTGCGCCGCTTCGGCGATGACCAGTGACGTGGCGCTGGAGGCGATGCTCTCCGTGTTGTGGTGCTCGGCGTACCAGATCCGCGCATAACCGAGCCGGTCAGCGAGCCGTGCCGCCGACATGGCGTCGGCGATGGCCTCTCGGGCCGACGAGCCCTCCGAGATGGAGACGAGATCGAGGATGCTCAGGGGAACGCGCACGGCGGGTGGAACTCCTTGGTCGACGGAACGACCGGGGGCTCGATGGCTCCCGGTCCTCATCGGATGAAGCCCCTGGATGCCTGGGACTATTCCGGCCTCCACGTTGCACGGTCGCGTCGGGCCGTGGCGGCCTTGGCGTGGACCGATACGGTGGAGGACCACGTCCCCTGACAACGGAGTCCGCCATGGATCTGCTGATCACCCTTGCCATCGTCGCCGTCGTCGTGGCGGGGGTGGCGACCCTCGTTTTCGGTGGCCTGCGCACCAGCATCTTCTTCACGGTCAAGACGCAGGAGAACGTGATCGTGGAGCGCTTCGGCAAGTACAAGAAGGTCGCCAAGCCGGGCCTGAACGTCAAGACGCCCTTCATCGAGACCACGACGCGACCGATCTCGCTGCGCGTCCGCCAGCTCGAGGTCAACATCGAGACCAAGACCAAGGACAACGTCTTCGTCACCATCCCCGTGGCGGTGCAGTTCGTCATCGGCGAGGAGAACGTCGTCGACGCCTACTACAAGCTGGACAACCCGGAGGAGCAGATCCGCTCCTACGTCTTCGACACCGTCCGCTCGTCGCTGTCGTCGATGACCCTGGACACCTCCTTCGAGTCCAAGGACGACATCGCCTCGGCCGTGGAGAACCGGTTGTCGGAGTCCATGGCCCGTTACGGCTTCCAGATCGTCAACACCCTGGTCACCGACATCTCCCCCGACCAGAGGGTGCGGGACTCGATGAACTCCATCAACGCCGCCCAGCGGGACCGCGACGCCGCCCAGTCGCTGGCCGAGGCGGACAAGATCAAGCGGGTGACCCAGGCCGAGGCCGACGCCGATGCCCGGCGGCTGCAGGGTGAGGGCGTCGCCGCTCAGCGGAAGGCGATCGCCACCGGCATCGCCGAGCAGTACGAGATGCTCAAGCGAGCCGGCATCGAGGACACCGCCGAGCAGCTGCTGCTGATGAACCAGTACTTCGACACGCTGGGGGACGTGGCCCGCAACGGTAAGTCGAACGTGCTCTTCCTGCCGTCGAACCCGGGGTCGGTGGGCGACCTCTTCCAGGAGATCCGCAACTCGCTGCTGTCGGCACAGGAGGCGGGGAGGGCCTCTGACGCCGCCGACCCGGACGTCGGCTCCGGCTTCGAGGAGTACCGCCCCTGACGGCTCACCCTCGGCACCCGTCACGAGCGCGAGGGTGGGCCCGGGGGCTCACACGTTGAAGCGGAACTCCACCACGTCACCATCGGCCATGACGTAGTCCTTGCCCTCCATGCGCACCTTGCCGGCCGCCTTCGCCTCATTCATCGAGCCGAGCGTGTCCAGGTCCTCGTAGGAGACGACCTCGGCCTTGATGAACCCGCGCTCGAAGTCGGTGTGGATGACGCCGGCGGCCTGCGGCGCCTTGTCCCCGCGGTGGATCGTCCACGCGCGGGCCTCCTTGGGGCCGGCGGTGAGGTAGGTCTGCAGGCCGAGGGTGTTGAAGCCCTTGCGCGCGAGCTGGTCCAAACCCGGCTCGTCGATGCCGACGGCCTCGAGGAGCTCGCGGGCGTCCTCGTCGTCGAGCTCGGCGACCTCGGACTCGAGCTTGGCGTTGAGGAAGATCGCCTCGGCCGGCTCGACGAGGGCCTGCATGCGGTCTTGGAAGTCGGTGTCGGTCAGCTGGTCCTCGTCGACGTTGAAGACGTAGAGGAAGGGCTTGGTCGTCAGCAGGCCGAGCTGGCGGGCGATCCCGAGGTCGACGCCGGCCGCCTCCCCCTTCGCGAAGAGCGTGTCGCCGGCCTCGAGGACCTCGCGCGCGGCGAGCGCGGTGTCGAGGACCTCCTTCTCGGTCTTCTTCCCCTTGACCTCCTTCTCGAGGCGCGGGACGGCGGACTCGAGGGTCTGCAGGTCGGCGAGGACGAGCTCGGTGTTGATCGTCTCCATGTCGGAGGAGGGGTCGATCTTGCCATCGACGTGGGTGACGTCGTCGTCGACGAAGGCGCGCACCACCTGGCAGATCGCGTCCGACTCGCGGATGTTGGCGAGGAACTTGTTCCCCAGCCCCTCCCCTTCGCTCGCGCCGCGCACGATGCCGGCGATGTCGACGAAGGAGACCGTCGCCGGGAGGATCTTCTCGCTGCCGAAGATCTCGGCGAGCCGACCGAGCCGGGAGTCCGGCAACGGGACGACGCCGACGTTCGGCTCGATGGTCGCGAACGGGTAGTTCGCGGCGAGGACGCTGTTCTTGGTCAGTGCGTTGAACATCGTCGACTTGCCGACGTTGGGGAGACCGACGATTCCGATGGAGAGTGCCACGGGGACGAGAGTCTACCGGTGCGAAGGGGGGCGCTCACCCCGGTCCGTCCCCGCGGCCACCCACCGGCCCAGCACGAGACGCAGCATCAGCCAGTTCGCGACGGCGAGCACGAGGAGACCGAGCAGCGCCGGCCACGATCCACCGGAGGTGGCGAGGACCGGGACGTAGAGCAGGCACGCGAGCACGGGCACGGCAGCGACGAGCAGGACCATGTCCTTGACCGTCTCGCGTCCCCACAGGTCGAACAGCGACGGAGGCGGCCGACGGGGAGGTCGTTCGCCGGACGGGTCGCCGCTCACATGCCGTCCCGGTGTGCGGAGTTCTCGAGGAAGGCGGTGTCCTCGCGACCGTCGAGCGCAACCCCGGCGAGCATCTCGGCCGTGTACCCGGCGGTGCGCTCCTCGATCGTCTCCGCGTCCGCCCAGTGCACCGCCTTGATCTCGCGGCGCTGGAGGACCACCCGCTCGAGCGTGTCCTCGGCGACGCAGCCGAGGTCGAAGAGGCACAGCAGCGCGTCGTCCCACCCGCGGTAGGGCGGCAGCCAGTTGACAGCGAGCAGTCCCCGGACGCTCACGTCGAGGCCGAGCTCCTCACGCACCTCTCGCTCGACGCAGTCGGCCGGTGACTCGTCCGGGTCGACGATGCCGCCGGGCAGGTCCCAGTCCTTCTTGTAGACCAGCTCGCACAGGGCGATCCGCCCGTCCTCGGTCCGCAGGACACCCTGAGCGATGAGGCGCTTCTTCGGCATCCGGGCGTTGAGCACCCGGATGAACGCCCGGCGCCCCTGCTCCGACTCGAGATCGGGACGTCGGGTGGTCTCCATGACCTCGTTCTCGTTGAGCTCCTCTGACGCCATGTCACGAGGCTACCGGCCGCACCCGAGCGAGCCCGTCCGGCGCATGCCCGTTGGCTCCTCGAGGCGCCGTCGACCTCACACGTCGCGGATCCGGCCGTGCGCCAGTGCGCCCCAGAAGTCACCACGGACGTAGCGCTCCTGCGGGTGCGGGGTGAAGTCCCACGGCCGGCGTCGACCCTGCTCGAGCGCACCCGCCACGAACCGTCGCCGGGACTGGCTGGCCAGCACCTCCGCCTCGAGCAGCGCCAGGTCGTAGCGAACCTCCAGTGCCCCTCGCAGCGACTGCACGAGGTCGGCGCGCTCGGAGGCGATGTTGTGCTGCTCGTCCGGGTCGGCGCTCAGGTCGAAGAGCTGGTCGGGATCCCCGGGGCAGAGCACGTACTTGTACCGGCCGCGCACGAGGGTCAGCTGGGGCCGCAGCGTGCCCTCCGCGAGGTACTCGATGACGACATCGCGGTCCTCGGGCCCCGCCTCCCCGGCGGTTTCGCGTCGGGCGGACTCGAGCAGCGACAGGCCGCGGGGCAGCTCGTCGCGCCGTGGTGGTGCACCGGCCAGCTCGAGCAGAGTGGGCATGAGGTCCAGCAGGGAGACCGGGTTGGCATAGCGGCCCCTGGGGACGAGGTGGTCCGGCCCGTGGACGATGAGCGGCACCCGGGAGGACTGCTCGTACGGCGACATCTTGAACCACAGCCCCTTCTCCCCGAGCATGTCGCCGTGGTCGCTGGTGACGATGACGACCGTGTTCTCCCGCAGCCCGAGGCTCTCCAGCCGATCGAGGATGCGCCCCACGTGGTCGTCGATGTAGCTCACCGCGGCGTAGTACGACCGTCGGGCCCTGCGGATCTCCTCCATGGTCGGCTCGCGGCGGTCGAAGCCGCTCATGGCGCGCAGCCGGTGGCTGTGCGGGTCCTCGCTCGGGCTCGGCACCCGCGGATGCTTCGGGTCCGGGATGTCGACGTCGGCGAACCGGTCCCAGTGCTCCAGCGGCGGCTCGTACGGGTCGTGGGGGTGGATGAAGCTGGTGACCATGAGGAAGGGGACGGCCTCCCCCGCGCCCTGGTTGGCCCGGACCCGGTCGTTGAGGTGGCGCAGGGCGTGGAACCCCACCTCGTCGTCGAAGTCCTGCTGGACGGTCGCCTTGGAGACGCCGGCGGTGTAGACCGCGTCGGCGTCGTGGTACCACTGCAACCGGTCGTCCAGGGCGCGCTGCCAGTCGGGGACCATGTCCATGTCCGCCGGGTACACGTCGGTGGTGAGCCGCTCCTCGAAGCCGTGGTGCTGGTCCGGCCCGATGAAGTGCATCCGCCCGATGAGGGCCGTGTGGTACCCGGCGACGCGCAGGTGGTGGGCGAAGGTCGGGCTGGACGCCGGGAAGTCGTCACCGTTGTCGTAGCAGCCGAGCTCCGAGGGCATCTGACCGGTCATCATCGACGCGCGCGACGGGGCACACAACGGGGTGTTGCAGTAGGCGCGGTCGAAGACTGCGGACTCCTGCGCCAGAGCGTCGATGTGCGGTGTCCTGGCCGCCTCGTCCCCATAGGCTCCCAGTGCCTGCGGGGCCATCTGGTCGGCCTGGACGACGATGATGTTCGGTCTCACGATCTACGATTCCTTCCACGTGATGTCGGCTGAGGAGGAGTGCGATGGGTTCCTGCTGCGGACCGTCGCGGGCCGTCGACGCCGGGGGCGGCGAGAGCACCGGCGGCCCGGACCGCACCGGCCGGCAGGGCGCTGGGTCCACCGCTCTCGTGGAGCGGCTTGCCGCCCGAGCCCCCGGACAGCTGCCGTTCATCGGCCTTCCCGGCGGGGAGTTCCGCATGGGCAGCGACGCACCCGGGGCCTACCCCGAGGACGGTGAGGGGCCGGTTCGTGCGGTGGGGGTCGCCCCCTTCGCCATCGGTGCGACGACGGTGACCGTGGCCGAGTTCGCCGCGTTCGTGCTCGAGACCGGGCACCGCACCGACGCCGAGCTGCACGGCAACTCGTTGGTCTTCGCCGGCCTGCTCCCCCCGGAGGCGCGCGCTCGCTGCCCCGCCGTCCCGGAGACCCCCTGGTGGCGGCAGGTCGAGGGCGCCACGTGGTGCCACCCCGAGGGACCGGCCTCGTCCGCCGGGGACCGCGGGGACCATCCGGTCACCCACGTCTCGCACCGGGACGCGCTCGCCTACGCCGGCTGGGTGGGCGCGCGACTCCCGACCGAGGCGGAGTGGGAGTACGCCGCACGGGGCGGCCTGGACCAGCAGCCCTACCCCTGGGGGAGGTGATGGAGCCCGAGGGAGTGCCCCGGATGCAGACCTTCCACGGCACCTTCCCCCACGAGCCCACGGCTCCCGTGGGGACGGTCCCGGCGGATGCGTTCCCGGCCAATGCCTTCGGCCTGCACAACATGACCGGCAACGTGTGGGAGTGGACGGCCGCTCCGGGCGCCGCCGCGGACGACCCGCCCGCTCTCCGCGGGGGGTCGTACCTGTGCCACGCCTCCTACTGCCGGCGGTACCGCACGTCGGCCCGCACCATTGCCACCTCGGACACGTCCCTGGGACACACCGGGTTCCGCCTGGCGGTCGCGGGCCACTAGCGTCCTCCGTCGCCCTTCGGGTCGTCCTCTGCCGCGGGCCCCGGCACGTCCGTCCGCGACCGGCTCGACGCGCCGTTCTCGCCGCTCTCCTCCGTCTCCGGCTCCCAGCCGTCGGCCCACTCGCCGGTCTCGAAGTCGTACCCGACCGGCTCGCCGTGCTCGTCGGTGCGCTGGTACCAGCCGGTGTAGTCCTCGTGCATCGAGTCCACGCCCGCACCGGCCCCCTCGCCGGGGTCGGTCCTGACGACGTGGATGCGGAAGTCGTCGTTGTACCTGTCGACGCCGTCGACCACGGCGTTGCTCACGGCCGTCTCGGCGTACTGCTGCCGCAGGGTGTGCGGGTCGGTGCGCAGCTCCCGGACCCAGGCGACGATGATCAGGAGCATCACGAAGGCGAAGGGCACCGCGGTGATGATCACCAGCGACTGCAGTCCGGTGAGCGCCGACTCGTCACCGAGCAGGAGCATGACCACGGCGATCCCGGCCATGACCAGGCCCCAGAAGACCACGATCGGCTTGGGCGGGTCCTGGCTGCCCCGCGTGGTGAGGATCCCCATGACGACCGATGCGGAGTCGGCGGCCGTGATGAAGAAGATCGCCAGGATGACCATGATCAGCACCGGCAGCCACCCGGCGAAGGGGAGGTTCTCCACGATGGAGAACAGCACCTCGGGCGGGTTGATCTCCGAGCTGAACCCGGGCTTGTCGTCGCGGTACATCGAGATGGCCGTGCCGCCCATGATCCCGTAGGCGACGAAGAGCAGCGACGAGGGGATCAGGATGACCCCGAGCAGGAACTGGCGGATGGTCCGACCGCGGGAGATGCGGGCGATGAACGTCCCGACGAACGGGGACCAGGAGATCCACCAGGCCCAGTAGTAGACCGTCCACGCGGACTGGAACTCCAGCGTCTCCGGCCCCCAGGAGGCCGACCGGGCCATGAGGTCGAAGAGCGAGCCGACGTACTGGATGGTCGCCGAGGGCAGGAGGTTGAGCAGGAAGAGGCTCGGCCCCAGCAGGAAGACGAGTCCGGCGAAACCGATCGTGAGGACGATGTTGATGTTCGACAGGTAGCGGATGCCCCGGGAGATCCCGGACACGGCGGAGATCACGAAGCCGACCGACAGCACCGCGATGATGACCAGCAGCATCGTGTTGGTCAGGTCCGAGGCGCCGGAGACGATGACCGCGCCCTCACCGATCTGCAGCGCGGCGATCCCCAGTGCCGCGGCCGTGCCGAACAGGGTCGCGATGATGGCGAAGATGTCGACGAGGCGGCCGGCCCAGCCCTCGGTGTGCTTCTTGCCGAAGAGCCGCTCGAAGATCGAGGACATCAGCAGCGAGCGACCCCGTCGGTACGCGGCGTAGGCGACCGCACCGCCGATGAGCGCGTACATCGCCCAGGCGTGGATGCCCCAGTGGTAGTACGTCTGGGCCATGGCGTGGTGCAGGGCCTCCGTGGACTCCGCCTCGTTGGTCATCGGCGGCGGGTTGACGAAGTAGGTCAGCGGCTCGGAGGGGCCCCAGAACATCACGCCGATGCCGAGCCCGGCGGCGAAGAGCATCGCCACCCAGGCGAAGGTGCTGAACTCCGGCTCCTCGCCGTCCTTGCCGAGCGGGATGCGCCCGTAGCGCGAGAGGCTCAGCCAGATCAGGGAGACGAGCACCACGGTCGCCACGGCGTTGAAGAGCCACCCCAGGTGGCTCATCGTCCAGTCGTAGGCCACCCCGGACACCTCGCCCACGCTGGCCGGGGAGGCCAGGCCCCAGATGACGAAGGCGACCGTCAGCGCACCGGCGATGCCGAAGACGAACTTGTCCACGCTGTAGAGGCGCCGTTGCTCGTCGATGCCGATGCCCGGCACCAGTGCCGGATGGATGTTGTGCGGGTAACGGGGCCGTTGGTAGTCGAGGGTGGCCAGCGAGTCGCCCTTCCGTCGCTCTGCGGTGGTGGTCCTCTTCTCCCGGCCCGGCGGGTGCTCCTCGGACATGACGCGTGTCTCCCATGATCGACGGCTGTCCCTCGCACCAGTCGGTCACGACCCGTCGGGACCACTGGAGGAACCGAGCGTGGCGATGTCGTGACGCCCGGGCGACGGACGCGGAAATGTCGACCAGCGTACTCACGTGCCCATCGCGACCACCCGACCGCTGCCCGTCGCGGCCACGTCCCCGACGTTGTCGGCCGTCGCTGGTTGGCTGGAGCCATGGACATCGCGACCCTCCTGACCGGACTGCTCCTCGGGGTGCTCATCGGCGCACTCCTGGCCTGGCTGACGGTGCGCGCCCGCGTCGTGGGGCTGGGTGTCGAGCGCGACGGCCTGCGCGAGCGGGTGACCGATCTCGAGGCGAGCCTCGGCGAGGACGCCGAGACGGCGGCCGCGCTGGCGCCCATGGGCGAGGCGCTGCGCCGTGTCTCGCGCAAGGTCGAGCAGCTCGAGCGTGACCGGGTCGACCAGTTCGCGGTGGTCCGGGAGGCCCTCGGCCGGGTGGAGCAGACCACCACCCGAGTGGGCCACGAGGCGGCGTCCCTGGCCTCCTCCCTGCGCGTCTCCTCGGTGCGGGGGGCGTGGGGCGAGGTGCAGCTGCGGCGCGTCCTCGAGGTGTCCGGTCTCATGGCGCGGTGCGACTTCGAGGAGCAGGCGAAGGGGGTGACCCCCGCCGGTCGCGACGTGCGCCCCGACGTCGTGGTCCACCTGCCGGGCGAGAAGCATCTCGTCGTCGACGCGAAGGCCCCGATGAGCCACTGGTTGCAGGCGCAGGCCGAGGACCTGGCCCCGGATGAGCGCGCCCGCCTGCTGGAGGGGCACGCCGCGGCGCTGCGCAGCCACGTGGCGACCCTGGCGGGTAAGTCCTACTGGAGCGCCTTCGACCCCTCGCCCGAGATGGTCGTGTGCTTCGTCCCCTCGGACGCGACGCTCGCGACTGCCCTCTCGCAGGCTCCCGGCCTGCACGAGGAGGCGATGGCGAGCAAGGTCGTGCTCGCCTCCCCCGGCACGTTGCTGGCCCTGCTGCGCACGGTCGCGTTCACCTGGCAGCAGGACGCGGTGACCCAGGACGCGCGCGAGCTGCTGGCAGTCGGCCGCGAGCTGTACGCCCGGCTGGGGACCCTCGGCGACCACGCGACCCGGATGGGCCGCTCACTCCAGCGCTCGGTCGAGGACTACAACCGGCTCGTCGGCTCGCTGGAGTCGCGGGTGCTCGTCAGCGCCCGGCGGATGGGTGAGATCGGGCTGACCACCGATGCCATCGACGAGGTGCCGGCGGTGACCACCGCACCCCGTCCGCTCACCGCGCCCGAGCTCATCGACGCAGTCGCCGCCGAGGAGGGCCGCCCCGATCTCGACGTCGAGGGACTGGTGCACCGGGACCGGCGGCGCGAGGATGGAGTGTCCAGCCATCGCGAGGAGGCGTCATGAGCCAGGCGGGATCGCCACCGTGGGAGCCACCGCTGACCGGCACCGACGCGGAGCAGCTGGTGGCGGCCCTGGACCGGCAGCGGGCCACCTTCCGGTGGAAGGCCGACGGTCTCGATGCCGACGGCCTGCATGCGCGGTTGGGCGCCTCGTCCCTCACGCTCGCCGGCCTCCTCATGCACCTCGCCCTCGTCGAGGACCACTACTCGACGACGCGGCTGTCCGGCGCCGAGCTCGATCCCCGGTGGGACGACGTCGTGGCGGACGAGGACTCCGACTTCGCCCCGACGCAGCCCCCCGAGGAGCTGTACGCCCTGTACGACGAGACCGTCGCCACGGCCCGGAGGCGTTACGCCGACGCGGCGGCGGACGGGGGCCTCGACCGGCCGGTGAGCATGGGCATGCCCGACGTCGGCCAGGCGAACCTCCGCCGGCTCCTGCTCGACCTCCTCGAGGAGTACGGCCGCCACACCGGTCACGCAGACCTCCTCCGGGAGTCCGTCGACGGCCGCGTCGGCGAGGACCCGGCCGACGACTGGGTGCCGGCCTGGTACTGAGAGCGCCTCAGACCTCCAGCGCCCGCGCGATCGGCACGCCCGCGCGATAGCTGAGGTGCAGGTGGTTCGGCGCCTCGAGCACGGCCAGGTCCGCGCGGGCACCGACCTCGATCCGACCGATGTCCTCGCGTCGCAGCGCGCGTGCTCCACCCCGGGTCGCGGCGACGACGGCCTCGCTCGGCGTCATCCCCATCTCCCGCACGGCGAGCGCGACCATGAAGGGCATCGAGCTGCTGAAGCACGTCCCCGGGTTGCAGTCGCTGGCGATCGCCACCGACACCCCCGCGTCGAGGAGCGCCCGTGCGTCCGGGTAGGGCGACCGCGTGGAGAACTCCACACCCGGCAGCAGCGTCGCCGTCGTCGTCGCAGCGCTGTCCACCAGGGCGGCGACATCGTCGCTCGAGAGGTACGTGCAGTGGTCGACGCTCGCCGCACCGAGCTCGCAGGCGAGCTGGACCCCCGGCCCGTGGTCGATCTGGTTGCCGTGGACCCGCAGCTCCAGCCCGGCGTCGCGCCCGGCGGTCAGCACCCGGCGCGACTCCTCACCGGTGAAGGCGTGCGGTGAGGCCGGCTCGCAGAAGACGTCGATCCACCGGGCGTGCGGTGCGCAGGCGGCGAGCATCTCCCCGGTCACGAGATCGAGGTAGCCGTCCCGGTCCTCGCGCATCTCCGCCGGCACGAAGTGCGCCCCGAGGTAGGTCACCTCGTCGGTGACCTCGGCGGCGAGCCGCAGGGCGCGCACCTCGTGCTCGACGGCGAGCCCGTACCCGGACTTCACCTCGACGGTGGTCGTCCCCTGCGCGCGCATCTCGGCGACCCGGGCGGCCAGTGCGGCCCGCAGCCGCTCGTCGCCGGCCGCGCGGGTGGCCTCGACGGTCACCCCGATGCCGCCGCCGTCGTAGCGCTCCCCGGCCATCCGGGCGGCGAACTCGGCGGACCGGTCACCGTCGAAGACGAGGTGCGCGTGGCTGTCGACGAATCCCGGCAGGACGCACCGGCCCCCGACGTCCATGACCTCGTCCGCGGCGGGGGCCGACGCGACCGGACCGGTCCAGACGATGGTCCCGTCAACGACGACCAGGGCCTGGTCGGAGCGGGCGCCGACGCCCCCTTCGCCCGTCCCGTCACAGGTGACGAGCTCGCCGATGTTGGTGATGAGCGTGCTCACGATGACCTCCTGGCGGCTCGGGTGATGACGCGGTGGATGAGGCGGGCGGCGAGCTTCGCCGTCCGCTGGTCGACGTCGTGCCGCGGGTTGAGCTCGGTGACGTCGAGG
The DNA here is from genome assembly GCF_029510815.1 of Janibacter sp. DB-40. Lineage (NCBI taxonomy): Bacteria > Bacillati > Actinomycetota > Actinomycetes > Micrococcales > Intrasporangiaceae > Janibacter > Janibacter sp. DB-40. The sequence continues at coordinate 649,503 of NZ_CP120360.1, read as the reverse complement.
TGGAGGAGTCGTCCGCTGTCGACGAGGGCGTCGCACACCGACTGGATGACGAAGGGGGGCACCCCCAGTGCCGCGGGTGCGCTCACCCCGGGCGCCGCAGCCGCGGGCAGCACGTCGAGGTCGATCGACAGGTGCACCCCGTCGACGCCGTCGAGGAAGCGCTGCACGAACTCGAGCGGCGCACCCCGGTCCTGGCAGTCGTCGTCGAGCAGCCACGGCGCACCGAGCTCCTCCGCCCGGGCGAAGAGCCGACCCGTGTTGCTCGTGCGGCTGATGCCCAGGACGGCGTAGTTCACGTCCAGCCCACGCTCCCGGCGATCGAGCGCCATCTGCAGGAAGGGCGTCCCCGACGTCGGACGCTCGGCCTCGCGCAGGTCGAAGTGCGCATCGAGGTTGAGCACCCCGAGGCGCGGGCCCTGCTCCAGGCCGAGGTGGCTGCCGTACGCGGTCTCGTGGCCGCCGCCGAGGACGACGGTCAACGGCGCTCCGCGACGCGCCGCCGCGATGGCCTCGCCGAGGCGCGCCTGCCCCCCTTCGAGGTCAGCGTCGTCGACCCGCACGTCCCCGTGGTCGACGACGGTGAGGTCCTCGTGCACGGCGAGCGAGGCCAGCGCGGCCCGCAGGGCGGTGGGCCCGTCGGCGGCACCGACACGACCGCCGTTGCGCCGCACCCCCTCGTCACTGGCGAAGCCGATGAGTGCGGCGTCGGCCGGTGGCCCGTCACCCGACGGCGATCCCTCGCCGGGCCGGGTCACGGTGTGGAAGAAGCGACGGTGCTCGGGGCCGGGGCCGTCGTCCCGGCCGGTCCACTCGAAGGCGGCACTCACGCCGGATCACCCCCGTCACGGACGGTCGGGGTCATCGGCACCCGGACACCGCGCTCGTCGGCCACCTCGACCGCCCGCGAGTAGCCGGAGTCGACGTGCCGCAGCACGCCCAGTCCGGGGTCGTTGGTGAGGAGCCGCTCGAGCTTCTGCGCGGCCAGGTCGGTGCCGTCGGCGACACCGACCTGGCCGGCGTGGATGGACCGGCCCATGCCGACGCCGCCACCGTGGTGGATCGAGACCCAGGTCGCGCCCGAGGAGGTCGCAGTCAGGGCGTTGAGCAGCGGCCAGTCGGCGACCGCGTCGGTCCCGTCGAGCATGCCCTCCGTCTCCCGGTAGGGCGAGGCGACGGAGCCGGAGTCGAGGTGGTCGCGGCCGATGACGATCGGCGCCTTGACCTTGCCGTCGCGGACGAGGTCGTTGAAGAGCATCCCGGCCCGGTGCCGCTCGCCGTAGCCGAGCCAGCAGATGCGCGCCGGCAGCCCCTCGAACTCGACGTACTCGGCGGCGGCGTCCAGCCACGAGTGCAGGTGCGCGTTGTCGGGGAAGAGCTCCTTGAGCGCCTCGTCGGTGACCCTGATGTCCTCCGGGTCGCCGGACAGGGCCACCCAGCGGAAGGGCCCCAGGCCTTCGCAGAAGAGCGGGCGGATGTAGGCCGGGACGAAGCCGGGGAACGCGAAGGCCCGGGTGTAGCCGGCGTGGCGGGCCTCGTCGCGGATGCTGTTGCCGTAGTCGAAGACCTCGGCGCCCTCGTCCTGGAACTCGACCATGGCCCGGACCTGGGCGGCCATCGCCTCGCGTGCCTTCTTGGTGAAGCCCTCCGGGTCGGCCTCGGCCTCGCGCTGCCACTCGTCCAGCGCGATCTCGGCGGGCAGGTAGCTCAACGGGTCGTGGGCGCTGGTCTGGTCGGTGACGACGTCGATCTCGACGTCGCCGGCGCGGTGCCGGCGCAGGATCTCGGGGAAGACCTCGGCGGCGTTGCCGACGAGCCCGACGGACAGGGCACGCTCCTCCCCCTTCGCCGCCGTGACCCGGGCCAGGGCCTCGTCGAGGTCCGTGGTGACCTCGTCGAGGTATCGCTTGGACCGCCGTCGCTGCAGGCGGGTCTCGTCGACGTCGACGACGAGGCAGGCGCCGCCGTTGAGGGTGACGGCGAGCGGCTGCGCGCCGCCCATGCCGCCGCAGCCCCCGGTGAGGGTGATGGTCCCGGCGAGGCTGCCGCCGAAGCGCTTGGCGGCGACGGCGGCGAAGGTCTCGAAGGTGCCCTGGAGGATGCCCTGCGTGGCGATGTAGATCCACGACCCGGCGGTCATCTGGCCGTACATCATCAGGCCCTCGGCCTCGAGTGTGCGGAAGTGCGGCCAGGTGGCCCAGTCACCGACGAGGTTGGAGTTGGCGATGAGCACGCGCGGCGCCCACTCGTGGGTGCGCAGGACGCCGACCGGCTTGCCGGACTGCACGAGCAGGGTCTCGTCGTCCTCGAGGTCCTCGAGCACCGTCACGATCGCGTCGAAGGCCTCCCACGACCGGGCCGCACGACCGGTGCCGCCGTAGACGACGAGGTCGTCGGGACGCTCGGCCACCTCGGGGTCGAGGTTGTTCTGCAGCATGCGCAGGGGCGCCTCGGTCTGCCAGCTCCTGGCGGTGATCTCGGTGCCGCGCGGCGCGCGGACGGGACGGGCTCCGTCCATGGGTCTCACTCCTTCGTGTATCCACGTTCCCTGAGGTGTGAGGCCGCTCGCGGCCGAGCCTCGAAGGGACGTGCGCGGGTTGTCTCGGTTCAGTTGAGGGGGCCGGTCGCCGACTCGGCGGCGGCGATGACGGCTCGGTCGAGGACGGCGCCGTGGGCGGCGGCCAGCTCGGGGGAGGTGACGCGGTCGGGTCCGGGGGCGACGTCCCCGCGCTCGGCGAGGGCCGCGATGACGGCCCCCGTGGCCGGTGCGGGGCGAAGGGGGGCGCGCAGCGCGATCCCCCGCGTTGCGGTGTACAGCTCGACGGCCACGACGCGGGAGAGGGCGTCGACGCTGCGGCGCAGCTTGCGGCCGGCGCCCCATCCCATCGACACGTGGTCCTCCTGCATCGCGCTGCTGGGGATGGAGTCGACGCTCGCCGGGGCGGCCAGGCGCTTCATCTCGCTGACCATGCCGGCGGCGGTGTACTGGGCGATCATCAGGCCGGAGTCGACGCCGGGATCATCGGCGAGGAAGGGCGGCAGCCCGTGGTTGCGCGCCGGGTCGAGGAAGCGGTCGGTGCGCCGCTCGCTCATGCTCGCCACGTCGGCGGCGACGATCGCCAGGAAGTCGAGGACGTAGGCGACGGGGGCGCCGTGGAAGTTCCCGTTGGACTCGACGCGACCGTCGGGGGTGACGACCGGGTTGTCGACGGCGGCGGCAAGCTCCTGCGCGGCGACGGTCGCGGCGTACTCGACGGTGTCGCGGGCGCCACCGTGCACCTGGGGCGAGCAGCGAAGGGAGTACGCGTCCTGGACCCGGGTGCAGGCCGCCGGGTCGCGGTGGCTGTCGCGGATCGGGCTGCCGGCGAGGACCGCACGCATGTTCTCCGCGGCGAGGGCCTGGCCGGGGTGCGGACGCAGCGCCTGCAGGTCGGCGGCGAAGACGTCGTCGGTGCCGAGTAGCCCCTCGATGCTCATCGCTGCCGAGATGTCGGCGGTCGTCAGCAGCGTGCGCAGGTCGTGGATGGCCAGGCACAGCATCCCGAGCATGCCGTCGGTGCCGTTGATGAGGGCCAGGCCCTCCTTCTCGAGCAGCTCGACCGGCGTGAGCCCGGCCGCCGCCAGCGCCTCACCCGCGTCGACCACGTCACCCCCGGCGACGCGCACGCTGCCCTCACCCATGAGCACGAGCGCACAGTGGCTCAGTGGCGACAGGTCGCCGGAGCAGCCGAGGGAGCCGTACTCGTGGACGACGGGGGTGATGTGCCCGGTCAGCAGGGCGAGGTAGAGACGCAGGGTCTCCTCGCGGATGCCGGTGCGGCCCGTGGCCAGGGTCTGGATGCGCAGCAGCATCAGCGCGCGCACGACCTCCTCCTCGACCTCGGGCCCGCTGCCCGCGGCGTGGCTGCGCACGAGCGAGCGCTGCAGCTGCGCGCGCTTCTCGTGGGGGATGTGCCTGGTCGCGAGCGCGCCGAAGCCGGTGGAGACGCCGTAGTGGGCGACCGTGTCCTCGGCGAGACCCTCGACGACGGTGCGGGCGGCGCGCACCCGCTCCCAGGCGGCATCGCTGATCTCCACGGGGGCGTGGTGGCGGGCCACGGCGACGACCTCGTCGACGGTCAGGGGTCGCTCGCCGATGGTCACGGTCCTGGTCTGCTGCTGCGTGGTCATGGGTCCCATGCAACTCCCTTCGCCCCCTCGCGGGGACCCACTCCGCCCGGTTAGTGTCTGGGATACGAGACGTCGACCAGGGAGTGGGCGAAGGGAGGGGTTTGGCCCGACTCAGGCCGAAGTCCGCACCGTGTCCATCGGTGAACGGATGCACCCGGTCGTGCGGACTTCGCGCCAAGGGCCATCCCCTCCCTTCGTCTGCTCCCACAACCGCAAGGACAGATCCATGGCGAACGCAACCGCAGCGGGGCACGCCCTGCGTGCGCTGACGCACCTGGCCAGTCGGGCCGAGCCGGTCCCGGCGGCGCACCTCGCACGCGCACTGGGTCTGCCCCGCAGCAGCACCTACCACCTGCTGACGGTGCTCGTGGAGCACGGCTACGTCGTGCACTACCCCGAGGAGCGCACCTACGGGCTCGGCTCGGCGGTGCACGAGCTGGGCGCCGGATACCAGCGGCAGGACCCGCTGCAGCGGTTGGCGCGGCCGCACGTCGAGCGCCTCGTCGACACGACGACGCACAACGCGCACCTCGCCGTGCTGACCGGTCGCGACGTCCTCTACGTCATCGAGGAGCGCGCCGCCGGTCGACCCTCGCTCGTGACCGATGTGGGGGTGCGCCTGCCGGCCGCGCTCACCGCGAGCGGGCTGGCGGTGCTCGCCGCCCTCCCCCGACGCCAGGTGACGGCGCTCTACCCCTCGGCGGCGGTGATGGTCGACGGCGGGCCCCGGACACCCTCGGCGCTGCGGCGCGAGCTCGTCGCGACGCGGGCCCGCGGGTACGCGCTCGAGGTGGGCAGCATCCAGCCGGAGCTGTCCTCGGTGGCCTCCGCGGTGCTCGACCGTGACAGTCACCCCGTCGCGGCGGTCGCGATCACCTTCCGCAACGAGGAGATCGGCGAGGCGGGCCAGGACGACCTCGCCTCGGCCACCAGGAGAGTGGCCGAGGCGATCGGGGCGAGACTCTGACCGCCGGCGGGCGGTCGGTGGATCAGTGCAGCTGGCCGGCGTCCGCGAGGGACCCGGCGTCGTGCTTCATCTTGTCGTCGCGACCGGCGGCCTTGAGGTCCTTGCGCAACTCCTTCGGCAGCGAGAAGACCACGCTCTCCTCCACCGCCGTGACCGGCTGCGGGTCGCCGTAGCCACGCTCGGCGAGGTAGTCGAGGACGCCGCGCACGAGGATCTCGGGCACGGAGGCACCCGAGGTGACACCGACGGTCCGCACACCGTCCAGCCAGGACTCGTCGATCTCGTCGGCGTAGTCGACCAGGTGCCCGTCGCGGGCACCGTGCTCGACGGCGACCTCGACCAGGCGCACGGAGTTGGAGGAGTTGCGCGAGCCGACGACGAGCATGAGGTCGCAGTGCTCGGCCATCTGCTTCACCGCGAGCTGGCGGTTCTGCGTGGCGTAGCAGATGTCATCGCTCGGCGGGTCCTGCAGTGCAGGGAACTTCTCCCGCAGACGACGAACGGTCTCCATCGTCTCGTCGACCGAGAGCGTCGTCTGGGAGAGCCACACGACCTTGTCCGGGTCCCGGACCTCGACGTTGTCGACGTCCTCCGGACTCTCGACGAGGGTGATGTTCTCGGGAGCCTCCCCGGAGGTGCCGACGACCTCCTCGTGGCCCTCGTGGCCGATGAGCAGGATGTCGTAGTCGTCGTCGGCGAAGCGCACGGCCTCGCGGTGGACCTTGGTCACCAGGGGACAGGTCGCGTCGATGGTCTTCAGGCTCAGGGCCTTGGCCTCGTCGTGGACGACGGGGGCGACGCCGTGCGCCGAGAAGACGACGGTGGCACCCTCGGGGACCTCGTCGGTCTCCTCGACGAAGATCGCGCCCCGCTGCTCCAGGGTGGCGACGACGTGCTTGTTGTGGACGATCTCCTTGCGCACGTAGACCGGCGGGCCGTAGAGCTCGAGGGCTCGCTCGACCGAGACGACGGCGCGGTCGACCCCGGCGCAGTAACCGCGGGGAGCGGCGAGCAGCACTCGCTTCGTGCTCTGCCCGGCGTCGGAGGCGGCGGACGTGGGTGCACTGGTGGTCATGCCCACCATCGTAGGTGAGGGCCCTGAACACCCGCTGATGGCGGCCTCCTCCCCCGCACCGTCGTCGGTGCGACCTGCTTGACTGTCCCGGGACACGGGCCGAGGACAGGAGGTCGACCGTGAGCAGCCCCCTTCCGGAGAAGGCCGCCGACACCTCGGCCGAGGCGCCGTGGCCGGTGCGCGTGCTCAGCATGAAGATCGCCGAGTACGTCGACCGGATGTCGGTGACCTGGATCGAGGGACAGGTCGTCCAGCTGCGGGTGCGCCCCGGGGCCCGCACCGCCTTCCTCACCCTCCGTGACCCCGACGTCGACATGTCCCTCTCGTGCTCCGTGCGGGTGACCGCCCTGGACGCCATGCCCACCCCGCTGAGCGAGGGTGCACGGGTGGTGGTCCAGGCGAAGCCGGACTACTGGACGCAACGCGGCTCGCTGACCATGGACGTGCGCCAGCTGCGCCCCGTCGGGGTGGGCGAGCTGCTCGCCCGGATCGAGTACCTCAAGCAGAACCTGCGCTCGGAGGGCCTCTTCGACGCCTCCCGCAAGAGCCACCTCCCCTTCCTGCCACGTCGCGTCGGGCTCGTCTGTGGGCGGGCCAGCGCCGCGGAGCGCGACGTCATCGAGAACGCCCACCGCCGGTGGCCGGGGCTGCCCTTCGCGATCCGGCAGGTCCCGGTCCAGGGTCCCCAGTCGGTGGCCGAGGTGAGCGCCGCCATCACCGAGCTCGACGCGATCGACGACGTCGACGTCATCATCGTCACGCGGGGCGGCGGATCGGTCGAGGACCTGCTGCCCTTCAGCAACGAGACGATGGTCCGCGCGGTGGCACGTGCCCGCACCCCCGTCGTCAGTGCCATCGGCCACGACGTCGACACCCCGCTGCTCGATCTGGTCGCCGACGTACGCGCCTCGACCCCGACGGACGCCGCCAAGCTGGTCTGCCCGGACGCCGCCGCCGAGCGCGACGGCATCGCCGATGCCCGGGCGCGGGCACGGACGAGCCTGGCGGGCTTCGTGCAGCGTGAGCGCAACCGCCTGGTGGAGCTGACCTCCCGGCCCGTGCTCACCGACCGCACCGCCTTCGTGCGGGCCCAGCGCGAGGTCATCCACTCGCTCCACCGGCGGGCCCACGGCCGGGTGGAGGCCCGCATGCACCGTGAGCGCGACCGGGTCACCCACCTGCGCTCCCAGGCCCGGGTCCTCTCCCCCGCGTCCACGCTCGAGCGCGGCTACGCGATCGTCCAGCGACCCGACGGTGAGGTCGTCGCCAGCCGCGAGGTCCTCGAGGTCGACGACCTGCTGCGGGTGACCGTCGCCGACGGTGACTTCGCCGCACGCGTCAGCGACTCCTGAGGCACCGACGCAGTCGGCCCCGACGCCTAGGGTGGTGGCCATGACCGAGCAGCCCGCGCACCCCGACACCACCGAGCCGGACGCCGACATCGCCGACCTCGGCTACGAGGAGGCCCGGCAGGAGCTGGTCGAGCTCGTCGCCCGGCTCGAAGGGGGTCAGGCCGGCCTCGAGGAGAGCATGCGCTTGTGGCAGCGCGGCGAGGCGCTCGCCGCGCACTGCGAGGCCTGGTTGGACAAGGCGGAGGCCAGCCTGTCGCAGGAGGCCCCTCCCGCAGGTGCGTCGGAGGACCCCTCCGGGACGCCCCCCACCGACGGCTGAGCCCGCGAGGACCAGGGCGAGACCCGCTCCCGGGCGGCTCAGCGCGCACAAGAGGGACGTCCGGCTACCGGCACCCCGAGGTTCTCGGGGGTTCTGCACCAGGAGTCCCTCGCGGGCACGCGATCAGGCGGGGGACTCCCCCTTCGCCCCGGTCGAGGCGGGGACCAGCCGCTCGGCGAACTCCTCCAGCTGGCCCCAGCTGCCCGACCCGGTCACAACAGTCGTCAGCCCGCCCCGCTCCCGCGGCTCGAGCACGAGGCTGCGCTGGCCACCGCCGTCGGCCACGCGCTTGGCCCATTCCCCGCCGTCGTCGGTCCGCAGCTCCCCGGCCGGGGCGCCACCGTGCGTCTGCACCCCGAGCCACTCCTCCTCGGGGTCGGCGGCCTGCTTGACCGAGACGTACTCGTCGTCGGGAGTGGTGTACCCGGCCTGCCAGGTCATGGCACCCTCGCTGCTCGCGTAGCGCACGCTCGAGGGGGTCCATCCCTCCGGCAGGTCCTCCGGGTAGGCGAAGGGGTGGCCCGACTGCTGGGCGTGGTGCTGGGCCGTGCCGACGACCTCGACCGTGTCGGGGACGGTGCCGTTGGTGCGGCCGGCGACGAGGTACAGGGCGATGACGATCGCGACGATGACGATCATGGACCGGGCCATGTTGGCCGCGGTGCCCTTGGCGTAGTGGCTCGCCCCGCGCGCCGGGACGCCCTGCTGCGCCGCCAGCTCGGCCGGTGAGGGCTCGACCGGGCGCTGCGGCGGAGGGGCTGACTCGGCGTGCTCGCCGGGCGTGGAACTCATGGACGACATGGTCGCACGCGCGCCCGGGCGCGACAGATAGGCTCGAGCGCGACGAGCACCACGCGGAGGAGACCCATGGACCAGCCCAGCACGCCCGCCCCCAGCCCCGGGGTCATGCACCCCGACCGGAACCTGGCGATGGAGCTGGTCCGGGTCACCGAGGCCGCTGCCCTCGCGGGCGGCCGGTGGGTCGGTCGCGGTGACAAGAACCGCGCCGACGGCGCCGCCGTCGACGCGATGCGCTCGATGATCGCCGGCGTGCGCATGTCCGGTGTCGTCGTCATCGGTGAGGGCGAGAAGGACGAGGCCCCGATGCTCTACAACGGCGAGCATGTCGGCGACGGCCACGGACCCGCCTGCGACGTCGCCGTCGACCCGATCGACGGGACGACGCTCACCGCCAAGGGCATGACCAACGCCGTCTCCGTCATGGCCGTCGCCGACCGCGGCACGATGTACGACCCGAGCGCGGTGTTCTACATGGACAAGCTCGTCACCGGTCCTGATGCCGCCGACGCCGTCGACATCCGCCTGCCCGTCGGGGAGAACATCCGGCGGATCGCCAAGGCCAAGTCGACGCACCCCGACGACGTCACCGTCGTCATGCTCGACCGTCCCCGGCACGCCGGGCTCGCCGAGGAGGTGCGCGCCGCCGGCGCCCGCATCCGCTTCATCTCCGACGGCGACGTCGCCGGCGCGATCATGGCCGCCCGCCCCGGGACCGGCATCGACCTGCTGCTCGGCGTCGGCGGCACCCCCGAGGGGATCATCACCGCCTGCGCCATCAAGTGCCTCGGTGGCGTCATCCAGGGGCGCCTGTGGCCGAGCGACGACGAGGAGCGCCAGCACGCCATCGACTCCGGCCACGACCTGGAGCAGGTCCTCACCACCGACGACCTCGTGCAGACGGACAACTGCTACTTCGTCGCGACCGGCATCACCGACGGCGAGCTGCTGCGCGGAGTGCGCTACCGCCCCGGTGGCGCCACCACGGAGTCCCTCGTCATGCGCAGCAAGTCCGGCACCACCAGGATCGTCGAGGCGCACCACAACCTCACCAAGGTCCAGCGCCTCTCCCCCCAGCTCAGCTCCTGACCATGCCCGGCCGCCGTGGGTCCCCGGGTGCGACGCTGGTCATCGGCGAGGCACTCATCGATGTCGTCCGTGCCCCCGACGGCACGAGCACCGAGCACGTCGGCGGCAGCCCGCTCAACGTCGCGGTCGGGCTCGCCCGCCTGGGCCACCCGGTCTCCCTGGCCACGCACATCGGGCGGGACCGCCACGGCGCCATGATCGGGGAGCACCTCTCCGAGGCGGGGGTGGGCCTCGTACCCCACAGCGACCGGGCCGAGGACACCCCGGTCGCCACCGCGACCCTCGACGAGCAGGGTCAGGCCGAGTACGACTTCGACGTCTCCTGGCGGGTGCCGGAGCTCTCCCAGCGGGCCGGTCACCTGCACACCGGGTCCTACGGTGCCCTGATGCGCCCCGGTGGTCTCGACGTGCTCGCGGCGATGAACGGCGGGCGGCGGACCGGCACCGTCTCCTACGACCCCAACATCCGCCCCGCGCTGGTCCCCGACCACGACCGGGCCCTCGCGGAGGTCGAGCGGCGAGTCGCCCTCAGCGATGTCGTCAAGGCGAGCGACGCGGACCTCGAGTGGCTCGCCGGTCGTCCCCTGGACGAGGACGCCCTCTTCGGCTGGTTGCGCACGTGGCAGGACCTCGGCCCGGTGCTGGCCGTGTGCACCCGCGGAGCGCACGGCGCACTGGCCGTGCTCCCGTCCGGGCGGCAGCTCTCCCTGCCCGGGACGAGCGTCGACGTCGCCGACACCGTGGGCGCCGGGGACTCGTTCATGTCCGGACTGCTGTCCGGGCTGCTCGACGCCGGCCTGCTCGGCGGGCCCGAAGCCCGCGCACGCCTGCGCAGGGCCCGCGGTCGGGCCGTCGTGCCCGCCCTCCAGCGCGGGCTCGACGCCGCGGCGGTCACCGTCACCCGGGTCGGCGCCCAGCCGCCGACCCGCGCCGACCTCGGGCTGCCGCCTCAGTCCGCGAAGCGCTGACCACCCCCACGGGGCCTCGCGACTAGGTGACGGCCTCGGCCTCGCGCTCGCGCGCACGCTCGAGCGCCCGCTGGCGGTCCTCCTCGGACTGGCGGGCGAGCTCGGCGGCTGCCTCGTCGTCCCGGGTGAGGCAGTCCTCGGTCTCCGGGTCGAAGACGTGCATCAGCGCCGGGTCGAAGACGAAGTGGGCGACGTCGCCCTCCCGGACCCGCGACCGGGGATCGAGGTTGACGACCATCTGCGTGCGCATCCCCTCACCATCGAGCTCCTGGTCCAGCTCGTCGAGCTTCTCCTTGACGCCACCGTCGACGTCGAAGGGGACGTAGGCGTACTGCTCGTTGCCCAACCACTCGGTCTGGTCGACGACCGCGTCGAAGCGCACCCCACCCGCCACCGCGTCGCCCAGGTCGGCGTCCTTGATGTGCTCCGGCCTGATCCCGACGAGCAGGAGCTTCTGATCGGTGAGCTGCTCCTTGACCCCGGCCGGCAGCGGCGCGGAGCAGAACGGCAGGACGAGCTCGTCACCGTCCACCTCCGCCGGCAGGAAGTTCATCGGGGGCGTGCCGATGAAGCCGGCGACGAAGAGGTTGACCGGCTGGTCGTAGAGCTCCCGCGGGCTCGCCACCTGCTGCAGCAGGCCCTTCCTGAGCACGGCGACCCGATCGCCCAGGGTCAGCGCCTCCGTCTGGTCGTGGGTGACGTAGATCGTCGTCGTGCCGAGGCGACGCTGCATCCGCGCGATCTCTGTGCGCATCTGGCCGCGCAGCTTCGCGTCCAGGTTGGACAGCGGCTCGTCGAAGAGGAAGGCATCCGCGTCACGCACGATCGCCCGCCCCATCGCCACCCGCTGCCGCTGGCCACCGGAGAGGTTGCTCGGCTTGCGCTGGAGGTGCTCGTCCAGCTCCAGCAGGGCGCTGGCCGTGTTGACCTTGTCCTTGATCTCGCTGTCGGAGTGCTTGCCCTTGGCCAGTCGCAGCGGGAAGGCGATGTTCTCGAACACCGTCAGGTGCGGGTAGAGGGCGTAGTTCTGGAAGACCATCGACAGGTTGCGGTCCTTCGGCGAGAGGTCGTTGACCCGCTTGCCGTCGATGTGCAGATCGCCGCTGGTGATGTCCTCGAGCCCGACGACCATCCGCAGCAGCGTCGACTTTCCGGAGCCGGACGGGCCGACGAAGATCATGAACTCGCCGTCCTTGATGTCCAGGCTCACGTCGTTGATGGCGGGGAAGCCGTCGCCGTACTTCTTCACGAGGTTGTTGAGGGTGATCTCAGCCATGGGGTTCTCCTGTTTCGAAAAGGCGGGGTCAGCCCTTGACGGCGCCCGAGGTCAGGCCGGCGACGATACGACGCTGGAAGAGCAGGACGAGGATGACCACGGGGATGGTCACGATGACCGAGGCCGCCATGATCGCGCCCGTCGGCTGCTCGAACTGGCTCGCCCCGGTGAAGAAGGCGAGCGCGGCGGGGACCGTCCGCGCCTGGTCCGAGGTGAGCGAGATCGCGAAGACGAAGTCGTTCCACGCGATGAAGAAGGTGATGATCGCCGTGGTGAAGACACCCGGAGCGGCGAGCGGGACGATGACCTTGCGGAAGGCCTGCCAGCTCGTCGCGCCGTCGACCTGGGCGGCCTGCTCCATCTCCCACGGGATCTGCTGGAAGAAGGCCGACATCGTCCAGATGGACAGCGGGAGGGTCAGCGCGAGGTACGGGATGACCAGACCGGGGATCGTGTCGAAGAGACCGGTCTTGCTCCAGATCTCGAACAGCGGCGTGACCATCGCGACGACGGGGAAGAAGCTGACCGCGAGCGCGGTCACGAGGATCATCTTCTTGCCCTTGAACTCCAACCGGGAGATCGCGTAGGCGCAGAACATCGCGAGCACCACGGAGATCAGGGTCGCCAGCAGGCAGACGATGAGCGAGTTGCGCAGCGCGGGCATGAACAGCTCGCTCGCGCCCCCGCTGAAGATCAGCTGGTAGTTCTCGAACGTCGGGTCCTTGGGCCAGAAGTTGCCGAGGACGCTCGCGTCCTTGTTCGCGAGGTCGTCGGCGCTCTTGAGCGAGAGCGAGAGCATCCACAGCAGCGGGACGGCGGTCCAGAGCATGATCGGGACGGCCAGGACGCTCCAGATGCCGGTCCCCTTGGTTGACTGCTTCATGTCAGCCCCTCCCTTCGGCGAGGTCGACCTTGAACGCCTTGACGAACACCGCCGCGATGACGAGCACGCAGAGGAAGAGGATCACCGACAGGGCCGATCCCAGCCCGATCTCCGTGCGGTCGATGGTCTGCCGGTAGATGAGCATCGACAGCGAGCTCGTCTCGTTGGCCCCACCGGTCATGATGAAGATGTTGTCGAAGATGCGGAACGCGTCGAGGGTGCGGAAGAGCAGTGCCACCATGACCGCCGCCTTCATGCTCGGCAAGATGACCTTGATCAGCACCTGCAGCCACGACGCCCCGTCCACCTTGGCCGCTTCCTCCATCGAGCTGTCGACCTGCGCCAGGCCGGCGAGGAGCAGCAGCGACATGAAGGGCGTCGTCTTCCAGATCTCCGACAGGGAGATGACGAAGAGCGAGGACCAGAAGCCACCGAACCAGTTGTAGTTCGCGTCGATGCCGGGCATCCACTGGATCCACTGGTTGACGAAGCCCGTGCCGGTCTGGAACGCGTACAGCCAGGTGAAGCCCGAGACCACGGTGATGATCGAGTAGGGGATGAGCACCAGGGTGCGCAGCGTCTTGCGCGGGATGACGATCCGGTGCATCACCAGGGCGATGATGAAGCCCAGGACGAGCTCGACGATCACCGTGATCACCGTGACGAGGACGGTCATCCACATCGCCGACCAGAAGACCTCGTCGGTGAAGGAGACGAGGTAGTTGTTCAGGCCGACGAAGCGACGGTTCTCCGGGTCGGTGAGCCGGTAGGCGAAGAAGCTGTTCCACACCGCCTGGAGGATCGGATACCCGGTGACCAGGACCATGACGACGAAGGCGGGCATCGCCAGCTTCCATCCCAGGCGCTGCTCGCTGCGGGATCGGTCGGACAGGGGTGTCTTGGCCCCCTTCGTCCGCTCCCGGGTGGGTGTCGAGGTACTCACAGCAACGCATCTCCCTTCAGCACCGCGTGCAGGAGCGACTCGGCCCGCTCCGGCGTCGTTTCGGGATCGACCGACCCGGGTGGGCTGTAGACCCGCTGGATGCCCGAGGAGACGTCACCGTAGTACTGGGTGAGCGGGCGCGGACCCGAGTCGGCCAGCGAGCTGCGGATCTGCTCGGCCATCGGGAACGCCTCCCGGATCTCCGGGTCGTCGTAGACCTTCGTGTGGGCGGCGGGGTTTCCCGTGCCGAGCATGTACGTCTTCTGGCTCTCGACCGAGGTGATGCACTCGACCGCGTCCCACGCGGCCTCCTTGTTGTCCGACGCCGAGTTGACACCCATCTCGATGCCGCCGAGCGGAGGCTTGGACTCCTCGCCCTCGATCGTCTGCGGGTAGCGGGTCCAAGCGAGGTCGTCCATCCACTTGACCTCGGCACCCTTGAGCGCGGCGTACACGTAGGGCCAGTTGAGCATGAAGGCCGCCCGCTCGTTCTGGAACATGTCCAACGAGGTGGTCTCGTTGGTGGAGCCGAGCGCGGGACCACCCACATTGGCATCCGCCAGCTTCTGGATCACGGCAGCGGCCTTCCTGCCACCCTCGGTGTCGAGCCCGAACTTCAGGTCCTCACCCGAAGCGCCGGGATTCTGCACGATCTGCGCGCCGGTCCCCTCGATCAGTGCGTTGATCCAGACCATGTAGCCCTCGTAGCGCGAGGCCTGCACGCCGATCTCGGTGTCCATCTTCTTGGCGGCCTCGATCAGCTGGTCCCAGGTGATCGGCTCCTCCATGTCGAGCCCGGCCTCCTCGGCCACGGACTCGCGGTACCAGAGCAGCTGCGTGTTCGCCCAGAACGGCGCCGCGTACAGCTGGTCGTCCCAGCGGGCATTCGTCACGGCCGGCGGGACGATGCCGTCGGTGAACGCGGACTTCTTGTCCTCCGGCACCTTCGCCAGGAAGCCTGCCTCGGCGAACTCGGCGACGAACACGGGGTCGATCGACATGATGTCGACACCCGTGTCGCTCGAGGCGAGCCGGCGCAGCAGCTGCTGGCGCTGGTCGCTGGCGCTGTTGGGCAGCATCTGGAAGTCGATGGTGTACGCGCCCTCGGACTTGTCGGTGCACTCCTTGGCCAGCTGGGCCTGCCCGCCGCCCTCCGGGTCCGATCCGCCACCGTCCGGGTTGATCCACCACGTCAGCTGCGTCCCGCCGCTGGCACTGCTGCCCCCGCCGCAGGCCGAGAGCCCGAGCGCCACAGCGGTGGTGGCGGCCGCCGCGAGGGCGGCCCTGCCTCGTCGTCGTGTCTCCACGTCGCTCCCTTCGTCCGCGGACGCGACGTGTCGGGTCACTGAACGTCGCCTCCCACAGGTCTGTCTACACCGCCCGCGTGGTCCATGACACACCAAGGACCTCACTATTTCGTGTCGGGACGAATTCGTGATGGGGAAACACCCGCCACCTCGCGCCGCGGGGTGACGCGGGACCCACGAACGGGTGTCTCGCCGGTCTCGGGTCAGGGCTACTGTGCAGGGACAACCGTCGAAAGGAATCCGATGCCCGCGACCCCGTCCGCCCCCGAGGACTTCGCCGACCTGCTGGCAGCCAACAAGACCTTCTCCGAGCGCTTCGAGCTCAGCGGTTTCGACGGCATCGCGCACGCCGGCGTCGCCATCGTGACCTGCATGGACAGCCGGATCGACCCGCTGGGCATGCTCGGCCTGGAGCCCGGGGACGCCAAGATCTTCCGCAACCCCGGTGGGCGCGTCACGTCCGCCGCGCTCGAGGCCCTCGTCCTTGGTGTCCACCTGCTCAAGGTCGAGCGGATCCTCGTCATCCCGCACACCCGGTGCGCCATGGGTAGCGCCACGGAGGACGAGTTCCGCGCGAAGGTCGGTGCCTCCGCGGGCCAGGACGCCTCGTGGCAGGGCTTCCACGTCGTGCACGACCAGGTCGACGCGCTGCGTCAGGACGTCGCCGCCGTGCGGACCCACCCGCTCATCGGCGAGCGCGCCAAGGTCGGCGGCTTCGTCTACGACGTCGACACCGGCCTGATCGAGCAGAAGTTCTGAGAGTCCGGCCCGCGTGACAGGGGTCACACGACCCCTGTCACGATGGGGGCCATGACCACCGTCACGACCCCCACCCCGATGTCGGACTCCATCGCCGAACCCTGGGCGAGCGAGCAGACCATCACCTGCCGCGACGAGCGCACCGGCCTCCGGGCGATCATCGCGATCGACGACACGACACTCGGCCCCGGCTTCGGCGGGGTGCGCTACCGCGCCTACCCCTCCACCACCGCCGCCGCGCGCGAGGCGCAGCGCCTCGCCGCCGCCATGACCCTCAAGCACGCCCTGGCCGAGCTGCCCTACGGCGGGGCGAAGTCCGTCGTGATGCTCGACGGCAGGACCCCCCTCGCCCCCGGATCGCCGGAACGCGGCGCGCTCTTCGCCCGCTTCGGGGAGATGATCGCCCGCACCGCCGGCACGTACATCCCGGGCGTCGACATGGGCACGCTCCTGGAGGACATGCAGACCATCCGTGACGAGGGCGGCGCACGTGCCTTCTGTGACGAGGTGAGCCCCTCCCCCTTCACCGCCCGGGGCGTCCATGCCGCCATGCGGGCCGCGGCGGTCCACCACCACGGCGTAGGGGGCCTGGCCGGGACGGAGGTCGTCGTCCAGGGCGTCGGCAGCGTCGGCGCCGAGGTCGCCCGCCTCGCCCACGCGGACGGCGCCAGGGTGACCGTGGCCGATGTCGACACCGTCCGCGCCGAGGCGCTGGCCGCCGAGCTGGGCGGTCGCACCGTCGACGCCCGGCAGGCCCCCTTCCACCCCGCCGACGTGTTCTCCCCGTGCGCCGTCGCGCGCGTGGTCACCCGCGAGAACATCGGCCGCATCCCCGCCCGGATCATCGCCGGGGCGGCCAACGACACCCTCGACGAGCCGGGCTGCGCCGAGGCGCTGCGCGAGGCGGGGATCACCTTCGTCCCCGACTTCGTCGCCAATGCCGGCGGGGTGGTGCAGGTCCACGGCGGCGTCTCCGGCTGGAGCGACGCGCAGACCCTGGCCGCGGTCGACCGGATCGGCGATCGCGTCACCGAGCTGCTCACGACGGCGGAGGCACAGGGGATCACGCCCCTGGCTGCCGCACTGCAGCGGGCCTCCGCTGCCCTGGGCCGGGAGATCCTCACGTGAGCGGGGCGGACACGGTGCGTCGGTACTACGAGCGCGTGGACGCCGGGGACGTCGAGGGGGCGCTCGACTGCTTCACCGACGACGCCGTCTACCACCGGCCCGGCTACGCCCCGATGGTCGGGCGGGAGTCACTCGCCGCCTTCTACGGGGGCGAGCGCGTCATCGCCGACGGGCGGCACGTGCTCGATGCGCTGCTCGTCGACGGCGACCAGGTCGCGGTGCGTGGCCGCTTCGAGGGCACGCTCAAGGACGGCAGCGCCGCGCGCGTCGGATTCTGTGACTTCTTCGTCCTCGACGGGCAGGGCCGCGCGCTCACCCGGCACTCCTACTTCGACGTGCCGGCGGTCTGACCCGCGGACCCCGGTGTCCGGCGGGACGCGGCCCCCCGCCGACCCTCGTCAGGCGGCCGCCCGCCGGGCCCCCGTCAGAGGGCCAGACGCTCCTTGACCACCCCGGAGAGGCGGTCGGCCGTGGTCCGGGCGCGCTCCTCGGTCGCGGCCTCGACCATGACCCGCACGACCGGTTCGGTGCCGGACTTGCGCAGCAGGACCCGCCCCTCGAGGCCCAGGGAGGACTCCTCGTCGGCGATGGCCGAGCGCACGCCCTCGTCGCCGTCCACGCGGTCCTTGTCGACGTCCTTGACGTTGATCAGCACCTGCGGCATCCGGGTCATGGCACCCGCCAGCTGCGCGAGCGACCGACCGGTCTCGGCGACCCGCGCCGCGAGCATCAGACCGGTGAGGACGCCGTCGCCCGTGGTCGCGTGCTCGAGCATGATGACGTGACCGGACTGCTCGCCGCCGAGGGAGTAGCCACCCCGACGCATCTCCTCGAGGACGTACCGGTCCCCCACCCCGGTCTGCTTGACCTCGATGCCGGCGGACTCCATGGCCCGCATCAGCCCGAGGTTGCTCATGACGGTCGCGACCAGGGTGTTCTCGGCGAGCTCGCCCTTCTCCTTGAGTGCGATCGCGAGGATCGCCATGATCTGGTCCCCGTCGATCGGCTCCCCGCTCGCGTCGACGGCCAGGCACCGGTCGGCGTCGCCGTCGTGGGCGATGCCCAAGTGCGCGCCGTGCTCGACGACGGCGGCCTGCAGGCTCTCGAGGTGCGTGGAGCCGCAGCCGTCGTTGATGTTGAGCCCGTCGGGGCGGGCGCCGATCGCGTGCACCTCGGCCCCGGCCAGCCGGAAGACCTCGGGCGACACCAGGCTCGCGGCACCGTGCGCGGCGTCGAGGACGATCGTCAGACCCCTGAGGTTCGGCTCGACGGCGTCCAGCAGGTGGCGCACGTAGCGGGCACCGGCGTCCTCCATGAAGGTGACCCGCCCCACGTCGATGCCCGTCGGGCGGTCCGGCTCGTCGTCCATGGCCGCCTGGATGGCGTCCTCGACCGCGTCGGGGAGCTTGTGGCCACCGACCGCGAAGAACTTGATGCCGTTGTCGGGCATCGCGTTGTGGGAGGCCGAGAGCATGACCCCGAAGTCCGCGTGCACCTCGGAGGTGAGGAAGGCCAGCGCCGGCGTCGGCACGACGCCTGCGTCGAGGACGTCGATGCCGCTGCTGGCCAGTCCCGCCACGACGGCCGCGGAGAGGAACTCCCCCGAGGCCCGCGGGTCCCGCCCGACGACGGCGACGGGGCGCCGGCCCTCCGTACCCTCCGGGTCGCGGAGGACGCGGGCGGCGGCCTGGGCGAGTCGGAGCGCGAAGTCGGCCGTGATGGTCTCGCCGTTGGCGAGACCGCGCACACCGTCGGTGCCGAAGAGTCGGGGCATTGTCGTGCAACCTTCCGTGGGGAACCGGTCCGGGATCGAACTCAGTGGACAGGCTCCGTCACGATACCCGGCCGGTAGGCTTGACCACCGTAGGTCGCGGCGTCGAGAGGCCCAGATGATCGAGTTCACGCCATCCGATGGCCCCACGCTCGGCGTCGAGTGGGAGATCGCGCTGCTCGACAAGGAGACGCTCGACCTCGTGCCGCTGGCCGAGGACGTCGTGGAGTCGCTCATCGCCGACGGCGGGGTCACCCCACGCGTGCACCGTGAGCTGCTCACCAACACCGTCGAGCTGGTCACCGACGTCTGCCAGAGCGTCCCCGAGGCCGTCGCCGACCTCACGGCGAGCCTGGATCGTCTCCGCGGCGTCACCGACGAGCTCGGGCTGGAGCTGCTGTCGGCCGGCACGCACCCCTTCGCCCGCTGGGAGAGCCAGCAGGTCAGCGAGGGAGAGCGTTACGCCACCCTCATCGACCGGACCCGTTGGTGGGGGCGGCAGATGCTCATCTACGGCCTGCACACCCACATCGGCGTCACCCACCGGGACAAGGTGCTGCCCCTGCTCGCCGGCATGCTCACCTATGCCCCGCACCTGCAGGCGCTGTCGGCCTCCTCCCCCTGGTGGGGTGGCGTGCCGACGGACTACGCGAGCAACCGGGCGCTGCTCTTCCAGCAGCTGCCGACGGCCGGACTGCCCTTCCAGTTCGAGCACTGGCACGAGTACGAGGGCTACATCGACGACCTGCTGGTCACCGGTGTCATCGACGAGCTGAAGGAGGTGCGCTGGGACCTGCGACCGGCCCCGCACCTGGGCACGCTCGAGGTCCGGGTGTGCGACGGCGTCCCCACGCTCACCGAGATCGCCGCGCTGACCGCCCTGACGCAGTGCCTGCTCGTCCACCTGGACGACCGGCTCACCGACGGCGGAACGGTCCCCTCCCTCCAGCCGTGGCACGTGCAGGAGAACAAGTGGCGCACCGCCCGCTACGGCATGGACGCGATCATCATCCTCGACTCCCGCAACCGGGAGCGGCTCGTCACCGACGAGCTGCACGACCTCCTCGAGCGCCTCACACCGGTCGCCCGCCGCCTGGGCTGCGAGGCAGAGCTCGCCGACGTGGAGCACATCATGCGCGTCGGCGCGAGCTACCAGCGTCAGCTCGCCGTGGCGGCCGAGCACGGGGGCGACCTCGTGGAGGTGACCCGCTCGCTCGTCGCCGAGATGCGCGCGGGGCGTCCGCTGCCGATCTCCGCGGACTCCGGCTGAGGCTCGCGAAGACGACGAAGGGCGGTTCCCACCATGGTGGGAACCGCCCTTCGCTCGCGGCGGCAGATCAGCGCTTGCTGTACTGCGGCGCCTTGCGGGCCTTCTTGAGACCGGCCTTCTTGCGCTCCGGGACGCGGGCGTCCCGGGTGAGGTAACCGGCCTTCTTCAGGGTCGGGCGGTTCAGCTCAGGGTCGACCCCGTTGAGCGAACGCGCGACACCGAGACGCACGGCACCGGCCTGGCCGGAGGGGCCACCGCCGTGGACGCGCACGAGCACGTCGTAGGCACCGTCGAGCTCGAGCGCGACGAGCGGCTCGTTGACGATCTGCTGGTGGACCTTGTTCGGGAAGTACTCCTCGAGCGGACGCCCGTTGACCTTCCACTCACCGGTGCCGGGGACGATCCGCACGCGGGCGATGGCCTGCTTGCGGCGTCCGGTGCCGGCGCCGGGCGCGGAGGCCGAGGGGCGGGCGACGGGCTCGGCGGTGCCGACCGGGCCCTCGGACTCGGAGGTGTAGGAGCTCAGCTCGGGCTCGTCGCCCTCGAGCACCTCTGGGTTTGTGTTGTCGGTGGTGTCAGCCACGGTATAAGCCTCTGATTCCTTCTCGGCAGCGCTTACTGCGCGACCTGCGAGATCGTGTAGGGGGTCGGCTGCTGGGCGGCGTGCGGGTGCTCGGCACCGGCGTACACCTTGAGCTTGCCCAGCTGCTCACGGCCCAGGCTGTTGCGGGGGAGCATGCCGCGGACGGCCTTCTCGACCGCACGGGTCGGGTGCTTCTCCAGCATCTCGGTGTAGTTCATCGAGGACAGACCGCCCGGGTGGCCCGAGTGGCGGTAGGCGCGCTTCTGCTCGGCCTTCGCGCCGGTCAGCGCGATCTTGTCCGCGTTGATGATGATGACGAAGTCGCCCATGTCCATGTGGGGGGCGAAGGTCGTCTTGTGCTTGCCGCGCAGCAGCGTGGCGGTCTGGCTCGCGAGGCGGCCGAGCACGACGTCGGTGGCGTCGATGATGTGCCACTGACGGGTGATCTCACCACCCTTGGGGGAGTACGTGCGCATGAGTGATGCCTTCTGCTCTCGTGTGGTGCTTCCGGCCCCTCTCCGCATGGCGAAGGGGGTGACGCTCCCCGGCCACGTGGTGGCGGGAGGTCGCTGCACACCATTCTACGGACTGGCACAGGTGGCCCGAAATCGCCAACGAGCCGGGAAACCCTTGATTTCATGGGCCTCTCGCGGTCTCCGCGGTGCGGTCGAACACGTCCTCGCCGGTGATTGCACAATAGTTGTGCAATCATCGGCGCATGGCTGATCGTGACGGTTCGGGCGCCTCCGCCTCCCCGACGCCGGACGCGTGGCGGCTGCTGGCCCACCCCCTTCGCTCCCGCATCCTCGCGCATCTGCGTCTGCACGGCGGGGCGACCGCCGCGGACCTCGCCCGCGCGCTGGGCAGCAACACCGGCGCGACGAGCTACCACTCACGCGTGCTCGCGGACGCCGGCCTGCTCGTCGACACCGGCCTGGGCGACGGTCGCTCACGGGTGTGGGCCGTCGCTGAGGACGAGGACGAGGAGGGTGTCGACACCTCGGTCGCCGTGAGCACCATCTCCGACGCGGACGATCTCGCCGACGCCCTCTGGCTCGCCCACGACCACGTCGACCACCACGCCCACCGTCTCCACGGCTGGATCGACGCGCAGGTCTCCTGGCCCATGGTCTGGCAGGAGGAGTGCGGCCTCGACGAGCGCGAGGTCCTCGTGGACGAGACCCAGCTGGCGGCGCTGCGTGCGGAGCTCGGCGCCGTCCTGGACCGTTACCGGCGCCGCGGCGCCGGCACCCCCGGCGCCCGGCGGGTCACGGCCGTGGTCGGCCTGACGCCGCTGCCCCGCCGGACCTGACACCCGGACCCTAGGCTGACCCGCGTGAGTCCCCGACGCGAGCGCCGCGAGCTGCCCCTGGGCCTCGGCGTCCTCGTGCGGCTCCTCATCGCCGTCGCCGTCCTCGCGCTGGTCACGCACACCCTGGTGCGTCCCTTCGTCGTCCCGTCCGGGTCGATGGAGCCGACGATCATGACCGGCGACCGGGTGACCACGCGGATCGTCGGCGTCGAGGGGGACGACCTGGACCGCGGTGACGTCATCGCCTTCGCCCACGGGCGGACCTGGGCGGACACGCGCCTCCGGGAGCCGGACCCGCTCAAGGACGCCGCGCGCACCGTCGGCGACGTCCTCGGTGTCGGACCGAGCCATCGCGCGCACACCCTCAAGCGCATCGTGGGGCTCCCCGGCGAGACCGTCTCGTGCTGCGACGAGCAGGGGCGGGTGCTCGTGGACGAAGAGCCCATCGACGAGCCGTACGTCGAGCACGAGATCCCCTTCGCGCCGGGCGAGCGGGACTGCACCGGCGGGGCTTCGCGCTCGGGCCGGTGCCTGCCCGAGATCACCGTGCCCGACGGCGCCTACCTCGTCATGGGCGACAACCGGGCCAGCAGCGCCGACTCCGTCTCCGCCTGCCGCGGGCAGACCGCGGAGCAGGACTGCACCCCCCGCTTCGTCCGTGCGGAGCAGGTGGTCGGCACCCTGTGGCTGCGGTGGTGGCCGTTGCCCCCGGGTGACGCCCTGCGCGACTGAGCGCGGGTCACTCCTCGCGGCGGGCCCGGGCCTGGTGCGCACGCTCGGCGAGCTGCGACGCCGGCGGGTAGGCCACCTCGACGAGCGTCAGGCCGTGCGCGGGCATGACCTTCACCCGCGGGTCGCGCACCCCGTGGGTGAGGACCTGCTCGGGCCACAGCGGGCCCTCCTCCCCCGTCCCGACCGGCACGAGCGCCCCGATCAGCGCCCGCACCATCGAGTGGCAGAAGGCGTCCGCGAGGACCGTCGCCTCGAGCATGCCGTCCTCGCGCCGCTGCCAGTCGTAGCGCAGCAGTGTGCGGGTGGTGCTCGCGCCCTCGCGCTTCTTGCAGAACGCCGCGAAGTTGCGCAGACCCAGCAGACGCGTGCTGGCGGCGTTCATCGCCGCCACGTCCAGCGGCGTGCGCAGCGGGACCACCTCGCGGCGACGAAGGGGGTCCAGCCGCGTCGGGTCGTCGCAGACGACGTAGCGGTAGCGCCGGCTCGTGGCGGAGAAGCGCGCGTCGAAGCCCTCGGGCGCCTCGACCGCGGAGTGGACGACGACGTCACCGGGCAGGACGCCACGCAGTCGCGTGACGAGGGTCGACAGCAGCGGCCGGTCGGAGTGCCCGCGGACCCGCTCGAGGTCGCTCGGGTCGACGTCGAGGTGGACGACCTGCCCCAGGGCGTGCACGCCGGCGTCGGTGCGCCCCGCCACCGTGACCCGCACCGGCTCCGGCGGGCGCATGATCCTCGTCAGACCGGCCGTCAGCTCCCCCTCGACCGTACGCAGCCCCGGCTGCGCCGCCCAGCCGTGGAAGTCGGTGCCGTCGTAGGCGAGGTCGAGTCGCAGCCGCATGCGGGCCAGCGTAGGCGAGGCCGGGTCCCCTCGGGATGGCCGGGAAATCGGGGGCTCACCGGGTCGTGCCGCGGTCATCCCACGACATGCCGGTCACCGCGGCGTCTCCCCGGTCATGACGAAGGGCGCCGCCCACCCGAGTGGGTGAGCGGCGCCCCTTCGAGGCTCCTGCGTCGCGCCTCAGGACATCGCCTTCGTCGTGCGCGGGTGAGGTCCCGTCAGGCCTTGTCCTCGGACTCCGCCTCGGGGGCCTCGGCGGTCTCCTCGGCCGGAGCCTCGGTGGCCTCCGTGGTGGTCTCCTCGGTCGTGGCCTCCTCGGCGGGGGCCTCGGCCGCGGCGGCCTCCTCGTCCTTGGCGGAGCGCTTGGTGGCACCCTCCGCCTCGGCGACGACGGCGCGCTTCGGCTTGGCGTTGACCGGCTCGCGGACGAGCTCGATGACGCACATCGGGGCGTTGTCGCCCTTGCGCGGGGCGATCTTGGTGATGCGGGTGTAGCCGCCGGGCCGGTCGGCCACGTCGGGCGCGATCTCGACGAAGAGGCGGTGGACGACGCCCTTGTCCTTGACGACGGTCATCACCTTGCGGCGCGCGGCGAGGTCGCCACGCTTGGCGAAGGTGATCAGGCGCTCGGCGAGCGGACGCAGCCGCTTGGCCTTGGCCTGCGTCGTCGTGATCTGGTCGAACTCGAAGAGCGACGTGGCCAGGTTCGCCAGGATGAGGCGCTCGTGGGCCGGGCCGCCCCCGATACGGGGACCCTTGGTCGGGGTGGGCATGGTGTTCTCCTTGGAGGTCTGACCTCACCGCGTACGGCGGTCAGGTCACGAATAACGGTGGGTCAGAGCTGCTCGTCCTCGGCGAACGAGGCGTCCTCGTCACCGGGCTCGTCGTACTCGTCGTTGTAGCCGGGGACGGCCGTCGGGTCGAACCCGGGAGGGCTGTCCTTGAGCGTCAGCCCCATCTCGTGCAGCTTCGCCTTGACCTCGTCGATCGACTTGGCACCGAAGTTACGGATGTCGAGCAGGTCCGCCTCGCTGCGACCGACGAGCTCACCCACGGTGTGGATGCCCTCGCGCTTGAGGCAGTTGTAGGAGCGGACCGTCAGGTCCAGGTCCTCGATCGGCAGCGCCATGTCGGCGGCGATCGCGGCGTCGGTCGGCGACGGGCCCATGTCGATGCCCTCGGCCTCGACGTTGAGCTCACGGGCCAGGCCGAAGAGCTCGACGAGGGTCTTGCCGGCGGAGGCCAGTGCGTCCCTGGGGGCCATCGAGTTCTTCGTCTCGACGTCGACGACCAGCTTGTCGAAGTCGGTGCGCTGCTCGACACGGGTCGCCTCGACCTTGTAGGTCACGGCGAGCACCGGCGAGTAGATGGAGTCGACCGGGATGCGACCGATCTCCTGGTCAGCGGACTTGTTCTGCTGGGCGGAGACGTACCCGCGACCGCGCTCGACGGTCAGCTCCATCTCGAGGGAGCCCTTGTCGTTGAGCGTGGCGATGTGCAGGTCCGGGTTGTGGACCTCGACACCGGCCGGCGGGTTGATGTCTGCGGCGGTGACCGCGCCGGCACCCGACTTGCGCAGGTACATCACGACCGGCTCGTCGTTCTCGCTGGAGACGACGAGGGACTTGATGTTGAGGATGATCTCGGTGACGTCCTCCTTGACCCCGGGGACGGTGGAGAACTCGTGGAGCACGCCGTCGATCCGGATCGAGGTCAGCGAGGCACCCGGGATGCTCGAGAGCAGGGTGCGACGCAGGGAGTTGCCGATGGTGTAGCCGAAGCCGGGCTCGAGGGGCTCGATGACGAACCGCGAACGGTTGTCGGCGAGGACCTCTTCGCTGAGGTTCGGGCGCTGTGCGATGAGCACGGTGTTCTTCCTTCCCACGGGCGACCGCTATATGACGCCTCGTGAAGGTGTCGGGGCGCGACCCCGACGGTGGCTCCCGCATCGGTCCGCAGGAGCCACCCTCGGTGGAACTGGATCAGTTCTTGGAGTACAGCTCGACGATCAGCTGCTCGGTGAGCGGCGTGTCGATCTGCTCGCGGGTCGGCTTCTGGTGCACCAGGATCTTCAGGCTGCCCGGGATGACGTGCAGCCACGCCGGGACCGGGCGCTCACCGAAGGTCTCGCGGGCGAGCTGGATCGGGAAGGCCTCGACCGACTGCTTGCGGACGGTGATGATGTCGTACTGCTCGACGCGCTGGCTGGGCACGTTGGTGCGCTTGCCGTTGACCTCGAAGTGGCCGTGCGTGACCAGCTGGCGGGCCTGACGACGCGTGCGGGCGAGCCCGGCGCGGTAGATGACGTTGTCGAGACGGGTCTCGAGGATCGTCAGCAGGTTGTGACCGGTCTGCCCGGGGCGGTTGGCCGCCTCCTTGTAGTACCGGAGGAACTGCTTCTCCATGACGCCGTAGGTGAAGCGGGCCTTCTGCTTCTCCTGCAGCTGGGTGAGGTACTCCTTCTCCTGGATCCGCCGACGGCCGTGCTGGCCGGGCGGGAAGGGACGGAGCTCGAAGTTCTTGTCGCCGCCGACGAGGTCGAGCTTGAGCCGACGGGACTTCTTGGTGATGGGGCCGGTGTAACGAGCCATGTTCTATCTGTCTCCCGTATCTCTGCTGCTCAGACGCGACGGCGCTTGGGCGGGCGGACACCGTTGTGCGGGCTGGGCGTGACGTCCTGGATCGCGCCGACCTCGAGGCCGGTGGCGGTCAGGGAGCGGATCGCGGTCTCACGACCGGAACCGGGGCCCTTGACGAAGACGTCGACCTTCTTCATGCCGTGCTCCATGGCGCGGCGGGCCGCGGCCTCGGCGGCCATCTGGGCGGCGTACGGGGTCGACTTGCGCGATCCCTTGAAGCCGACCTGGCCCGCGGAGGCCCAGGAGATCACGGCACCGGTGGGGTCGGTGATCGAGATGATGGTGTTGTTGAACGTGCTCTTGATGTGGGCCTGGCCCACGGACACATTCTTCTTGACCTTGCGGCGCACCTTGGTGGCGCGGGTCTTGGGGGGCATGTTTCTCCTACGAAGTGCTTCGGTGTGTGGTGCTCACCGCGCGCGGCTCGGCCGCGCCCGCGGATGAGGGATCAGGCCTTCTTCTTGCCTGCGACGGTGCGCTTGGGGCCCTTCCGGGTGCGCGCGTTGGTCTTGGTGCGCTGGCCGCGCACCGGGAGGCCACGGCGGTGGCGCAGACCCTCGTAGGTGCCGATCTCGACCTTGCGGCGGATGTCGGCAGCGACCTCGCGGCGGAGGTCTCCCTCGAGCTGGACGTTCTCCTCGAGCCAGTCGCGCAGGGCGACGAGCTGGTCGTCGCCGAGGTCCTTCACGCGGGTGCTCGGGTCGACCTCGGTTGCCGC
The DNA here is from genome assembly GCF_029510815.1 of Janibacter sp. DB-40. NCBI lineage: Bacteria > Bacillati > Actinomycetota > Actinomycetes > Micrococcales > Intrasporangiaceae > Janibacter > Janibacter sp. DB-40. Next base: position 622,609 of record NZ_CP120360.1, on the reverse strand, counting down.
GACTGCCTTCTGCGCAGTCGTGCGGCCCACACCGAAGATGTAGGTCAGGGCGACCTCGACGCGCTTCTCGCGCGGGAGGTCGACTCCAACAAGACGTGCCATGTGATGGCTTCCTTATCTTCTGTTCGGAGGTCTGGTACACCACCAGTCCGGCGGGTGGTCCCGCGTATGGTCGCGGGCCGCTCGGTCCCCGGCCTCCGAGCCGGGGGTGACGTCCTGCTCGCGGGGAGCAGGGGCCGGGTGGTGCGTGCTTCTTCAGTTGGCGTTGCTCGAGGATCTGGGCAAGTACCCGGTTCCCCGCCTCACCGGTCCTGGTGGACCGCGATCAGCCCTGGCGCTGCTTGTGGCGCAGGTTGTCGCAGATCACCATGACCCGGCCGTTGCGGCGGATCACCTTGCACTTGTCGCAGATCTTCTTGACGCTCGGCTGAACCTTCATTGCCGTCTCGCATCTGTCTCGATCTGTCCCGCCCCCGGTGCGTGGCGACGGGTCGTGCTCGTGGTGCCTCTCCCAGCGGTCACCGGCACGCGGTGACCGCCTGGATCAGCGGTAGCGGAAGACGATACGGCCGCGGGTCAGGTCGTACGGGCTGAGCTCCACCACGACCTTGTCCTCGGGGAGGATCCGGATGTAGTGCTGCCGCATCTTGCCCGAGATGTGGGCGAGAACCTTGTGACCATTGGTCAGCTCCACCCGAAAGTTCGCGTTCGGGAGCGCTTCGATGATCGTGCCCTCGACCTCGATGACACCGTCCTTCTTGGCCATACCCTCTCAATCCGTCGGTGGTCGTCCCCCGGATGGGGTCGACCCTCGTCCGGCCACACTGGCCCTGCCTCCCGGCACAGCAGGAAGGCAGACAGACGTGACCGACAGTCAAGAGTACGGCACGGGGCCTTCAGCAGCGAAATCGTCACGCTCTCGGGGTGCCAACCGCGTGATGTGGGTACTAGTGTCTCCGAGCACCAGACTCACCTCCGGCGCCTCGGGGTGAGTCCCAGTACGACTGGAAGGCCGACGATGGACGCCCTTGCCCGCAAACTCGGACTGCGGACCCAACCGACGATCTTCTTCGTGTCGGCGGGGCTCATGGTCACCTTCCTCATCGTTCTGCTGATCTTCCCCGACCAACTCAACAAGAGCTTCAGCGCCGGCCGCGAGTGGATCGTCACCAACCTCGGGTGGTACTTCATCTTCGGCGTCACCGCGTGGTTGATCATCCTCCTCGCCGTCGCCTTCAGCCCCTACGGGCAGGTCCAGCTCGGACGCAAGGACGAGCCGCCGGAGTACAGCTTCCCCTCGTGGTTCGCCATGCTCTTCGCCGGTGGCATCGGCACCATCCTGATGTTCTGGGGCGTGGCCGAGCCGATCTCGCACTTCTCGAACCCGCCGAAGGCAGGGGTGGAGCCGTACACCGTGGAGGCAGCCCAGGACGGGATGAACTTCGCCCTCTACCACCTGAGCCTGCACACCTGGGCGATCTTCTGCCTGCCCGGTCTCGCCTTCGCCTACTTCATCCACCGCTACGAGCTCCCGGTCCGGGTCAGCTCGGTTTTCTACCCCTTCCTCAAGGACGGCATCTACGGCCCGATCGGGCGGGCCATCGACATCCTCGCCATCCTCGGCACGCTCTTCGGTGTCGCGGTCTCCATCGGGCTGGGCACCTCGCAGATCGGCGCCGGTCTGGGCGAGCTCTTCGGGTGGGCCAACAACACGACGCTGCAGGTGGCCATCGTCATCGTCCTCACCACGGTGGCCGTCACCTCGATCGTCCGGGGCCTGGACAAGGGCGTGAAGCTCCTGTCGAACATCAACATCGCCATGGCGATCGGCCTGATGGTCTTCGTCTTCCTGACCGGCGGGATGACCCTCTTCCTGCTCCGGCAGCTCTTCGAGACCACCGGCAACTTCGTCTCCGAGCTCCCCCAGCTCATGCTCTGGAACGACGCCCTGGCCAACATCACCAAGGACGACGGCTGGGGCTGGCAAGGCGGCTGGACCGTCTTCTACTGGGCCTGGACGGTCAGCTGGGCCCCGTTCATGGGGATCTTCCTCGCCCGCATCTCCAAGGGGCGCACGGTGCGCGAGTTCGTCCTGGGTGTCCTCTTCGCGCCGAGCATCTTCACCATCATCTGGTTCGTCATCTTCGGTTGGTCGGCGCTGCGGATCGACGGCATGGACGGCTCGGAGGGACCGATCTCGGCGGCCGTGGCGGAGTCGATCCCGCTGTCGATGTTCGCCTTCTTCGAGAACTACCCGCTGACGACGCTCGTCCAGGGCCTCGCGGTGATCATCGTCGCGATCTTCTTCGCGACCAGCTCCGACTCCGCCTCCCTCGTCGTCGACATGCTGTGCACCGGTGACGGCGACTCGGGCCCGACCCGCCAGCGCGTCTTCTGGGGCGTCAGCGAGGGCGCTCTCGCGGCGCTGCTCATCGTGCTGGCCGGCGACGAGGGCCTCAATGCCCTCCAACAAGTGATCACCGTCATCGGGCTTCCCATGTTCACCCTGATGTTCCTCGCGGGCATCAGCTTCCTCGTCGCCCTGCAAAAGGAGAACCTGCAGTTCGTCACGAAGGTCCGCGGTGTCCCCGAGGAGGCGGTCTTCGCCGGCAGGGAGGCCCTCGACCGGGGTGAGGTCTCCGGTGAGCAGGCCGCGACGCAGCGGGACGAGACCACGGACGACCGGAGCGACGTCCCCGGCTGACCCGGCCGCGTGTCGCGTCTGCGGCGGTCGGCCCCACCACGGGGTCGACCGCCGCGGTCCGTACGATCGACCCATGACTGGTCCGCGCCTTGCCCTCGTCGGGGACCCGGAGTGGGCCGGCGTCGAGCACGCCCGCCGCGCCCTGGCCGCCGTCCTTCCCGAGGCCTCGGTCGAGCTGTTGCCCCCCGGAGCCGATCCCTCCCCCGACGTGGACGGCCTCTGGCTGCTCGCTCCCCCGGCCTCGGCCGACCCGCAGGTCCACGACACCACCACCGCGCGCGCCCTGGAGCTCCACGTCCCCCTCGTCGGGCCCGTGGCCGGCGAAGGGGGGTCCACCCCCTTCGTGCACGCGACGCCCGGCTCCCGACTGGCGGGGATCGTCGGGGATGGCCCGCTCGAGCTGCCGCAGACGGTCGCCGGCGGGCGAGCGGCGCGCGACTACGTCGACGCCCCGGGCACCGTGTGGTTCCCCGAGGCCCACCGGGGGTCGCAGCCGGCGACCGTGCGCGCGGCGGGCGCCCCCTTCGTCGCACTGACCGACTACCCGCTGGCCACGGACGCGGGGGTCCACCCGCTACTGCTGGACTTCGCCGCGGCCGTCCGCGGTCGGGCGGCCGGTCGACTCCCCTCGCTCCCGTACGGTCCCGCCGGCGCGCCGATGGCCCCACCCCGGCGCCGGAGGTCGCTGCGGGCACTGCCCGACGACGAACCACGCAGCTACGTGCACCAGATGCGCACGGAGGGCCACCGCTGGTGGCGACCGCTGCTCGCCCTGACGCTGGGCATCGGTGTCTTCGTCTTCGAGCTGCTCGCCCTGACCATCATCTGGCTGATCGTCGACCCCGCGATGCGGGACCCCGACCTGAGCATGGCGGAGATCGACCTCACCGCTCCCGTGACGATGCTCATGGGCAACCTCATGCTCATCGCGCTCATCCCGGCCACCCTCGTGGCGACCCGGCTGGGTCACTGGCGACCGATGGGCAAGCTGCTGTCGGTCACCGGCCGGATCCGGTGGCGGTGGCTGGGCCGCGCCAGCCTGGTCACCCTCGTCGTCTGGGGTGCGTACATCGTCCTGGGATGGTTCGTGGAGGGCGGCGAGGTCACCGAGCGCCCCGATCACTGGCCGTGGCTGATCCTCATCACCCTGCTCACCACGCCGTTCCAGGCCGCGGCCGAGGAGATCGCCTTCCGCGGCGGGCTGCTGCAGGGGGTCGGGGCCTGGATCAGGAAGCCGGTCGTCGCACTGGCCGTCGGTACCGCGCTGTCCGTGGTGCTCTTCGCCCTGGCCCACGCCTCGTTGGACCCGTGGGTCCTGCTGCAGCTGGGTGCCATGGGCTTCGCCACCTGCTACCTGACCTGGCGCACCGGCGGGCTGGAGGCGGCGATCGTGCTGCACACGGTCAACAACGTCGTCCTCATCGTCCTGCTCACCCTCGTCGGCGGGCTCGAGGGCGCCTACATCACCGACACGACGACCAGTGACGCCGCCGCGGGCGGGCTCGGCGGGATCGCCACGCTGATCATGATGGCGATCCTGCTCCACCAGGCCCGGCGCGCCGGGATCGCCCCTCGCACGATGGGTGCCCCGGCGGAGGGCTGAGGGATCAGTCCCGGTCGGCGAGGTCGGCCGAGAAGGCGGCGATGATGCGCTCGGCGCCCTCCACGGCAGTCACCCGGCCGGCGCGCACGCCGGGGGTGATCTCGGTGAGCAGCTCGCGCACCCGGGGCGAGTGCCGGACCGCGTCCCGCAGCTCGGCGTCGACCATCGCCCACATCCACTCGCGCTGCTGCTCGGCGCGGCGGCTCTGCAGCGAGCCCTGCGACTCGAGCCACGCGCGGTGCTCCAGGACGGCGTCCCAGACCTCGTCGAGCCCGTCACCGGTGTAGGCGCTGCACGTGAGGACCGGCGGACGACGAGCCTGCGGGTCCGGGTTCATCAGGCGCATCGCGCCGGACAGCTCGCGGGCGGCGACGCGCGCGTCACCGGCGTGCTCACCGTCGGCCTTGTTGACTGCGATGACGTCGGCCATCTCGAGGATGCCGCGCTTGATCCCCTGGAGCTGGTCGCCGCCGCGGGCGAGCGCCAGCATGAGGAAGGTGTCGACCATCTCCGCGACGGCGACTTCCGACTGCCCGACGCCGACCGTCTCGACGAGCACGACGTCGTGGCCGGCTGCCTCGAGGACGAGCATCGACTCGCGGGTCGCGCGGGCCACTCCCCCGAGGTGCGCCCCCGACGGGGACGGGCGCACGAAGGCGTCGTCGCTCGCCGTCAGCCGAGCCATCCGGGTCCGGTCACCGAGCACGGACCCGCCGGTGCGGGCGCTGCTCGGGTCCACGGCCACGACCGCGACGCGGTGCCCCTTCTCGATCAGCCGGATGCCGAGCGCATCGATGAAGGTCGACTTGCCGGCACCGGGGATGCCGGAGATGCCCACCCGCAACCCGTGGCCGGTGTCGGCGGCGAGCTCGGCGAGCAGTGCCTTCGAGCGCTCCCGGTGGTCCGGACGGGAGGACTCGACGAGCGTGATCGCCCGGGCGATGTGCGCCCGGGAGCGGGCGCGCACCCCCGCCGCGAGGTCGGCGACCGACTCAGCCATGGGCGGCGGCGGCCCGCTCCCGCAGCTGGTCGACCAGACCGCCCGCGGCGCTGGCGATGACGGTGCCCGGGGGGTAGATGTCGTCGGCACCGGCGGCCCGCAGCTCCTCGAAGTCCTGCTTCGGGATGACCCCGCCGACGACGATCATCAGGTCCTGACGGCCGAGCTCGTCGAGCTCGGCCCGCAGCGCCGGCACGAGGGACAGGTGCCCCGCGGCCAGCGAGGAGACCCCGACGACGTGCACGTCGCCCTCGACGGCCTGGCGTGCCACCTCGGCCGGGGTCTGGAAGAGCGGACCCACGTCGACGTCGAAGCCGAGGTCGGCGAAGGCGGTCGCGATGACCTTCTGGCCGCGGTCGTGCCCGTCCTGGCCCATCTTGGCCACGAGGATGCGCGGACGACGGCCCTCGGCCTGCTCGAACTCCTCGACCTTGGCCTGGACCTCCTCGACGGCTCCGCCCGCCCCTGCTTCGTCCCGGTACACACCCGAGATGGTACGGATCTGCGCGGTGTAGCGCCCGTAGACCTCCTCCAGCGCGGAGGAGATCTCACCGACGGTGGCCTTCGCGCGCGCGGCGTCGATGGCCAGCGCGAGCAGGTTGGTCTCCATGGTGCCGCCGTCGGCCCTCGCACCCTCGGTCAGGGCGGCGAGGGCGGACTGGGTCTGCTCCTCGTCGCGCTCGGCCCGCAGCCGCTCGATCCCGGCGATCTGCGACGCGCGCACGGCGGCGTTGTCCACCTTCAGGATCTCGATGGGCTCGTCCTCGTCGACGGGATAGGTGTTGATCCCGATCAACGGCTGCTGCCCCGAGTCGATCCGCGCCTGGGTCCGGGCGGCCGCCTCCTCGATGCGCATCTTCGGGATGCCGGCCTCGATGGCCTTGGCCATGCCGCCGGCCTTCTCCACCTCCTCGATGTGCGCGAGCGCGCGCTGCGCGAGGTCGTGGGTCAGCCGCTCGACGTAGGCGCTGCCACCCCACGGGTCGACGACCCTCGTCGTGCCCGACTCCTGCTGGAGCACCAGCTGGGTGTTGCGCGCGATCCGCGCAGAGAAGTCGGTCGGCAGGGCGATCGCCTCGTCGAGGGCGTTGGTGTGCAGGCTCTGGGTGTGCCCCTGGGTCGCGGCCATCGCCTCGACGCAGGTGCGCACGACGTTGTTGTAGACGTCCTGCGCGGTCAGGCTCCAGCCGGAGGTCTGCGAGTGGGTGCGCAGGGAGAGCGACTTCGGGTTCTCGGGGCCGAAGTTCTCCTTGACCAGACGCGCCCACAGCAGGCGGGCCGCTCGCAGCTTCGCGACCTCCATGTAGAAGTTCATCCCGATGGCCCAGAAGAACGACAGCCGCGGTGCGAACGCGTCGACGTCCAGCCCCGCCTCCTTCCCGGCCCGGATGTACTCGATGCCGTCGGCGAGGGTGTAGGCCAGCTCGAGGTCCTGCGTGGCCCCGGCCTCCTGCATGTGGTACCCGGAGATGGAGATCGAGTTGAACCGCGGCATCTTCGTGCTGGTGTAGGCGAAGATGTCGGAGATGATCCGCATCGAGGGCTGCGGGGGGTAGATGTAGGTGTTGCGGACCATGAACTCCTTGAGGATGTCGTTCTGGATGGTGCCGCTCAGCTGCTCGGGGCTCACCCCCTGCTCCTCGGCCGCGACGACGTAGAGCGCGAGGATCGGCAGCACCGCGCCGTTCATGGTCATCGACACGCTCATCCGGTCCAGCGGGATGCCGCTGAAGAGGGTGCGCATGTCGTAGATCGAGTCGATGGCCACACCGGCCATGCCGACGTCGCCGGCGACGCGTGGGTGGTCGCTGTCGTACCCGCGGTGCGTCGCGAGGTCGAAGGCGACCGAGAGGCCCTTCTGCCCGGCCGCGAGGTTGCGACGGTAGAACGCGTTGGACTCCTCGGCGGTGGAGAAGCCGGCGTACTGCCGGACCGTCCACGGCTGGTTGACGTACATGGTCGGGTACGGACCGCGGAGGAAGGGGGCCTTGCCCGGGACCGTGCGCAGGAAGTCCAGGTCGTCGGTGTCCTCCTCGGTGTACACGGGGGCGACCTCGATGTGCTCCGGGGTGGTCCAGCCGTCGGCGGCACCCGGGGTCGCCTCGAGCGCCTCCTGCCAGCGCTGCCGCCCGTCGGGGGCGGGTGCGCCGTCGCCGAGGTCGACGGTGTCGAAGGTGGGGATGGTGTGCGCGTCGCTCATGCGTTCGCTCCTGCCTGCGTGGCACCGACGTGATCGAGGAGGTCGCCCAGGAAGGCGACGATGTTCATGCCCGCGACGATCTCGCCGTCGACGGTGGTGTCGGGCGCCTCGCTCGCGGGCCCGGCGAGGACGACCTGCTCGACGCCCGCGGCGCGCAGCGCCTCGGCGGTCGGACCGGCCAGACCCTCGTAGCCCTTGCGTGAGGACGCGAGCACGGCGACCTTCGCCCCCTTCGCCGACTCGACCGCCGCGGCGATGTCGTCGGCGGTCGCCACCTCGACGGTCGCGGGGCGGACGCCGGCGACGCCGAGGAGGTTGGCGACGAAGCTGACCCGGGTGGTGTGCTCGCGCTGGGAGCCGAGAGCGAGGACCGGGACGGCGACGTCGCCGGCGGCGGCGGTGCGCGCACGCAGGTCCTCGAAGACCTGCCCGTCGCGCCGACGGGGCAGCCCGTCGGCGGTCACCTGCGCCCGCGGGGTGCGCTCGAGGAGCCGCTCCCCCGCCAGCGGGAAGGTCGAGGTGCCGGTCAGCGGCAGCTCACGGGTGGCCAGGTCGGCGTCCCGAGCAGCGCGCGTCGCCGCCAGGCGCTCGGCGACGGCGCCGGAGGCCAGCGCAGCAGCGGCCCCACCCGCGGCGTCGATCTCGCCGAACCAGGTCCACGCCGCCCGGGCGAGGTCGTCGGTGAGCGTCTCGACGTAGTTGGAGCCCCCGGCCGGGTCGGCGACCCGGCCGACGTTGGACTCGGCCGCGAGGATCGACTGGGTGTTGCGGGCGACCCTGCGGGAGAAGGGAGTCGGCAGCCCGAGCGCGTGGTCGTAGGGCAGCACGGTGATGGCATCGGCGCCCCCGGCGGAGGCCGCGAGACAGGCGATCGTGTCGCGCAGGATGTTCACCCACGGGTCGGTGCGGGTCTGCATGCGCCAGGAGGTCACGGCGTGGACCCATGCGCCACGATCGGCCTGCGGCACCTCGAGGACCTCGCCGATGCGCGCCCACGTGCGACGCAGCGCGCGCAGCTTGGCGATCGTGACGAACTGGTCTGCGGTCGCCGCGACGCGGAACTCGACCCGGCGGAAGACCTCGGCGGCCGGGACCCCGACGGCGGTCAGGTGGCGCACGTAGTCCAGTGCGGTCGCGAGGGCGAGGGCGATCTCGTCCTGGTCACTGGCTCCGGCGTCGTGGTGGACGCGGGTGTCGACGGTGATCGCCCGCACGCCCCTCCAGCGCTCGGCGCACAGCGTGACCGCGTCGGCGAGCGGGTCGAGGTCGGGGGTGCCGCCCACGGCAGCCGCCAGGCCGATCGGGTCGTGCCCGAGGCTGCCGCGCACGACGGCGGGGTCGACCCCTTCGCCTCCCACGCGGAGACGAGCGCGGCGGCCGCCGCCGCCTGGTCGGTCCACGAGGAGACCGTCACGGGGGCGAGATCGACCATGACGTCCTCGAGGACCTCCACGAGGTCGTCGGCAGCGATGCCGTCGTCACCGACGTGCAGCCAGACGGCGCTGACCCCCGCTCGAGGTCCTCGAGGACCGCCCTGCGGCTGGTCGTGGCGTCCGGGTCGTCGTGCAGCTGGCACACGTGCCACGGCAGCTCCGGGTCGCGCGGCCCCCGGCCGCGGGTGAAGGGCATCGCGCCGGGCAGACCCAGGCTGCGCTCCTGCGGCCAGTGGATCGGGTCGATCCGCAGACCGCCGGGCAGCTCGCTCGAGAGGGCGTCGACGGCACCGGCCCCGTCGACCGCGTCCTCGTCGGTACGGGACCTGTTGACCACCGCCGCGGCCATGTCGGCCCACGTGTCCGGATCGGCCGGCGGGAATCCCGCGGCCAGGCTCAGGACGTCATCGGCTCCGGAGGGACTGTCAGGGGGCATGGTCATCCTCGAGGTGCTCCTCATCGACACGACACCGTCGGCTCGGCAGACGGCATGACTGACTTCGCACCCTACCGATCGGCATGGCCGTGGGGAGGGGCCGTCCGCGTCACGTGCGCCACATCGGAGCACGTCGTGCCCGGGACCCGCAGGTGTTGCGCCCGGCCGCCGAGCGCGCCACCGTGGGAAGGGTGGTGGCGGTGGCTGCCCCACCACGAGCCACGAAGGAGAGCGATGGGACGACTGAGCTACGGGATGCTCGTCTCGCTCGACGGCTACGTCCGCGGCCCCGACGGATCCCTCGACTGGACCGAGCCGGACGCGCAGCTGCACGAGCACTTCAACCGGATCCAGGCCGCCAGCGCGCTGGAGGTCTACGGCCGCCACATGTGGGAGACGATGCGCTACTGGCAGGACCCACCGGCCGCCGATCTCGAGTCACCCCAGTACCGCGGTTTCGCGCAGGCCTGGCAGGACACCGACAAGGTGGTCGTCTCCCGCTCGCTCCCATCGGTCGACGCGCCCCGCACGCGACTGTGGTCGCGGCTGGACGGCGGTGCGCTGCGCGAGCTGGTCGCGTCCGCCGACGGTGATGTGTCGCTCAGCGGCCCGACACTCGCTGCCGGCGCCCTGCGAGCGGGCCTCGTCGACGAGGTCCGCGCCTACGTCGTCCCACACGTGCTCGGGGGCGGCCTGAGCTTCCTGCCGGATGGCTACACATCACCGCTGCGGCTGCGCAGCGAACGTCGGTTCGCCGGAGGGGTCGTCGAGCTGGTCTACGACGTCGGGTGAGGAGGCCGGTCAGTCCACGGGACCGAAGGGGGCGCCGCGAGCGGTCAGCTCGGCCTCGCCGCCGTCGAGGGCCGTGAGCACCCAGATGCCGTGCTCGGTCAGTGCGACCGAGTGCTCCCAGTGGGCGGCGGGCCGCCCGGAGTCGGTGACGACCGTCCAGTCGTCGGCCAGCACGTGGTTGGCCTCGGCACCGAGCGTGATCATCGGCTCGATGGCGATGGTGCTGCCCACCGGGGTGCCGGGCGCCCGACCACGGATGCGGTAGTTGGGCACCATGGGCGGCAGATGCATCTGCTCACCGATGCCGTGGCCGGTGTAGTCCGCGACGATGCCGTACTCGACGCCGTCGGCACGCGCGTCCGCGAGCACCGAGTCCTCCACCGCGCCGCCGACGTCGTTGAGGTCCCCACCGCGGCGGAGTGCGGCGATGCCGGCCCACAGGGAGCGGTGGGTGACCTCGGACAGGCGGGCCGCGGCCGGGTCACCGGCCTGCGCACCGCCGACGACCACGGTGATCGCCGCGTCACCGTTCCAGCCCTCGACCTCGGCACCGCAGTCGATGCTCAGCAGGTCGCCCTCGCGCAGCACCCGGTCACCGGGGATGCCGTGGACGATCTCCTCGTTGACCGAGGTGCACAGCGTGTGCTCGTAGCCGGGCACGAGCTGGAAGTTGGGGATCCCGCCGCCACTGCGGATGTGGTCCTCGGCGAGCGCGTCGAGCTGCCCCGTCGTCACCCCCGGGCGGATCTCCTCCCGGAGCATGGCCAGGGTGCGCCCGACGAGCAGCCCCGCCACGCGCATGGCCCGCAGCTGCTGCGGGGTGCGCGCGCGGACCCGCTCACGTGCGAAGAGACCCACCGGGACGACTCGACCGTCAGGACCCGAGCGCGTCGACGATGCGCCGGGCGACCTCGTCGACCTCGCCGACCCCGTCGACCCTGACCAGCAGCCCGCGCTGGTCGTAGGCGGACGACAGGGGCTGGGTCTCGCGGTGGTAGAGCGCCATCCGCTCCCGGATGACCTCCTCGGTGTCGTCGACGCGTCCCTCGACCTCGGCGCGCTTGAGCAGCCGGTCGACGACGACCTCGTCGTCGACGACGAGCTCGAGCACCTTGTCGACCTCCTGGCCGGACTCGGCGAGCATCTCGTCGAGAGCGGTCACCTGCGCGGTGGTGCGCGGGTAGCCGTCGAGCAGAAATCCGCGGGAGGCATCCTCCTGCTGCAGGCGGTCGGCCACGATCGCGTTGGTGACCTCGTCGGAGACGTAGCCGCCGGAAGCGAGGATCTCCTGGACCTGCTTGCCGAGCTCGGTCTCGTTCTTGATGTTGGCCCGGAAGATGTCGCCGGTCGAGATCGCCGGGATCTCGTAGTGCTCGGCGATCCGGCTGGCCTGGGTGCCCTTGCCGGCCCCGGGGGGGCCCAGAATGATCAGACGCATCAGCGCAGGAATCCTTCGTAGTGGTGTTGCTGGAGCTGGGACTCGATCTGCTTCACCGTGTCGAGACCGACGCCCACCATGATGAGGATAGACGCACCGCCGAACGGGAAGTCACGGTTGGCCCCGATCAGCACGAAGGCGATGAGCGGGATCAGTGAGACCAAGGCGAGGTAGATGGCACCCGGCACGGTGATGCGGGTGATGACGTACCTGAGGTACTCGGCCGTGGGTCGCCCGGCCCGGATACCGGGGATGAAACCCCCGTACTTCTTCATGTTGTCCGCGACCTCGTTCGGGTTGAACGTGATCGAGACGTAGAAGAACGTGAAGAACAGGATCATGACCGTGTAGACGGCCATGTAGATCGGGTGGTCGCCCTGCACCAGGTAGGTATTGATCCAGTCGACGTAGGCGGGGTTGTTGCCCTGGGGGTCCGACTGGAACTGGGCCACCATCTGCGGCAGCGCGAGCATCGAGCTGGCGAAGATGATCGGGATCACGTTGGCCATGTTGACCTTGATCGGGATGTAGGTGGAGGTCCCGCCGTACATCTGGCGACCGACCATCTTCTTCGCGTACTGCACGGGGACACGCCGCTGCGACTGCTCGACGAAGACGACGGCGGCCATGATCAGCAGCCCGATGATGATGACGAGGATGAAGAGGTCCCAGCGGTCGTCGCGCTGCTGGATGGCCCACAGCGAGCCGGGGAAGGTCGCGGTGATGGAGGTGAAGATCAGCAGGGACATGCCGTTGCCGACGCCCTTGTCCGTGATCAGCTCACCGAGCCACATGATCAGGCCCGTGCCGGCGGTCATCGTCAGGACCATGAAGATGGTGTCCACGACGTTGTCGCGGTAGAGGATCTGGGTGCAGTTGGCGTTGCCGAAGAGGGCAGCGGGGTTCTGCGCGAAGGTCACGAAGGTCGCGGACTGGAGCACGGCCAGCCCGATCGTCAGGTACCGCGTGTACTGGGTCATCTTGGCCTGACCCTGCTGGCCCTCCTGCTTCAGCGCCTCGAATCGGGGGATGACGACCGTGAGCAGCTGCACGATGATGCTCGCGGTGATGTAGGGCATGATCCCCAGCGCGAAGATCGACAGCTGCATCAGCGCGCCACCGCTGAAGAGGTTGGCCATGCCGAGCAGCTGGTTGCCGGCGTCACCCTGGCGGGCGCCGTCGATGCACTCCTGGACGGCCGAGTAGTTCACGTTCGGCGTCGGCACGAAGGTCCCCAGGCGGAAGAGCATGACGATGCCCAGCGTGAAGAGCAGCTTTCGCCGCAGATCGGGCGTCTTGAACGCCCGAGTGAAGACGGAGAGCACGTGGATCCTCCATGAACGGTGCCGTCGGTGCCGTGGGATGCAGTTGGCCGGTTGGGTATCGGCCGCCGTGCGGCGACACAACCTGACAGACGATACCTGCCGTGGGTCGGGGGTCGCGCGGGGACCCTGGTGGTCCGGGACACGCCGGCCGGAGACGCCTCGAGGCCGTCCCGTGAGCGGGACGGCCTCGAGGCAGGGACCGAAGGGGGTCAGCGTGCGGTGACGCTGCCGCCGGCCGCCTCGATCTTCTCCTTGGCGCTCGCGGAGAAGGCATCGACCGTGAGGTCGACCTTCACCGAGATCTCGCCGGAGCCGAGCACCTTGACCAGGTGGCCGTCGCGGACGGCTCCCTTGGCCA